>JAETON010000038.1 GCA_021771695.1 Lachnospiraceae bacterium | reverse complement strand
GACGGGCGTATGATGGAGCAGAAGACTTCATCAGTCAACAGAAGGCTCCATGGTCAAGTGGTTAAGACACCGCCCTTTCACGGCGGTAACACGGGTTCAAATCCCGTTGGAGTCATTATTTTTGGACAAAATAATAATAGTCTCATGTATGCCGTTGTGGCTCAATTGGCAGAGCAGCTGATTTGTAATCAGCAGGTTACCGGTTCAAGTCCGGTCAACGGCTTCAAGGACCTTTAGCTCAGTTGGTTAGAGCAATCGGCTCATAACCGATCGGTCCGGGGTTCGAGTCCCCGAGGGTCCATTCAAAACTTTATATAATAATATAATATTTTTTGGCCCGGTGGCTCAGCCGGTTAGAGCGCCGCCCTGTCACGGCGGAGGTCGTGGGTTCGATTCCCATCCGGGTCGTTTTACTATTTTCATAGTAATTTTATGGGATCATAGCTCAGCTGGGAGAGCATCTGCCTTACAAGCAGAGGGTCACAGGTTCGAGCCCTGTTGGTCCCATTTATATGTAGAAAAATGACTGCATATATGCCGCAGTGGCGGAACTGGCAGACGCGCAGGACTTAAAATCCTGTTCGAGTTAAATCGAGTACCGGTTCGATTCCGGTCTGCGGCATGAAATGTCAGAAGATATTTTATATAAAATATGGGTTGACATTTATAATTAGATATATTAAAATATCTAGTGTTGTCAAAACGACAATGAATGTGGGCGTAGCTCAGCTGGATAGAGCGTCTGGCTACGGACCAGAAGGCCGGGAGTTCGAATCTTCTCGCCCACGCTGAAAGAGCTTACTATATTATAGTAGGTTCTTTTTTTGTTTTATAGGAAAGACATTGTTACATTAAAATATAAATGCCTTTCTATAAAATATAAATGGAATTACAAAATTTAAAACAATGCAACATAAACTTTACAATTATTCTTTATTGTGTTAAAATCTTATAGAAATGTAACACATGCGTAACATTTGATAGAACACTGAAAGGGAAACAAATGAAATCGATAGTCAAGAAGATCATAGTATCACTATTTATCTTTTTATTTATATTTACAACGGCAATTGGAACAGCACCACAGAGAGAAGTAAAAGCAGCTTCGGGTTATAGCGGAAAGATTTTTCGCCATTGGTGTAAGCTGAGAACAAGAAAGTCAAAGAAATCAAAAGTAATTCGCAAGCTGAAAGTTGGAACTCCGGTTACGGTCTACTCAACCAGCGGGCAGTGGAGAAAAGTAAAAGTAGGGAATAAAACAGGTTATGTTTTAAAGAAATATGTTTATATCAATACAAATGCTCCTGCATTGACGGGAACTGCATATGAAAAGGGACAGACCGTTGCAAGTTTTGCACAGCGTTTTGTTGGGAATCCATATGTATATGGAGGAACTAGTTTAAATTATGGTGCTGACTGTTCTGGATTTGTCGGGGCTGTATATCGTTCTTTTGGATATAATCTTCCAAGAACATCTTATGATTTAAGAAGTGCAGGAAGAAAAGTGGCTTATAAAGATAAGCAGCCGGGAGATATTATTTGTTATAATGGGCATGTATCTATTTACATAGGAAATAATAAAATTGTTCATGCCAGTACAAGAAAAACAGGAATTAAGATTTCTCCAAGAGCAAATTACCGAAAGGTTGTTTGCGTAAGAAGAATTGTAGAATAAATATAGAAATGTAATTTGTAAAGGAAGTTATGAAATTCAAGTTTCATAACTTCTTTTTTTTGCACTAATTGTATCTTTTTCAGTACAAAAACAGATTTTATGAGATATATACAAATGTTATAAAATTCATTTATAATATAACCATAAAGTAGTTAAAGTAACCAACCACTTTTGAAAAACTTTATTCATTGAGGAGGCCTGTCATGAATAATTTACAGGAAAAAGTGATTCGTTCCATGGTAGACATGTATGGATTCTATTCTACAGATGAATTGTCTGAAATGACAGGAGTGTCTGTAAGCAGTATTAAACATTCACTAAGTGATATTTCAGATATTATCGAGGAATATAATGCGAAGCTTTTGAGTGTGCCGCGCAAAGGGATTTGTTTAGTGGCAACAGATGAGCAGCGTGAAAAGATTTTGGAAGAATTAGATTCTTATGCAAACAGTAATCCAGAATCATTTTTCTATCGAAAAAATTATATTTTAGATATTCTGTTTAATTTTCCAGCGAATTACACGATTCAGTTATTCTCAGAAGAGCTTTGCGTCAGCAGACAAATTATCCAAAAGGATCTTGATTCTGTAGCAGAGTATTTACGGCAATTTCATTTGAAATTGTCCAAAAGAAAAAACCGAGGAATCAAAATTGTTGGCCGGGAAGTTGACTTAAGGCAGGCAATTATTGATACTTGGAATAAGAAATACTGGAAACATGCCTATATAGAAGATTTGCCGAAGGAATTGGACTATCGACTGAGTAAAAGAGCTTTTACATATTTTTCTGATTATTATTCTGAAGAAGATATTTTAAGTATACAGAAATATTTAGCAGATAGTGAGAAAAAATTAGGAGTTGTTTTTGTAGATATTTCATTTTGTAGAATTATGGAATATTTGCTTTTATCAAAAAAGCGGATTGAAAAAGGTAAAAAAATTACAGATTCTACAGACCGGGTTATGACGGAATTGGATCAGCCATATTTAAATGCTGCTCAGGCTATTTTAGATAAGATATTTCCAAATGAAAAAGATATGGAAATGGAGTATCAGTTTTTAGCAGCCAAACTCTTTATTGCGAAGACTTGTTCCGTGCAGGCGCGGGTACAGGATGATGAATTGATGGAATTGGTAGAAGACTATATTTCTATTGTACTTACTGTGATGCAGAAAGATAATACCATTAAACGAAGGGAATTAGAAAAGCAAATAGCTACTTTTATAAAGAAAATTAAAGTAAAACATGATTATAAATTAATTGAATGGGATGATCTGCATAAAGATGTACAGCAGAATCTTCAAAGTATTTATGCGATATGTCTTACATATTCATTTTATCTGGAAGACAGTTTGGGATTTGTTTTGACACAAGATGAAATTGCATGGATTACCTTATTGATACATCAGGCATCAATTGGAAGCAGAAGTGAGAAGCAGGGAATCTTAGTTACAGCCGCAGATGTTTATACGACCAGCTATGAGGCAATGAAAATAAAAAATAAATTTCCAAACTTGGAAATTGTGAAAACGGTTCATATTAATAATTATAATCCAGCAAAAACCGTTGGAAAATTGGTGATTTCTACGGTACCTCTCAAGAAAAAGCAAGATAATGCCATTGAAATTACAAAACATATCAGCGAGTTGGATTTGAGCAAGATTGAGTATTACATGGATGTTTATGCAAAATCTGAACAACAGCAGCAGGTTTTAGATATTGTCCGCGGAACATTTCGCAAAGAATTGATTCTTACCGATGTAAAAGTTTCTACAAAGAAAGAAGCAATCGAGCAAGCAAGCCGTTTGCTTTGTGAACAGGGATGTTTATCTGCAGATGTTACAGAACAGGTCTTTGAATTGGAAGAAAGACGTCCTACAACGATAGGTGGTCAGATCGCTATGGCACATATTTACAAAGAAAATGTAGTGGATAGCGGCATTGTATTAATGCGTATGAAATATCCAGTGCAATGGTCACGGACATCGAAAGTAAAACTGATTTTTTTCCTTGCGATTAATTATGACGGTTCACAAGAAGTATTGAGACTTTTTAAGTTCCTGTACAGTTTGATTGAAAATAAAAAGATGATTGAAAAAATATTAGAAGCCGAAGATGCAGAGTCTATTTATAACAGTTTAATTAAGGAAATAATATAACTATTTCAAAAAGAGATATTAAAAAATTAAGAAACAGGAGGAAGTAAAGATGTTAGTAAACATGAAAGAAATCTTGGAAGTTGCAGAAAAGGAAGGTTATGCGATTCCTTGTATCAACACACCAAATGAGGAAACTGTACGTGCGGTTATTGGAGCAGCAGAAGAATTAAATACTCCAATTATCATTGACCATGCACAGGTACATGATTCTTTAATTCCAATTGAGAGAATTGGGCCGATCATGCTGAAATATGCAAAAGAAGCAAGAGTTCCAGTTTGTGTACATTTAGATCATGGAAGTGATTATGAATTCTTAATGAGAGCAGTAAAAGTTGGATTCCCATCCATCATGTATGACTGCAGTGCACTTCCTTTTGAAGAAAATGCAGCAAAGGTGAAAAAATTTGTACAGTTTGCTCATGCAGCAGGAATTACTGTAGAAGCAGAATTAGGAGTAATGGCTTCCACAGAAGAAGATACTCATGGAGAAGATGCAGAAAGCAGAGTTCTGACAAATGAAGATATCAAAGAATTCTTTACAGTTCCAGAAGAAGCTAAGAAATTTGCAGAAGAAACAGGTTGTGATGCATTAGCAGTATGTTTCGGAACAATGCATGGAATTTATGCAGAACCTCCAGTATTAGATATCGACAGAGTGAAAGAACTTCGTAAGGCAATTCCTGACAGCTGCAGAATCGTAATGCACGGAGCTTCTGGAGTAGAATTTGATCAGGTTCAGAATGCAATTACAGCAGGATGTACAAAAGTTAACTATTATTCTTATATGGCAAAAGCTACAACAAAATTCGTAGCAGACAAAGTTGCTGAAACAGAAGGTAAAATTGCATACCATGAATTACAGGAAGCAGCTTTTGAATTTATGAAAGGTTATGCAAAAGACGTAATCAGCGCTTTCAAAAACGGAAAATAGAATAGATCCCAAAAAAGGAGGAAGTTTCATGAGCAATGTGAATTTAGCAGAGGTATTGCTGGATGAAATGGTAATCCTTGATTGTGAACCGTTCAAAGATAAAGATGACATGTTTGATACAATGACCCGCAGATTTGAAGAGGCGGGCTTTGTATCAGACGCAAAAGCATACAAAGAAGCACTGGAATATAGAGAAACACTTGGTCCGACTTATATGGGAAACTTTGTAGCAATTCCTCATGGAAAATGTAAAGAAGTTTTGAAACCTGGAATTGGATTCTGCAGATGTAAAGAACCTTTCATCTACGAGTCCGGCGGGGAGTCTGGCGAGGTAAAATATATCTTTGTACTGGCAATATCCGACAATCAAGAAAATGATTACCATTTAAGGGTATTAGCAACATTAGCAGGAATGCTGGCACACGATGAATTTTTAACACTTTTAGGAACGGCAGCAAGCTATGAGGATTTAATTCATGGCATAAACAATTTATAAAAGAAAAAGGGAGGTGAAACTATGAAGGTTATCGCGATTACATCTTGTGCAACTGGAATTGCTCATACTTATATGGCAGCAGAGGCTATTATGAAAATATGCAAACAGAATGGACATGAATGTAAAGTCGAGAAACAGGGTGCTTTAGGTATTGAAGACAAATTGAGAGCTCGTGACATTAAAGAAGCAGACTTGATTGTGTTTGCAAATGACGTTGGAATTACTAAAGTAGAGCGGTTTAAAGGATATGAGGATAAAATTTTCCAGACAAAACCGCATGAAGTAATTAAAGATCCCAGTATTATTTTCAGTAAATAGTTATTGGGAAAGAGGAAATTGAAAAAAATATTGTGAAAGGACGGAAAGAACAAATGAGAGATGTTATTGATGATATTAAAGAAGCGTTTTTAACCGGTGTTTCATATATGCTGCCATTCGTAGTGGCCGGTGGTATTTTAGTAGCTTTGGGATTTTTATTGGGAGGCTATAATATCCCTAATACAGTAGAACCAGGAAGAAACTTTGCATCTACAATCTTTTGGATTGGTAAAATTGGTCTTGGTACATTCATGGTGCCTGTTTTAGGAGCCTATGTTGCATTTTCTATTGCTGACAAACCGGGTATTTGTGTTGGTATGTTCGGTGGATGGTTAGCAACAGACCCTTGGGGAATGGGATATGGTTCTGGATTTATCGGTGCTTTGATTGCAGGTATTATCGCAGGATACTTAGTAAATGCATTAAAGAAACTCCCATTACCAAACGCTTTAAGATCATTGCTTCCTACATTAATTATTCCAGTTGTTGGATGTGCAGTTATCTGTTTGTTGATGCACTATGTAATCGGTGGACCTTTAGGAGCACTGACACAGTGGTTAACAAAGATGCTGAACGATCTTGGAACAGGAAACTTAGTAATTCTTGGTATTGTACAGGGATGTATGCTTGCATTTGACATGGGTGGTCCATGTAACAAAGTTGCTTACGCATTTGCATTAGCTTGTATGGAAACAGGAAACTATGCACCAATGGCTGCAAACTTTATTGCTTGTTGTGCACCTCCATTAGCAATGGCACTTGCTATGTTAATTGCACCTAAGAAATTTACACAGGAAGATAGAGACGGTATTGCAGGATGCTTCGCTGGAGCATTATGTATGATTACAGAGTTCGCTATCCCATATGCAGCTAAGAACCTGAAATATATCCCATGTTACATGGTTGGTTCTGCAGCAGGTGCAGTTATCTCTTACTTATGGGGAATTACAATCAGAGCACCTCATGGTGGTATCTTCGTAGTATTCGCTATGAACAAGGTTGTTCCATTCTTCATTACATTACTCATCGCTGGTGCAATTTCTGCAGCATTGATCGTTTTGGTTACAAAACCAGAAGAAGAATAATAGAAAGGACTTATAAGGAGAATATAAAATGGCAAAATTAGTTGACATTCAGGGACGTTTTCCATGCGAACCTGATAACAAAAAACCTACATTAATTAAAAAGTGGGAGTATTCTACAGCATTATATCCACCAAATAATGCATTTACTTCAGATAATACTTTTACACTTGTAACAACAGATACATTTATGTTAGGAATTTATGAATTAGGACCAGGTGGAGTTTTTGCCCCACTTGATATTCATCCGGGAGATGAATCCTACTATATCTTAAATGGACCAGTTGTTCAAAGAAGTGGAAATGGACAGTTTGCATATTTGGAAACAGGAGAAGGATTATTTATGCCGGAAGGTGCATGGCATTGCTGCCATAACTTCTCTGACGAGAAAGCAAGAATCCTCTACTTTATTACACCAAAAGCATGGGATGAACATATTCCGCCTGCAGTAATTCCTACAGAGGAAGAAACAAAATTCTACAAAGGACCAAATAACGATAATCTGCCTGATATGAGAGGTGCCATTAAAGACATTTCAAGACAGGGATGTACAGATGATATTGGATGCTGGCCGGTAGATCCGGCAGATGCAAGACAGACTGGTGCTGTTTATGCAGTACGAGATTTTGAGAAATTAAATAACGTACATGGAACAACACATCCAATGTTATTAAGATTCATTACAAGCAATGACTATGGTCATTTCGGTGAAATGATTCTTCCAGCAGGAGGATATGGACCAAGATGTTCAGATCCAGATGTTCATGCAGGAGATGGAGCATTATATTGTGTTGACGGACCTGTAACAGTAAATCTGGTAGATGCTGAAGAAAGCTTTGTTTTAGAGCCGGAAGATACATTCTTCCTTCCAGCAGGAACAAAATACCAGTTAGTGAATTTTGAAAATAAACCAGTAAAAGTAGTCTTTGCCATTACAGAATTATAATTGTATACCCGAAGGGCATCCCTAAATACATAGTGCTTTGCACTGGGCAGGCACTGCCTGATAGGGTATAATATGGGATGATAAGGTGTTTCCTTATCATCCCATATTAATAAGAAAAGTAAGCAGAAAGGAAGACTATTATGAGGAAGTACAAGGGAATTATTTTTGATCTGGATGGAACACTATTGAATACAATTTATGATTTAGCAGACAGTGTAAATGCGGTGCTTGAACATTACGGATTTCCAACCTATGATAACGAAGCGTATAAATTGAAAATTGGAAATGGATTTCGTAATTTAATAGAAGTCAGCCTGCCAAAGGAAAAAAAAGATGATGAGATGCTCGTCGAAGAAGCACTGCAGTTATTTGTAAAAACTTATGATCAGAAGTATAAAGATAAAACAGTACCTTATGATGGGATTCCTGAATTGATAGATGAATTATGCAGCAGGGGAATTTTTCTTGCAGTAAACTCAAATAAAAGGACAGACTATACCAATGCTTTAGTAGATAAGTTCTTTTCTCATGTTCCATTTACGGCTGTTTATGGAGAAAGAGAAGGAATTCCGAAGAAACCAAATCCGGCTTCTGCATTGGAAATTGCAGGTATGATGGGATTAAAACCAAAAGAGGTTTTATATATTGGAGACTCCAAAACAGATATGATGACAGGAGCCAATGCAGGAATGGATACGGTTGGTGTTACATGGGGATTCCGGGGAAGAGAAGAATTAGAAGCAAATGGCGGCACTTATGTAGTCGACTGTCCGAAGGAAGTTTTGGAAATCATCTGATTCGGCAGTAAGGACACAAAATTTGTGTTAAAAAAGTTTTGCTGAGTCAGTTTCAAAAAGGAGAATATTATGAAAATATCATTGGGATGTGACGAAGCAGCTTATGAATTAAAAGAAGCAATTAAAAAGCGTCTTCAAGAAACAGGACATGAAGTTGTTGACAATGGTGTTGGAGAAGGAGAAGTAGAGCTGTATCCGGATGTTGCAGTACGAACTTGTGAAAAAGTTACAGACGGAACCTGTGACAGAGGAATTCTTGTATGTGGAACCGGAATCGGAATGGCTATGACAGCAAATAAGGTGCCGGGAATCCGTGCAGCAGTATGTCATGATCCATTTTCAACAGAACGTTCTATTTTAAGTAACAATGGAAATGTGATGTGTATGGGGGCTAGAGTGGTGGCACCTCAGCTGGCATTATATTTATTGGATATTTGGATGGGACTGGAATTTAAAGATGGTCCATCAACCGAAAAAGTAGAACGAATTGTGTACTATGAAAATCAGTTTTGTGGGAAATAGGAGGACGCAGTTATGAAATTTACATTTGGTGTAGATACGTTTATATGGGCAGAAAATTATGGAGAAGAACATCTTTGGATTATTCCAAAGGCAAAGGAACTTGGGTTTGAAGTGATTGACTTTGCAATTTCTAATCCATATACATTTCCAACGGAAAAAGTAAAAGCAGAACTGGAAAGGGTTGGGATTGATTGTGTTTGTACAACAACATTAACATTGGAAACAAACCCAATTTCTCCAGATCCTGAAATTCGTAAAGCAGCAGCAGATGCTATGAAAAAATGTGTAGACATTTGTAATGAATTAGGCGCACCGATTCTTGGCGGTGTAAATTATGCCGGATGGGGATATATTACGAAAAAACCGAGAACAGAGGAAGAGTGGAAATGGGGCGTTGAAAACATGCGCGAGGTTGCAGAATATGCAAAAGAGACAGGAACTGTCAATATCTGTGTAGAATGCGTGAACCGTTTTGAAACTCATTTCTTAAATATTGCAGAAGATGCAGTGAAGTTCTGTAAAGATGTAGGAACAGAGAATGTGAAAGTACATTTGGACTGCTTCCATATGATTCGTGAGGAAAAGAGTTTTGCAGGTGCAGTAAAGACCTGTGGAAAAGAGTATCTTGGATATATTCATGTCAATGAAAATGACCGTGGAATTCCTGGAACAGGTTTGGTTCCATTTAAAGAATTCTTTACAGCATTAGATGAAATTGGTTATGAAGGACCGCTTGTAATTGAATCCTTTGATCCAAGTTTTGAAGAACTTGCAGGAAACTGTGCAATTTGGAGAAACTTTGCAGACACAGGAGAAGAATTGGCAATTGAAGGATTAAAAAATCTGAAAGAAATTGCAGCAGCTATATAGGAGGAAATATCCATGAATCGTATTGTAAATAACCCAGATTTTGTTGTAGAAGATATGCTGAAAGGGTTTGTAAAAACTCATGATGATATTGTATCTACCACAGGAAATGAAAGAGTATTAAAATACAAAAATGCACCGGTCGAAGGCAAAGTAGGAATTGTAACCGGGGGAGGTTCCGGACATAAACCTGCATTTATCGGATATATTGGAGAAAATTTATGTGACGCAGTCGCTGTTGGAGAAATTTTCTCATCACCAACTGCAAAAGCATTTTTAGATGCAATGAAAGAAGCAGATTCTGGAAAAGGTGTTGCCTGCCTGTATGGAAATTATGCAGGAGATAACATGAATGTTAAAATGGCAATGCGCAAAGCAAAAAAACTTGGAATCGAAGTAAAAACAGTTGTGGCAAATGATGACTGTGCTTCTGCTCCAAAAGATGAGCTGGAAAAACGACGTGGTGTTGCTGGAGAAGTTTTAATGTGGAAAGTCGGCGGAGCAAAGGCTTCTATGGGTGCAAGTCTCGATGAAGTCATTGCTGCTGCTCAGAAGGCAATTGATAATACACGTTCCGTAGGCATTGGAACGGCACCTTGTACGATTCCGGCAGTAGGTCATCCGAATTTCCAGATTGAAGATGGAACAATGGAAGTTGGAATCGGACATCATGGAGAACCGGGAATCAATGTACAGCCATTAAAAACTGCCAGTGAAATTGCAGATGAAATGCTGGATATTATTATCCCTGACCTTCCATTTGAAAGCGGAGATGAAGTTGTTGTTCTGTTATCAGGACTGGGAGCAACTCCGGTGATGGAACAGTATATTGTATATGACAGAGTAGAAGAAGTTTTAGCAGAAAAAGGAATCAAAGTACATCGTTCTTATGTTGGAAACTATTTTACATCTTTGGAAATGATGGGCGTAACATTGACAGTTATGAAACTGGATGATGAACTGAAAGAATGCATTGATATGCCGGCAAATTCAGCAGGATTAAAGCAGTTTTAGAAAATCCGCAGAGTAATGCCGTGACAAAAGTAAAATGTGGCACAATTTATTGTGCCATATTTGAACTTAAAAGTGTTTGGGAATAAATTCAATTTATGATAAAATGGAATTAGTAACTAAGAGAATGTAAGAGAAGGAGAAGGGATATGTCAAGTTTTAAAAATGCAGACGCTGGTGTGATTGTAGATAAATTAATCAAAACCATTCAGGAACAGAGAGATTATTTAAGTGAAATTGATGGTAAAATTGGTGATGGTGACCATGGAATCAATATGAACAAAGGTTTCACAATGTGTGAAAAGAAACTGGAAGGAAAAACATACAATTTATCAGAAGGATTATCTATTCTTGGCGAAACCCTTCTGGAAGATATCGGCGGTTCTATGGGACCGCTTTATGGAATGTTATTTGATGAAATGTCTATGGCATGTGAAGATGCCGAAGACATTGACGTTGAAGTTTTTGCAGAAATGGTTACAGGAGCAGTAGAAGGAATTCAGGACATCAGCCCTGCACAGGTTGGAGATAAGTCTTTACTGGATACCTTAGTACCTGCAAAAGAAGCATTTGTAGCAGCAAAAGAAGCAGGCAAAGAATTTGCAGAGTGTCTGGATGATATGAATGCAGCAGCAGAAAAAGGATGGAAATCCACAGAAAATCTTGTAGCTAAGATTGGACGTGCAAGCCGTCTTGGAGAACGCTCCAGAGGTGTTTTGGATGCAGGAGCAACCAGCTGCTACTTTATCATAACAACCATTGGAACTGCAGCAAAAGAATTATTATAAGATAATAAGAAGTTATTGTTAGCAGAACCTCTATATATTCATACAATTCAACAAAACAGGAGTCATAGGAATATCAATGCCTTAACTAAATAATATTGGTCAGAAAGGGCTTCCGCTTCTACTGTCTGGCGGTTATGATGATGACCTTTATCCTTGGAACAACCGTGTGATGACTGCGCACCGAAGTTCCAACAGGGTACACCAGTTCTTTATCAGCCCCTGCGTGGGCATTGCGAGAAACCCGATGAAGCAAGGGAGAAAATCGTTGAGCTTATGGGCGGTAACACTCATCGGCGGACTGTTCATTACGGTGCTGTCATTCATTATGATAATGTCGGTGTATGGCAGGCTTTTTAAACTGTATCTCTATACAGCAATCGTTCCCGTGCCATTATCTTCATTTGCGGGAGAGCCGAGCCAGAATGTCGGCAGGAGTTTTATCAAGAGTTATGCCGCCGTGTGCCTTGAGGGTGCAATCATCGTGCTTGCCTGCATCATCTTTTCGGTGTTTGCGGCTTTCCCGCCAGTCGTCAATCCCGATGCGGCTGCGGTCACGATGGTATGGAGCTATATCGTGGAACTGGTATTCAATATGCTCGTCCTTGTCGGTGCGGTCAAGATGGCAGACCGTGTCGTGCGGGAAATGATGGGCTTGTAAATTTTCTGTCACAAAGTTGACATCATTGCATGAAATGGGTATAATATAATTAAAATATTACTACCGCAGATTTAAGGAGGTGCTGTTATGAATATTCGCCCATCCGCAGCAATCAGGCAAAATTATAATGAGATTGCGGAGCAATGCAGAAAGACCGCCGAACCAGTTTTCCTTACCAAGAACGGCGAGGGGGATTTGGTCGTTATGGATATTGAAACCTACAACAGACGGGAAAAAATGCTGAAGTTACGGGAGGAGCTTCTTGCCGTTGAAGAAGATAGGATTGCGGGCAGAAGCGGCTGTACCCTTGATGAACTGGACGCATACCTTGATGATGTGATTGCAGAGGTATAGCGTATGGCAGAGAACAAAAGGTATGAAGTAATTGTTTCCGACAGGGCAAAAAGAATGTTGGGAATGCATATCCGTTTTATGGCACAGGTAAATAAAGAAGCAGCGGCGGCAAAAAAGAAAGAAATTATGGTTGCCATGCGTTCACTATCCCTGATGCCGCAGCGTTTTCCTTTTTTCGAGGAACTGTATATTACACCGAATAAATATCATAAGATGTTTATTGAAAAGTGGTATCTTGTCCTATATCAAATCATGGATGATACGGTATATGTGGAATATATTCTCGATTGTCGTAAGGATTACAGCTGGCTCATTCATTAACAACAAAATAAGAATAGAAATCGTCACTTAACAGAGGGTGGCGATTTTTTAATGCCCCAAAGGAGGTGTTTATGATTGAAAGTAAAGATAAATAAGGGAATCCGCAATTATACGGAAAGTATGTTTTTCGGGCTGTCCATGCGGCAGTTCCTTTTTTTGTCCTTGCCTGCGGCATGGCGGTGGGCTTGTTTTTCATGCTCCGTGGCAGGTTTGGGACGGAAACTCTGAGCTGGATGTGTATTCTGGGGGCTTCGCCTTTTGCGGTGATGGGATTTGTAAGGTACAACGGCATAACCGCAGAACAGTTCGTTTGGGCGTGGATTAAATCGGAATTCCTGATGCCAAAGAAGATTTTGTTTATTCCAGACAATCTCTACTATGAAGCGTTGAAGCAGAATAATCTATTTTTAAAGCAGTAGGTTTTGCTTTTCTTGGGCGCATGCGTATAACTCTTGGCATATCAAGATTCCTTGCAGTAAAGAGACCGTTATGAATGTATTTATAAAGAGTTTTCTCAGACTTCATAATCTCATCTGCATGACAGAGGAAAATATGGTGAAGAGATTGTCCTTTTTTTCGTAAGGGTGAGATGATATGATCCAAATGTTTTAATTCTGCTTCTGAAACAGCAAAGCCAGAGCGGGATTCCGATTTAAGTAAATCGTATTCCTTTTGTGCCTTGGAGGCACGAAGGGAGGCTTAGCAAGTTTGGGACAGGAATACTTAATATACGAAGTACAGTTTTTTGTGCACTTACCGCAAGACCAGCAGGGTCTTTTGGGAGAAGTGCATCTGCTGCAACTATGTCTGAAGCGGCAGTTGTGTAAAAAAGCATGTTGACAATCATTAAAAGCTTTTCCAAAAGCCCCTGTTTTTTCAAAAACACGATGTGCTCTGATTTCTTTAGAAATGGTAGTGCAGTCTTTGCCTAGCAGCAGGCCAATACTTTTAAAGGAATTTGCTTTTCCGAGTTCTAATTCGATTGTTGTTCTGGCATCTAAGTTCAAATGTTTTTGTTTGGTCATGATATAATCCTCCATATCTGCCGGGAAGAGTTAACCATATTTGTCAAGAAGATTAGATAACAATTATTTACAGTAATGGGTTGACAAGGAAAATATGATATGGTAAATTATGGTTAGAAAGTGCTTATGCAGCACATATACGATCTATAACAAATCACCTTATTTTAAGATCTTGGTTTCCTTTTGATATATCTGTCAAACATACCCCCAATTTTCTTAAAATTATCATCAATAAAAACATTCATGAAAACCTCTATCTTTGTATACAGATGTGTAAGCACTTTCTTTTGAGAATGCAATATTTTGTTCCTTTTGGACAAAGACAGCGTTAAAGAATAAAAACTTTTCGCAATAAAATAGCAAGATTTTATGCAGGATTCCTCCTGTTGCGTTAAAATGAAGAAAAGAAATTTTACGTACAGGAGGAAATTTTGAAAAAACGAAATGAATGGGTTCGCAAGGTCCTCAAACGTAAGAAAAAGAAAAAGAATGAGAAGAATTGTATTGAGACTCTGCGTATTTGCTGATGTGCGATAAAGAAGTATCAGAAGTGTAAAAAATTTTGCCGTTCCTATCCGGCGTTTGCGCATTGTGCCGGATAGGCCGGGCGGTCATTTGGGCAGTTCTACCTTGCCAACGAAAGAGTAATAAATATCAATGTCCTGTCTGCGTGTGCCGTTCTCGTCATAGCTGCACTCATGCACAACTGATTTTGTCCAAAGTATCGACATAGATCCAGTAATAGATCCAGTACAGGAAATTCAATAATCCCCAGTGGCAAGTGTTCATCAATTACCATGACGCATTTTTCATTCTGTAAATCCATTTTATAAATTCTCCTTTTGATAGTAGCGATAAAGATACGCTTTATGAAATCCCGATTTTCTATAACTCGCTAACAGTTTTTCATTGTCGGGAATATTCACTAATATTCTTGAAACTTGGTTTTGGGCAGCAAATTTAAAAATATCGTCTATTTCCACTTCACAAGACAGTTTCCCATTAAGCAAGTACAAAAGTTCATACCTCATTATCCCAATCATTGAACCATTGTTTGTAACAACTTTTTCAGCTATATTCGTGTCCGCCATTTTGTTCAGAACCATTTTTCTTTTCTGCCCCGCCTTACTTTCGTAGTGACCGGGCGTATCAAACCACTCATTTACATATTGTTCTGCAATAATATGACAGTGCCGTTTATACCCATTATCTTCAAGCAGAGAAGCTAAATAATAGTTAGTATACTCTACAATACGAAACTCACAACTTAATGATTTTTGGTGGCTAATTTCCTCACACATCTTTATGCGGTCTATTATATCCTGTTTACTACGGGAAGTCCCATACAGCGGATAAACAACGGTTTTGCAGGAAGTCTGTTTCAGTACCCAGCCTTGATAAAGTTCTGTTTCAAGATTGGAAAATAAATTGATAATTTGTTCTTCTAATCTAACGGCTGGCTCATTCATGTTGTTTTTTTCCCATTCTGTTGTATTCGGAGAGAAATAGCCCTATCAAAGTCAAAACTGTTCCGGCTCCCGCCAATAAAGTCAACCTCTCATGTAAAATCAGAACAGAGGTAACAACAGTAATTACAGGAACCATGTAAATATAAACGCTTGTTTTTACTGCGCCTAACTCTTTTACGGCAAAATTCCATGTGACAAAACAAAGCGCAGAAGCCCCTACCCCTAAATACAAGATATTAAACAGATACGTCATATTTACAAAACGGGATAAATTCGGCTGGAAATTAAAAAAGAACAGCGTTGGTATCATAAACAAAATCCCATAAAAGAATGTCCTGCGAGTGGATAAAATAACGGGATAGCCAAAGCTGCTGATTTTTCTTGTTAATATGGAATAGCAAGCCCAAACAAGAGCAGCAGCAACCGCCAGCAAATCGCCCATAGGGTTAAGCTTTAACTTTGAACCATTAAAGCTAATTAAGATTATCCCAATCATTGCAACGAAAAATCCAACGAAGAATTGCGTCCGCAATTTTTCTTCTGACTTCATAAATAAATGTGCCAGTATCGCCGTAAAAAATGGGGCAACAGATATAATCACACCCACATTGGACGCAAGCGTAAAGGTCAATGCGATATTTTCCAACAGGTAATACAGGCAGATTCCGCATAGCCCCGCAGCTACAAATGTCAATTTCTGTTTATAGTCTGCGGTCTTTAACCGTTTCGGGTACGCTACAAGCAGAACCAAAAATCCCATAACGAAGCGGAAAAACAGGATTTCCACAGGCTGAAAATCTACTAACAGGATTTTAGTTGAAATGAACGTCGTTCCCCAAATCACAATCGTTAATAGCGCCGCTAAATGTCCGATGGTCTGTTTACGCTCCATGCTACTACTCACCGTCCTTTTCAAAAAATATGTCACGATAAACGCCGGGTGCAAGCCCGATAAAGCTGTTGAAATAGTTGGTAAAATGGCTCTGGTCTGAAAAGCCCGTCTGCATGGCAGCTTCTACAGGTTGCACGCCCTTTCCCAACAATGCCTTTGCTTCATTGATACGGATTGTTTCCAAATATCGGTATGGGGTAACACCTTTGGATTTTGTAAACGCCCGAAGCAATGTAGACTTGCTTAATCCGGCATAGTGGCATATCTGGTCTAAATAAATCCGCTCATTATAATGCTGCCGGATAAATTCACAAGCCTTTTCGATTTCTTGCGGACACTTCGGCACACAATTTTCAAATGGTTGTCCATAATTCTGTATCAGTGCGGAGATAAGGAACAACAAAGTTTCTTCTTTTCCAAAATCCGAAACACCATTCATTACCATTTCGTGAAGCGGACGCAGATAACAGACAATTTCATCATCATAAATAACATTTTTTGAAAAGCCGGGAAGCTCCTGCTTTCCTGTTATTTCTTCTGCTAAATCAAGCATAATACTCTTGGAAATATTAAATCCACGATAGTCAAAAGTTCCGTTGTCACTCTGGACACAAGCATGATTATCTCCCGGATTAAAAAGTACGATGCTGCCCCTTTCTATGTTATATTTTTTGTTTTTGCAAGACAGGTAGCGTTCTCCGTCCTCAACAAAACCTATCACATAATGCTCGTGGAAATGATTGGGGAATGGCTGCACAATCCCGTCAAAACGATAGGCTTCAATCCGCAGCGCGTCATCATAGACTACCGTCCTTGTTTCTTTCTTCATGTCGTTTTCACTCCTTTCCGCACCTATTGTACCGCCGGAGTAGCAGAAAGTCTTGTAAAATATCTTCAAATTTTCGGAATAGTGTAGGCTGGCTACCTGTTTTTTTCTGTGTTACTTTATTGCACATGAGCATTCTGTCAGGAGATCAAAGTCTAAAAGAAATGCCACACAGTGATACGTTGAACTATTATATGGAACGGCTTTCCCCAAACTACCTGTCACAGTTGAGAAAGAAACTGGTAAAAAAGCTGATCCGCATGAAAAGTTTTCAGAAGGGGAAACCTCTGGGACAGTACTGGCGGATTCTTGTGGATGGAACGGAACCGTTGATGAAGATATGCAGGGACAGCAATGCGATGAAAAATCACTATCTTCTGACGCAGATAGCAGACATCATTATGCAAATATATCTGTCGTGGAGTCCACTGCGTAAAGAGATCAAACAGAGCATAAAAAATACATCTTCACGGTTACTGGAAAGTTTTCGCCGACAAACAGTAACGGGTGAAGTAAATCATACTCATGGGATGTGGATAACTCATCTGAAATCTGCTTTACTGCTGGGGACAAAGAAAATATAAATGACAAATAGAAAAGAATATGTTATGATAATACTTTGATAAATAGACAACAGCAAGATTTACTACAGGAGGAAATGTCATGCCAGTAAAATATGTATTTGTTACCGGTGGAGTTGTATCCGGACTTGGGAAAGGGATTACAGCTGCCTCTTTGGGACGATTACTGAAAGCGAGAGGGTACCATGTAACAAGCCAGAAATTTGATCCTTATATTAACATTGACCCAGGTACGATGAATCCTATTCAGCATGGAGAAGTTTTTGTAACAGATGATGGGGCAGAGACAGATTTGGATCTTGGACATTATGAAAGATTTATTGATGAGGGCTTGAATAAGCAGTCTAATGTGACGACAGGAAAGGTTTACTGGAGTATTTTATCAAAGGAACGGCGTGGAGATTACGGAGGAAATACGGTACAGGTGATTCCTCATGTAACCAATGAGATTAAAAGCCGTTTTTACAGAAGTGCAGATTCCGGACGAAAGGAAGTTGCAATTATTGAAATTGGCGGAACAGTAGGAGATATTGAAAGCCAGCCGTTTTTGGAAGCATTGAGACAGTTTCAGCATGAAGTTGGACATGAAAATTGTATGTTGATTCATGTAACTTTGATTCCATATTTAAAGAGTTCAGGAGAATTAAAGACAAAACCGACACAAGCAAGTGTGAAGGATTTACAGGGAATGGGAATCCGTCCGGATATTCTTGTCTGCCGTTCGGATTATCCCTTGGATGATGGAATTAAACGTAAGATTGCACAGTTTTGTAATGTAGAAAGGGAACGTGTAATACAGAATTTGGATGCGGAAGTTTTGTATGAAGTACCGCTGATGATGGAAAAAGAACATTTGGCACATGAAGTGTGTAAATGTTTGAATATGCCATGTCCGGAACCGGATTTAGATGACTGGAAACAGATGATTGAAAATTGGAAGAATCCGAAGCATAAAGTAGAAATTGCATTGGTTGGAAAATATGTTTCACTGCATGATGCATATATTAGTGTTGTGGAATCACTAGAACATGCAGGAGTGGCAAACTCTGCAGATGTGACAATCCGCTGGGTAGATTCTGAAAGAGTCAGTTCCTATAATGTAGAAGAAATGCTGGGAGGCGTTCATGGAATTTTAGTTCCAGGCGGGTTTGGAGACCGTGGAATAGAAGGTATGATATGTGCTATTAAATACGCAAGAGAGAAACAAATTCCTTATTTGGGGCTGTGCCTTGGAATGCAGCTGACACTGGTAGAATTTGCAAGACATGTCCTTGGATATGAAGATGCACACAGTCAGGAATTTAATGCAGATACGACGCATCCGATGATTCATATTATGCCAGATAAAGATGGATTGAAAAATCTTGGCGGAACTCTCCGGTTAGGTTCTTATCCCTGTGTCTTGGCAGAAGGATCAAAAGCAGCGCAGCTATATGGAGAAAAGGAAATTCATGAAAGACATCGTCATAGATATGAAGTAAATAATGCATATCGTGATGTGCTGCAGGAGAATGGAATGATGCTGTCTGGATGCTCACCGGATGGAAGAATTGTAGAAATGGTTGAAATACCATCTCATCCTTGGTTTATAGCAACACAGGCACATCCAGAATTTAAGTCAAGACCAAATAAAGCACATCCGTTGTTCAGAGGTTTTATTGAAGCGGCATTAGAACATCAAAAATAATAAATTTCAACCCATATTTTGAAAGGAGGCAGTCATGAAATATGAAATTATTGGTACCACTGTGCCGGCAGTTGAGGTAGAATTAAATGCTGGAGAGGCAATGTATACACAGTCAGGGGCGATGGCATGGATGGATCCTGCAATGAAACCGGATACAAAGATGGAAGGGGGACTTTTAAAGGGGCTTGGAAGAAAATTTTCCGGTGAATCTTTGTTTATGGTAACGTATACATCTGGAAAAGAAGGTGCAAAGATTGCTTTTGCATCTACAGTACCGGGGAAAATCGTGAATGTCGATTTTCAGGGGGATGGAAGTTTAATCTGCCAGAAAGATGCATTCTTATGTGCACAAAAGAGTGTTAAGTTAAGCACTGTATTTACGAAAAAATTGGGAGCAGGTGTTTTTGGAGGAGAAGGATTTATCCTTCAGAAACTCTCTGGATCAGGAACTGCATTTCTTGAAATTGATGGAGATTCTGTTACGAAAGAGCTGGCACCGGGAGAGACTATTTTAGTAGATACAGGAAATGTTGTAGCTTTTGAAGAAAGTGTTGCATATGAAATTGAAAGAGTGAAAGGAGCAAAGAATATTTTCTTTGGAGGAGAAGGATTGTTTTTAACAAAACTGACAGGACCGGGAAAGATTATTCTTCAGACACAGAATTTTAATGATTTTGCAGGAAGAATTGCAGCTCTATTTCCATCTTCATAATTTAATGTAGAGAAGACGTAAATTCATTAGAAGGAACGTCTTCTTTTTTTCTGTGAGAGAGAAATTATATAGGAAATATGATATAATCTCGTTTTTGACAGTTACAAAGAAAAATAAGTGCCACACTCCTTGAAAACACTGGGGTTGTGGCACTTTGTGTCCTGTACTTGAAATATAGTAATGTTTTATCTCCG
>JAETON010000092.1 GCA_021771695.1 Lachnospiraceae bacterium | reverse complement strand
TTCCAGTTACCTGATTAGGTGTTGCGTCCATATTCAATTTTTTAGCCACCAAAAGATGGCTTGTTTGCTATGCCCTTTATTCTTTGGCTGTCCTCTACCTATTTGTTTCAAACTTTACCTCAAATTCTCTTTAAAAAGTTACCTTTACATTTTCCCGTTCTTCTGCATGATCCACTTCATACAATGGTTTTCTCTTAAATCCAAAAATATTTGCTATAATATTTCCCGGGAACATCTCTGTCTTTGTATTAAATTTGTTTACAACTCCATTGTAATATCTTCTAGAACCTGCAATTTCCTCTTCCAGTCTCTGTAATTGGTCCTGCAGCTGCAAAAAGTTCTGGTTTGCCTTTAAATCCGGATAATTCTCCGCAACTGCAAACAAAGAACGCAATGCACCAGACAATACATTTTCATTTTCAATTCGTTCTTCTGCATTCGATGCCCCCATCGCTGAATTTCTTGCTGCAATTACCTTTTCTAAAGTTTCGGACTCATGCTTCGCATATCCTTTTACTGTTTCCACATAATTTGGAATTAAATCATACCGTTTCTTTAAGGAAACATCCATTGCAGAAAATGCTTCTTCTGTCTTATTCCTTAATGTTATAAATCCATTGTATGAACTAATCAGCCAAATAACCAATACGAAAACAATAACTCCTATCACAATTCCAATTATCATCTTGTTTCTCCTTTCTAAAACCCTGCATAATCGCTGCTTCTCATTAATAAACTTCTGCACCAAACGGCATCAATGCCAGTTTTGCCAATTTGAAATGCTGTAACCCGAATGGTATCCCTATTATTGTAACACAAAGAGCTGCTCCTATCACCATATGTTCTAATGCCATTGGTATACCTGTTATCAGCATCCAAATGATATTTAACATAAATGATCCTGCACCGCCTCCGTAATTGACTTCTTTTCCAAATGGAAAGAAGCTAAGCCCTGCAAATTTAAAACACTGCATTCCAACAGGAATTCCCACAATTGTAATACACCAGAGACATCCCGCTGCAAGCCAGCTAAGTCCCGTAATTGCACCCCCGCAGATAAACCATAATGAATTTCCTAAACACCCCATCTTCATTCCCTCCTTTTATAAAAACTTATTAACATCGTTCTTTTAAATCCATCAGCAGACTTTCTACGCGATAGATTGCATCATCAACTTGTGCTCGTGCATCCGAAATTTTTGACTGCACCAAATAGTCTGCTACAACGCCATCAAAGAAATAATCTGCGAATTTTAAAAATCCATCTACTTCAATGTTCAAATCCATCGGTATGTATATGTCTTTTAACTCCTTTTGAAAAGTATGCAGATTTACTTTGGCTTGATTCATACATTGTACCGCTTCATCAAGTTTGGAATGTTTGATAAAACTTGCAATCATTCCGCCGCCAAATAAATCAAACAAGCCCCAGTTTTTCGTATTGTTTAATTTGTTTTGTGCAGCCCGCAGACTTAAAAGTGCCCTTTCACCCGCTTCTACCGCTTCCCTCATTTCTTGTTTCATTACCTCATTGTTCATTTGTCTTACCTCACTTTCTTCAGCAGACACATGTGACTTACGTCCTTTCTGCCTTTTCGTGATTCTTTTCTATAAAAGAAAAAGACCTTTATTATGACGTTTGTCACAATAAAAGTCTTGCTATCTCATTTGATACGGATGCCTTCCGGCATCGGTTGACGATCTCAAACCCATCCAAAATGGATGTTCAGCTACTCCCTTTTGTTGCTTGGCTTAAATATAGCATTTTGATAGATTTGTGTCAAGAGATCATTCTTCTTGAGTTTCCGCAGTTTTATCCACAGAACCGCTAATCACCGATACTTATTATAAACAACTTTCAAAAAATGCCCAAAATATAAGGAATCTTCTTCCTTTTTGATGTAAAATTAAGTCACCACAACAAAACCATACTAAACAAAAAAGAGGAGGATTCCCTGTGGTTAATTTTACATCAAATACTTATCAAATGAAACGGGAAATTTTAAGTTTTTCCAAAAAAATTTCCCATAAGCTTCCAAAACCAGAACGCAAGTTTATTGCTGACATGAATT
>JAETON010000037.1 GCA_021771695.1 Lachnospiraceae bacterium | reverse complement strand
TGTTCATTACTGTTCTTAAAGAACGTTCGTCTGGTTTTTTCTAAAACCATCCCAGAAAAAATTCATTAGAATTTTCAAGGTTGTCTTATTGTTCAGTTGTCAATGTTCGTCGTTGTTTTCAATCTTTCGTGCAACTTCTTAATATTATCACACTATATTTTCCTTGTCAACAACTTTTTCAACTTTTTGAATGAAATATCCAACGGAGAAGGAGGGATTTGAACCCTCGCGCCGCTATTAACGACCTACTCACTTTCCAGGCGAGCCCCTTCAGCCACTTGGGTACTTCTCCAAGCGTTGACATCATGTTGTATCCATGATTAACGGAGAGGGTGGGATTCGAACCCACGCGCCCTTGCGGACAAACGGTTTTCAAGACCGCCTCGTTATGACCACTTCGATACCTCTCCACATGTATATATTCTGTTATTTTTTCGTCCTCTCTCGATGACGCTTGTTTATAATACCAAACCAAAATATACTTGTCAACAACTTTTTTCAATTTTTTCAAATTTTTTGTTTTTTATTGTTTGCTGCTTTTTATATGCCTGCATTTGGACATAGATTATCTTATCATGAATCACATGTAAAACTCTTAAGATCTTTCTTGCTTTCATAAGACTTCCGGCAATTCTTACATCTTCTGGTGTCGTAATTTTAATATTATCGTATCCTCCCTCAAATAATCTTACCGGCGTATCTGCATATGTCTCTACAACCATGGCATCATCTGTAGCATGAGTATCTCCGCTTTCCATTAATGTCTCATAGGCTTTCTTTATCAATGAAAACTCAAAACACTGCGGAGTCTGAACCTGCCATAAGATTTTTCGATCTGGTGTATGAACAGCATAATTTTCTTCATTTACCACCTTAATCGTATCTTTCGATGGCATTCCCACAACACATGCACGATATTTTCTTACATACCGAATACATTTTTTAATCAGCCCTGAATCAATCATCGGGCGGGCACCATCATGTATTAACACATAATCTGCATCACCAATTGCCTGCAGTCCATTGTGAACAGATGCATATCTTTCACATCCTCCTGCAACTATTTTAGAAACTTTATCAAATTGATATTTTTCTACAATATACCTTTGGCAGTAATCAATTTCATCTGCACCAGTAACAAGAATAACTTCATCTACAATACTTTCTTCAAACGCCTTTAAAGCATAGTACACCAATGGTCTGGATTTAATCAGCATGTACTGTTTCGGAATCCCGCTTCCCATTCGTTTTCCTTCTCCTGCTGCCAATACAATTGCAACAATCTTCTCTTTCATATTGTACTCCTATCTTGTACCGATTTTTAATCCCGGAACTGCATTTAAATCCCATCCGCTTCTAGTGCCATTAATATATTCATAATAACCACAGACACCAATCATTGCCGCATTATCTGTACAGTAAATTGGAGATGGGTGATAAAACTCAATCCCCGCCTCTTTGCATCTTTCTTCCATTTTTGAACGAAATGCACCATTAGAAGCAACACCTCCAGCAATTGCCAATTTTTTATATCCAAGCTCTTTTGCTGCTTCTACTCCATGAGAACTTAACACATCTACAACTGCTTCCTGAAAAGAAGCTGCAACATCTGCACGATTTACAGTTTCTCCTTTCATTTCACATTTATTAAGATAATTTAATACTGCCGATTTTAAACCGCTGAAACTAAAATCCATCTTAGAATCATTTACTTTTGCCCTTGGAAATGCAATTGCATTTTTATCGCCTTCTTTTGCCAAAGCTTCGATTTTCGGTCCTCCCGGGTATCCAAGCCCAATCGCACGGGCAACCTTATCAAACGCTTCTCCTGCTGCGTCATCTCTGGTACATCCAATAATTTCATATACTCCATAATCTTTCACATCTACAAGATGCGTATGCCCTCCAGATACAACCAGACACAAAAACGGCGGTTCTAAATCCAGATGTTCAATATAATTGGCACAAATATGTCCTTCAATATGATGCACTCCAACCAAAGGTTTCTTTTTTGCAAAAGCAATAGCTTTCGCTTCTGCAACCCCGACCAAAAGTGCACCAACCAGTCCCGGACCATATGTGACAGCAATTGCGTCGATTGTATCCAGCGTTTCTCCAGCTTCTTTTAAAGCTTCTTCTATGACAAAATTAATTTTTTCAATATGTTTTCTAGATGCAATTTCAGGAACTACACCTCCATATAATTTATGCAGTTCAATCTGTGATGAAATTACATTTGATTTTACAGTTCTTCCGTTTTCTACAACAGCTGCTGCAGTCTCATCACAGGAAGATTCAATTGCCAAAATTTTAATTTTACCGCTCATTGAAAACTCCTATTCCTCTTGAAAATCTAAAGTTATTGTTTTCCCATCTTTTCCAGCCTGTGCCTTTGGAAAAATTTTTCTTACTTTTCCCATAAATTCATCCGGCCATACTACAGACGGACTGTAATGTGTCAGCCATAGACGCTTTACCTCTGCATCTTTTGCAAGTCTTGCCGCTTCATAAAATGTCATATGCTTATATTCTCTGGCCTTCTTTTCTTTGCCTTCTTCCCCATACATTCCTTCACAAATAAACAAGTCCGCACCTGCTGCATGTTCGGCTATGGCCGGAACTGGCCGGGTATCTGTACAATACGTCAGCTTTATTCCCTGTCTCGGTGCTCCCAAAATCATATCACTGGTGAGCGTCCTTCCATTTTCATCTTTCAGCGTTTCTCCCTTTTGCAAACGATTCCAATATTTCATTGGAATATTGTTATTTTTTGCTTTTTGCAGATCAAATTTTCCTGCGCGTGGAATTACTACACTGTAACCATAACAAATAATGTTATGCTTTACTTGAAATGCCTCAATTGCATAACCATCCATTTGTATGGTTTGCTCTTTTTCTCTTAATTCATAAAACTCAATCGGGAAAGGCAGATCTGGTGCAATCACACGCAGAGAATTCACGATTCTTTCCACGCCCTTCGGCCCAATAATCAACAAAGGCTCTGTTCTTTCCGCATTTCCTAAGGTCAATAGCAGCCCCGGCAGACCACTAATATGATCCGCATGAAAATGTGTAAAACAAATCGCATCCAGCGGTTTCACACTCCAGCCTCTTTCTTTAATTCCTACCTGTGTTCCCTCTCCACAGTCAATCAGCAGACTATGCCCATTAAACCTAGTCATACACGCTGTCAATTTTCGATAAGGGAGAGGCATCATGCCTCCAGTTCCCAATAAACATACATCTAACATATATCATCCTTTATGATAAAATTTCATTTTTTTCAGTTACTTTCGGCGGGACTTCAAACTGTTTGATAATACGATCATAACATCTTTCACAAATTTTAAATTCATGAATTTCTGTATCCTTTTCAGAAAAATAGCCCCACTCTTTTCTAATCTCTATAAAATCTGTTTTTTCTTTTAATTCATTTCCACAAACATTACAAATCATTTGATGTTCCTCCTTACAAGCCTCATTATAAGGAGCATGATCTTCAAATTCCAGTGGTAATGATTGGAGTGGATTTGGGTCATCCCAAAACATTAAAATCGCATCTTCCATTGGCTCTGAATAATATTTAGGTCTCCTTCCGTATTCTTCAAATCCACACTTTTTATAAAAATGTCTTGCTGCCGTATTCGATTCACGAACTTCCAAATAAATTGTTTCAACTCCTATTTTTCTGTATCGATCTCTAAATTCCTGATACAAAAGGGATCCTATGCCCATATTCCTTATAAATGGAACAATTGCGATCCGCTGCAATTCCCCCTGCTCTAAAATGTGTTCTGCCATAATGTAACCGCTGATTCTGGCACGGTCTCTCCACACATAAATATCACTGGTTTTTTTATAATAAAATGACTCAATTCCCATAAGACTCCACGGCTTATGAAATGAAATTTTTTCAATTTCAGCAATCATCGGCAAATCTTCCGGGAGTGCCTTACGCACATGCCATTCTTTAGCATTTGCTTTCGCTTTTTCCATGGATTTTCTCTTCTCTTTCCCTTTCTGCCTGTGATTTTCTTAAATATTCAGGAGCAAATTCATCTGCACTCTGATAAATTCCTTTTTCAAAATACACTTTTGCTAAAGCTCCTACTGCACCTGCTCTTTGACGATTTGCATGAACTGGAGCAAAAATTGCATCTTCTCCCATAATTTCTTTAATTTCTTTTTTATAGACAGGCACACCATCCCCAAGAAAAATAACTGGTTCTCTGTATTCTTTTAACTGATTCAGAGTTTCTTCTACACTTTGGGCGCACTGCTGTTTTAAAACCTGCATTTGGGTGCCATGAAAACGATAAAAACCTGTATAAACCTGTTTTCTTCTAGCATCCATCAACGGACAAATCACCATTCCTGCTCCAAACATTTGATATGCCAGTCCATCTACTGTCGGCACTGGTATAATCGGTTTTCCTAAAGCCAAACCTAACCCTTTGGCAGTCGCCGCACCAATTCTTAAACCCGTAAATGAACCAGGCCCCATAGCAACCGCAATAGCATCTATATCTTCCATGTCAAACGCAGTTCTTTGAATAACTTCATCTAACATTGGAAGTAATGTCTGAGAGTGTGTCAGTTTATTTCCTGTCGTATATTCTGCAATTAATCTGTCATCTTCAATCAATGCTACAGAAGCTACCAGTCCGGAACTATCCAATACTAATAATTTCATCTATATCTCCTCGATTTCTATTTCACGATAATCAAAACCCTTTTCCAAGTCTTTTCTAATTTCTATTTTTTTGTAATGATCCGGCAGAATCTCTTCAATTAGATTTGCCCATTCAATCAAACAGACTCCCCCGCCGTATACATAATCTTCGTATCCAATTTCGTCCATTTCTTCTACATCGCCAATACGATAAACATCAAAATGGTATAATGGAAGCCTGCCTTCCTCGTATTCTCTTACAATTGTAAAAGTCGGACTTTGAATTGGTTCTTCAATCTCCAATCCTTCTGCCACTCCTTTGGTAAAGACAGTTTTTCCTACGCCAAGATCTCCATAAAGACAAAGAACTTGTCCTGCTTGGGCTTCCTGTCCAATCTTCACTCCCAATTCAAATGTATCCTGAGTATTAAAACTTTGAATAATCATTTCTATCTCCTTCTATCATTGAGTTTTATTATATCAATCGACAAAACTTTTTTCAATTAGGCAGAACAAAAAAGAAGAGCCGATTTATGACTCTTCATCCGCATGCTTTTCTGCTTTTGCGTATTGAGAAATACTGGAAGCTTTTGATTTGGTATTTTGAGGCTGCTGTTTTGCCTGCTCCCATGCTGCTTTGACATGTTCCTCAATATAACGGCTGACAGCATCTTTCTGGCTGCCCATTGCTTCTTCCGGAAAGACAAATGCCTGCTGCCGTCCGGTATACAAGATGTACAGTCCCATCATATGACGAATTTTTAAAATTCTTCCCCACTCAATGGTTCCTGTCTCTTCTCCAATCTGAACAAAGATTCCTTCGTCTTTCATCGTGTAATAAGATGGCTGCTGGTAAACCGGATTGGTCATTACCTGTTTTTTTGCTTTTAGATACAGCATGATTGGATTAACCACAATAAATAATATAATCAGCAGCGCTCCCATGAATGTATAACTGGTTCCTTGATTTAAAATAATTCCTCTGGCACACATAAATCCACCAATACAAATCATGAAAACTGCCAAAATTCCTGACATACCAAAATATGTGTATACGAACGAAAATTTAAAAATATCTTTTGCCGTTAACTGTGTTTTAAATTTCATAATTTTTCTCCTTTTTCTAATTAATGAGATATTATAGCATAATCTCGGGTATAAAACCAACCTTTTTACAAATACTATCATCATAATTAACATGATGGAGGATCATAAGAATGAGAGCTACAGGTATTGTACGAAGAATCGATGATCTTGGCCGTATTGTTATTCCCAAAGAAATCAGGAAAACAATGCACATTAGAGAAAGCGATCCTTTGGAAATCTTTACAGAAAGAGATGGCAGTATTATTCTAAAAAAATACTCACCAATTGGTGAAATGGGTATTGCTGCAAAGCAATATGCCGATGCTATTGCTGCCTCTCTTCCGCATACTGTCTGTATCTGCGATCAAGATTCCGTGATTGCAGCCGCCGGACCAAATGGCAAAAAATTAATCGGTAAAATGCTTCATGAAAAGGCAGAAGCAGCACTACAAGATCGAAAACATTTAATTGCCGGGCGAAGTGATTCAGATTTCACACCTCTGGTTTCTGACTTTTCCGAGGAATTTAGTGCTATCGCTTTATCTACAATTATTGCAGAAGGAGATGCCATCGGACTGATGTGTATTCTTTCCAATGAAGGTCCTTTAACCGATCAAGATTTAATGATTACCAAAATCGGAGCAAGTTTTCTCGGAAAACAAATGGAAGACTAAAATATAAAAAGAAGTTCCACTCAAAACATATCCTGCATTTTTCTTGCAGACTGTTTTGGTTTGGAACTTCTTTTTTGTTATTCTGTATCATTTCTTTCTAAATATTTTTTCAAATATTGTCCTGTGTAAGACTCTTCTGCATTACAAATTTCCTCTGGAGTTCCCTGCGCAACTACCGTACCGCCGCCGGCACCGCCCTCTGGTCCCATGTCAATAATATAATCTGCTGTTTTAATCACTTCCAAATTGTGTTCAATTACCACAACCGTATTGCCGCCTTCCGTCAACTTTCCTAAAATATCTACCAGTTTATGGACATCTGCAAAATGAAGTCCTGTTGTCGGCTCATCCAAAATATAAATGGTCTTTCCAGTGCTTCTTTTACTTAATTCAGAAGCTAATTTAATTCTTTGTGCTTCTCCCCCAGATAATTCTGTAGAAGGCTGTCCCAAACGGATATATCCTAACCCAACATCTCTTAATGTCTCCATTTTCCTGCTGATAGACGGAAGATTGGAGAAAAAATCACATGCTTCTTCTACCGTCATATCCAAAACGTCATAAATACTCTTTCCTTTATATTTTACTTCCAATGTTTCTCTATTATAACGTTTTCCATGGCACACTTCACATGGTACATAAACATCGGGAAGAAAATGCATTTCTATTTTAAGAATACCATCTCCTGCACATGCTTCACATCGCCCGCCTTTTTTATTAAAGCTGAATCTGCCCTTATTATATCCTTTTGCCTTTGCATCTTTTGTCATGGCAAACAATTCACGAATTTGATCAAAAACACCTGTATAAGTTGCCGGATTCGAACGCGGGGTTCTTCCAATCGGAGATTGATCAATCGCTATAATCTTATCCAATTGGTCAAATCCTTCGATTTCTTTGTGCTTTCCAGGTTTTGTTTTCGCCCGGTTTAACTCTTTTGCCAGACGTTTATATAAAATCTGATTTACAAGCGAACTTTTTCCAGAGCCGGAAACCCCTGTGACACAAGTAAAAACTCCCAACGGAATCTCAACATCAATATTTTTTAAATTATTTTCTGATGCTCCTGCAACTTTTATAAATCCTGCCGGTACTCTTCGTTCCTTTGGAACCGGAATCTGTATTCTTCCGCTTAAATATGCGCCTGTTATAGATTTTTTATTTTTCATAATTTGTTTCGCAGTTCCCTGAGCAATAATTTCGCCGCCAAACTCTCCTGCCTTAGGGCCAATATCTACAATATGATCTGCTGCCAGCATCGTGTCTTCATCATGCTCTACAACAATCAGTGTATTTCCAAGATCTCTTAAATTCTTCAATGTGCGAATCAATTTATCATTATCTCTCTGATGCAGTCCAATACTTGGTTCATCCAAAATATATGCAACACCTACCAGCCCGGAACCAATTTGTGTTGCCAGACGGATTCGCTGTGCCTCTCCTCCAGATAAGGTTCCTGTAGCTCTCGATAACGTCAAATATTCCAATCCTACATCATTTAAAAATCCAACACGTGCCTTAATTTCTTTTAAAATCTGATCTCCGATCAATTGCTGGCGTTTGGTCAATTCCATCTCATCTAGAAATCTTACCATCTCACCAACGGACATCTCACACATCTGTGCAATATTTTTTCCCGCAACTGTAACAGCTAAAGACTCTGCTTTCAAACGTTGTCCGTGACATTCTTCACAAGGAGTAATCGTCATAAATGTTTCATATTCAGCCTTCATATTTTGAGATGATTCTCTATATCTCCTGCCAACATTGCGAATCAATCCTTCAAAAGCAACATCATAAACCCCTTCTCCTCTCTGTCCTTTATAATGTACTTTAACTTCTCTGCCATTGGTCCCATAAAGAAGAACCTGTTTAATTTTCTCTGGATATTCTTTAAAAGGTGTTGATAATTCAAATTGATATTCTTTTGCCAAGGCAGTTAAAATTGCTCTTGTATAGCTTTTTTTGTCTGTACAGGACTGCCATCCAATAACTTGAATTGCTCCTTCATCAATACTAAGACTCTGATCCGGGATCATCAAATCTACATCAAATTCCATTTTATAACCAAGTCCATGGCAGACCGGACAAGCGCCAAACGGATTATTAAAGGAAAAACTTCTTGGTTCAATTTCATCAATGCTGATTCCACAATCCGGGCAGGAAAAACTTTGACTGAAATTCATAGATTCACCGCCAATGACATCTACCATCATAAGTCCATCTGTCAGTCCCAATGTTGTCTCTATAGAATCTGTCATACGTTTTTCAATTCCTTCTTTCACTACCAAACGGTCTACGACAATTTCAATATTATGTTTCTTGTTCTTTTCCATAGGAATTTCTTCTGAAAGATCATAAATATTTCCATCCACACGTACACGGACATATCCGCTTTTTTTAGCATTCTGGAAAATTTTCGCATGTTCCCCTTTTCTCCCCCTGACAATTGGTGCTAAAATCTGGATTCTTGTTCCATTTTCCAACTGCATCAACTTATCAACCATCTGATCAACCGTCTGTTTGCTGATTGGTTTCCCGCATTTCGGACAGTGAGGAATTCCAATCCTTGCATAAAGCAGACGAAAATAATCGTAAATCTCAGTGACAGTTCCCACCGTTGATCGAGGATTCCGATTCGTAGATTTCTGATCAATAGAAATCGCTGGTGACAACCCTTCAATACTATCTACCTCTGGTTTTTCCATCTGTCCTAAAAATTGTCTCGCATAAGATGACAGTGATTCCATATATCTTCGCTGTCCTTCTGCATAAATAGTATCAAATGCTAAAGAAGATTTTCCAGAACCGCTTAGTCCGGTAAGGACTACAAATTTATTTCTTGGAATCTCTACATCAACATTTTTTAAATTGTGTTCTTTGGCTCCTTTAATTCGGATTACATCTTTTTTCATGGTATCTCCTAATCGTCATAATCTCTATAAGCTATTTTAAATTCTTTCAGTTCATCTCTAAGGTCTGCTGCCAGTTCAAAATTCAATTCTGCTGCTGCCTGATTCATTTTCTTTGTTAATCGTTCTATGATTTCTTTTAATTCTTTTTTCGTCATAGATTCAATATCTTTTTCGTAACCAGAAGTATCTTCCTCCTGATCCTCAGAAATCTTAATCAAATCTCTAACATCCTTCTGAATGGTTTTTGGTATGATTCCGTGTTCTTTATTATATTGATCTTGGATTTCTCTTCTTCGATTTGTCTCAGAAATTGCTGCATTCATAGAATCTGTCATCGTATCTGCATACATGATAACGTGTCCTTCACTATTTCGTGCTGCACGCCCAATTGTCTGTACCAAAGAAGTTTCCGAACGAAGAAATCCTTCTTTATCTGCATCCAAAATTGCTACCAGCGTAATTTCCGGAATATCCAGTCCCTCTCTTAACAGGTTAATCCCTACCAGCACATCAAATACATCCATTCGAAGGTCGCGGACAATTTCTATCCGCTCCAGCGTATCAATATCCGAATGCAGATATTTTACACGGATTCCCGCTTCTCTCATATAATCTGTCAACTCTTCCGCCATACGCTTGGTTAAAGTTGTTACCAAGACTTTATGTCCCTGCTCTGTTTCTTTATGGATCTCACTAAGCAGATCATCAATCTGGCCTTTCACCGGACGCACATCAATGGCTGGATCCAGAAGTCCTGTCGGACGGATAATCTGCTCCACTCTCATCAGCTCATGGTCTGCCTCATACTTCCCCGGAGTTGCAGACACAAACAGCATCTGATCAATCTTTTGTTCAAATTCTCCAAACTCCAACGGACGATTATCTTTGGCAGACGGCAGACGGAATCCAAAATCCACCAGCGTTGACTTTCTAGATTGATCTCCTGCGTACATTCCTCCGATCTGCGGTACTGTAATATGAGACTCGTCGATAATCATTAAGAAATCATCCTCAAAGAAATCAATTAATGTATTCGGCGGTTCTCCCGGCTTTAGACCGGATAAATGTCTGGAATAATTCTCAATTCCGGAACAAAATCCAGTTTCTTTCATCATCTCAATATCAAAATTCGTTCGTTCTGCAATTCTTTGTGCTTCAATCAGCTGGTCATTTTCTTTAAAATATGCTACCTGCTCTGCCAATTCTTCCTTAATGCCCGTAATAGCTCTTTCGATTTGTTCCTGCGGTACAACATAATGAGAAGCAGGAAAAATTGCAATGAAATTCAGGCTTCGTTTCACCTCTCCTGTCAATACATCAAACTCTACAATACGATCAATCTCATCTCCAAAAAACTCAATGCGAACTGCCTCTTCAAAGGTGGAAACCGGTAATATTTCCAACACATCCCCCTTTACGCGGAAAGTTCCTCTTTTAAAATCCAATTCATTGCGGACATATTGAATATCAATTAACTCATCTATGACTTCATCCCGGTCTTTCATCATCCCCGGACGCAGCGAAATCATCATTTCTGTATAGCTTTCCTTATTACCGATTCCGTAAATACAGGAAACACTGGAAACAACAATAACATCTTTCCGTTCAATTAATGCTGCTGTCGCACTATGGCGCAGTTTATCAATCTCATCATTAACAGATGAATCTTTCTCAATATAAGTATCTGTAGAAGGCACATATGCCTCCGGCTGATAATAATCGTAATAGGAGACAAAATACTCCACTGCATTATGTGGAAAAAATGCCTTAAATTCACTATATAACTGAGCCGCCAGCGTCTTGTTATGTGCAAGAATTAACGTCGGTTTATTCAAAGCCTGAATCACATTCGCCATGGTAAATGTCTTACCGGAGCCTGTAACTCCAAGCAATGTTTCAAATTGATTTCCGGATTTAAAACCATTTACCAAACCTTCAATAGCCTGCGGCTGATCTCCGGTTGGTTTGTATTCTGATACTAATTCAAAATGATCCATGAGAGATTCCTCCTTTATGAATCTATTGATTTTATTCTTTACATTTTCTCTTCTGCTTATTATATCAAAGAAAAAAAAGAAAGTACAGAGCAAAATCGAACTTTTGTTCTGTACTCTAAACCTTCATTTATGATTCTCTGCAAAATCTCCACGTTAATTATGGGCAATGCAATCTTTCAGTAATCTTAAATAGTGATTAGCTTCTCGAAGCACATGGTCTGCCAGCAGCGGCAATATTATAGATTGTATCTGACATTCTGTAATTCCTTTGGTTCCTGCTGTTTTAAAATCGCGGTACCTTTTGGTTAATTCCAATGTCTTTCCTTTCATATCTTTCATGGTTTCGCAATTCTTTTTACCTGCTTCTTCCAAAAGTCTTTTGTACTCGCCCGCAAATTGATCTGCTGTATCAATCAACTCTCCTTCCGTTGGATCCAAAAGTCCTCGAATGAAAAATGCATGTTCCATCATAATCCGATTCCAGAATAATTCTGTTTCTCGAATATCTTCTTCACAAATTTGCCTATTTTTCTCCAGTTTTCTTATAAAGGAACGGTATAATTTAGCCTCTCTTGTAATATGCTGTATTAATAGAGGATAGTTGGCTGTAAATACTCTGCACTGAGTTACCTCTCGATACAATTGCTCTTTAAAAGCAATCAGTCCATCCAGCAGCTGCAATGCCCTTCGGTTTATTTTCCCAATTTTACGATGCAGCCTTGGTACATCCCAGCTGCCAAAATCAGATTGCATTTTTAATTCATGTTTTGTAATTTGACTGTCAATGGCAGCACCCGTTAACTGACTGGTTTTTCTTTCCGCAAAAAAAGTAAAATCCGTAACTATTTCCTGAGACTCTAAAAATTTTCTTGAAACAAGTCCATCAGCAGTTTTAACGGCTTCTCGAAGCAAATCTTCAAACTGCTTGTAAAACCATCCAGCCTTTTGAATGCGTTTTGCATTTTTCATTTGAAATCCTGTTTGAAGAAATAAAGCATGTTCCTTCATAATTCTTGCAAAAAAAAGATGCAGCTCTAATGATTGTATAAAATAGTAATCCATATTTATCCTTTCAGATATTTTATTACACTATATTATATGTTCATTAAAAAAACATGGAAGTTAACTTTAACAGAAGAAAAAACAAATTTATTCAAAATATTTTTTTACCAAAGATTCATATACCGCTTCTGATGCCTGAACAATATTTTCTACGCCCATTTCCTGCAGCTTTTTTGTTGTCTTTGGTCCGATGGAATAAGCTCTGCCTTCTTTTTTCCAATATTCTGCCTTCTTTTCATCCATAGATTTTATAAAACGTTCCACCGATGATGCACAAGTAAACAACACATCTTCTTCCATATGTCCAATAGATTCTTTCACCTGGCAGTTTTCGTAAACGATAAGCTTATGAAAATCACATATTCCTTCTAAAGTTTCCTGCAGCTTTTCCCCACCAGCAGTACCGCCTGCATACCAAACAACATCCGTCTTCTGAACAGTTTCAGAAAATTCTTTGATGAATCCATCTTCATGAAACTCTTTCGGAACAAAATCTGCAAAAACTCCATATTTCTTCAAAAAATTTCCTGTTTTTTCTCCAATTACTGCAATCTGAATTCCTGATAAATTCCTTGCATCCATTCCTGCTTGATATAAATTTTTAAAAAACCCCTGCACTCCATTCCGGCTGGTAAAAATCAGCCAATGAACTTTTCGTAATTTTTTCCTATTCAGACAAATTTCTTTGAAACAAATTTCTCCTACTTGAACTTCCCGAACAGCAATATTTTTATTCTTAAGCAGCTTCGTCAAACATGATGTTCCCTTTCCAATTTTGGGAACAATACACTTTTTTTGAGTGTGTATTTCTTTGGTTATAACATTTAATGAATCTCTTAAACCAACCACATCTCCTACAACAATAATTGCCGGCGATGGCAGTTTTACTTTCTCCACTTCCTCCGCTATATGCCCTAAATCACTGCTGCATACCTTTTGTTCTGGCATTGTTGCTTTGGAAATCACCGCAGTTTTAGTTTCTGGCGGCATTCCCTCTTCCATCAGGTGTTGAGCAATTTCACTTACTTTTGATAATCCCATCAGAAAAATGCAGGTATCTTTCGACCTTGCCATTGCCTCAAAATCAATTTTCGCCAGTTCACCCCTACGGTTATGTGCTGTTACCACATGAAAACCGGAAGCCAGACCGCGGTGAGTCACCGGAATTCCTGCATAAGCCGGTCCTGCAACACAAGAGCTGATTCCCGGCACTACCTGAAACGGTACGCCATGTTCTTTTAAATACAATCCTTCTTCCCCGCCCCTGCCGAATACATAAATATCTCCGCCTTTCAACCGGACAACGTGTTGATACTTCATCGCTTTTTCTACTAAAAGCTGGTTGATTTCTTCCTGTTTCAAAGTATGATGATGATTCTCTTTTCCAGCGTAAATCATCTCACAATCTGCTTTTGCATAATTCAAAAGCTCTGATGCTGCAAGGCGGTCATAAATGATACAATCTGCTTCTTCAATAGCTTTCTTTCCTTTCAAAGTCAAAAGACCGGGATCTCCAGGTCCTGCTCCTACTAAAGTTACAACACCTGCCATCTGGCACCGGATTTTTTGCTCTGCATCTTCCGCCATCTTTTTCGGATGACTTCCTTCTACACAAGCAAATATAATCTTCTTCCCGTGTTCATCTCCAAACATAACATCCATATGATAATTCCCATTTCCTATATCTTTACAAATTGCTCCCACAGGCATATGACACCCTCCGCCCATTTTTTCCATAAATAAACGTTCCGCCCTTGCTGCCTGATCCGTTTTTTCATCTGAAAAGCGGTCCAACATTGCTGTCAGTTCTTTTTGATCTTCTCGAACTTCCAATGCAAGAACTCCCTGTGCAGGAGCTGAAATCATCTGTGCAGATTCCAAATACTGCGTAATACGTTGTTCCATTCCCAAACGCTTTAATCCCGCTGCCGCCAATACAATTCCATCCATCTGCTGTTCTTCCATTTTCCGAAGTCTTGTATCTACATTTCCACGAATATTGACAATCTTTAAATCCGGACGAATTCTTTGCAGCTGATATGCACGGCGTTTACTGCCAGTGCCGATTACAGCTCCTTTGGGTAAACCCTCCAGACATTTTTTCTCTCTTAAAATCAAAACATCCCTTGGATCTTCTCGTTTCCATGCTTTGGTAAACACCAAACCTTCGGCAGGCTGTGCCGGCATATCCTTCATGCTGTGAACTCCCATATGAAGTTCTCCCTTTAAAATTTTTTCCTCAATTTCTTTTACAAACAATCCTTTTCCGCCAATCTGATGCAGCGGGCGATTTTGAATTTTGTCTCCTTTTGTTTTTACAATCACAATCTCAAAGGAATGTTCCGGATACGCCTCTTTTAATCTCTCACATACATATTTTGTTTGTACCAATGCCAGTTTTGAACCACGGGAACCGATTTTATACTGCATCTTTCTTCCTCCTATATCTGAAACAGCTTCTGTACAATTTGCTTATATTCATCCTGTTTCTCTTTTGTATCCAGATGTTTTAATTCTTGAATAGGTTCTTTCAACAATCTCTGCAAAGATGCATTCAAAACCTTTTTTAAAATCTTTTGTTCTCTTTGTTCCAAATCCATTTTTCTGGATAAATAATTATAACTATCATTTACAATTTCACTGCATCGCTGCTGCAAGGATTCTATCGTTTCATCCATGCGGCTGACAGACAGCCATTCTATGGTTTCTTTACATGCCTGCTCAATCATTTCCTTACTTTCATTTACCAGCCGCTCCCGTTCTTTTTGATTTTCCTTAGAAATATGTTTTAATGTATCCAAATTCCACAGACAAACTTCTGGAAGTTCTGCAAAACGGACATCAATATCCCTTGGTGCCGCCAAATCCAAAAAAGTAATTGGCATGTCTGGATAAAAATCCTCCATCCTTACTACCAAGTGCGGTGATGCTGTTGCAGAAATAACAATATCACAATCCTTCATCATTCTATACCGTTCTGTATATTTACAAATCTCAATATTCTGAAATTCTTCCTGCACATTTTGGGCATGAGAAAATGTGCGGCTGCACAGCCACACTTTCCCCGCATGATATTCTTTTAAATACCGCAGTGCAAGCATTGCTGTTTTTCCACTTCCAATAACCAAAACATTTTTTCCGGCTATCCCGCAGGATTCTTTGATCCGCTGTATTCCAATATAACTGACTGACAATGGTTTTTCACTAATTCTAAATTGCGTTTTCACTTTTTTGGCACAGGTAACCGCATCTCGGACCACCTTATTTAACTGTTTTTTGCTGCTTCCCATCGTTCTGGAAAAATCCAAAGCATCTTTTACCTGTCCTAAAATCTGATCTTCTCCAAGAACCATAGATTCCAGTCCTGCCGCTATCCGAAACAAATAACGTATTGCTGATTCTCCCCTTCGTACAATCAAGTATTTTGACAAATCAATCATCGGAAACATTTCCTGATACAATTCTCTAATCGTCTTTTCTTCCGATTCCTCATCAAAAAAGAAATAAATCTCGCTGCGGTTGCAGGTTGACAATATCATACATTGTTCAATTCCTTTTCGCTCTGCTTTTTTTAGAAAATCCATCTTTTTTTGATCTGTAAAAAAAACTTGATCACGAATATTTAAATCTGCTTTTTCATAATTGATTCCTAAAAATCCAAACTGCATAAACATTCCTTCATCATCTGACATGTTTTTTCAATATCTTCTTCTGTATGAGCATCCGAAACAAACATTGCTTCAAATTGTGCCGGTGCAAGATAAATACCTCTATTCAGCATATCTTGAAAATATTCGGCATATTTTTTCGTATTAGAAGAGACTGCATCTTCATAATTCTTTACTTCTTTTGCAGTAAAAAAGACACTCATCAATGAACCAATCTGGCTTACGTAAGCTCCGTTTCCTGCAGCTTCTTTTGCTGTATTTGCAATCCGTTTGGTCTTTTCTTCTAATCTCTGATAAACCGCCGGATCTTCTTTTAAAATCCTTAAAGTCTCAATCCCTGCAGCGGTTGCCACTGGGTTTCCAGATAATGTTCCTGCTTGATAAACCGGGCCGTCCGGAGATACCATCTGCATGATTTCCCGTTTTCCGCCATAAGCACCCATCGGCATTCCGCCTCCGACTATTTTTCCCAACGTCGTAAGATCCGGCGTTACTTGATAATACTCTTGAGCGCCGCCTAAGGATAAACGAAATCCTGTAATGACTTCATCAAAAATCAACAATGCTCCATATTTTTTTGTAATACCTCTTAAAAACTGCAGAAATCCATCTTCTGGGAGTACCACTCCCATATTGGCTGCCACTGGTTCTACAATCACTGCAGCAATTTCTTCCCGATTTGCCTGAAACAATTCTTCCACAGACTGCCGGTCATTATATGCTGCCACCAAAGTATTTTTTGTATAATCTGCCGGAACTCCCGCACTATCCGGTACAGAAGTTGTCAATGCCGCAGAACCTGCTTTCACTAAAAGTCCATCAGAATGTCCATGATAACACCCTTTAAACTTAATAATTTTGTCCCTTTTTGTATATCCTCTGGCTGCACGGATTGCACTCATTACTGCCTCTGTTCCGGAATTCACCAAACGGCTGACTTCCATAGACGGTACCAATTCAGAAATCATTTCTGATAAAATAACTTCTCTCTCTGTTGGTGCACCAAAAGTTAAACCTTTTTGACAAGCCTCTATCACTTTCTCAATCACACGTGGATGTGCATGTCCAAGAATTCCCGGTCCCCAAGAACATACATAATCAATATATTCATTTCCATCTACATCCACTACTTTATCTGTATTGGCAGATGCAATAAACCTTGGCGTACCGCCGACTGCACCAAAAGCACGCACCGGACTGTTGACTCCTCCTGGCATATGCTTTTTCGCCCGTTCAAATAATTCTCTTGATTTTGTTTCCATCTCTCATTCCTCTTCTTTGATCCATTTTGCTGCGTCCAGAGCGTGATACGTAATAATCATTTTCGCCCCGGCACGTTTCATTCCGGTTAAATTTTCCATAACAATTTTCTTTTCATCAATCCATCCATTCGCCGCTGCTGCCTTTACCATAGAATATTCACCGCTGACATTATACGCAATGATTGGAATATTATAATTCAAAAAAATTTCTTTGATAATATCCATGTAAGCCATGGCTGGCTTAGCAATAATCATATCTGCACCTTCTAAAATATCCTCTTCTACTTCCCGCAAAGCCTCTTGGCCGTTGGCAGTATCCATCTGATAAGTTTTCCGGTCTCCAAATCCCGGTGCGGAATGTGCTGCATCCCGAAATGGTCCATAATAAGCAGATGCGAACTTTGCACTATAAGACATAATCGGCACATGAACCATGCCATGTTTATCTAAAGCATTTCGTATTGCCTCTACTCGTTTATCCATCATATCACTTGGTGCGATAATATCAGCTCCGGCATCCGCATAACTAACCGCAGTTTTTGCAAGCAGCGGAAGGGTTTCATCATTCAAAATTTCTCCATTTTTCACCAAGCCGCAATGTCCATGGGATGTATACTCGCATAAACATACGTCTGCAATTACCAATAAATCCGAATATTCCCTTTTTATATACCGAATCGCTTCCTGTACAATTCCATGCTCATCATAAGCACCGCTTCCCACTTCATCTTTATGTGCCGGAATTCCAAAAATAAGAATTGCCGGAACTCCAGCTGCCTTTACGCGATCCAATTCTTCATTTAAACGATCCAGCGAATACTGATTGATTCCCGGCATAGAATTTACCGGTTCACAAATGTTTTCTCCTTCTATAACAAACATCGGATAAATCAGTTCATCGATCCTAACATGTTCCTCCCGCACCATTTTCCGAATTACCGGATGCATCCGAAGTCTTCTTGTCCTATCCATTTATTCTTCCTCCAACTTTTTACAATATAACGCTATCTCTTTTTTCACTTCTTCCTGACTTGGTATCTGTCCGCTTTCTAAACCTTTTAATAAAATGTTCTGATACAGCCTTTTCCGATGTTTTTCTGCATTTATCTGCAATTTCACTTCTTCACGAATATCTCCCAGACACTGTGCCATTTGACCAATATATTCTGTAACATACGATTGTGCCTGCTTTTTTAAATATTGAGTAACTACAGGGCTTTGTCCGCCGCTGGTAAATGCTCCGGTCACTTCTCCTTGTTTTACATATGATGGAAAAATAAAATCACAATCCTCCGTCTGGTCGACTGCATTTACCGGGATTTTTAATTTACGGCATTCTTGGCTGATTTGATGATTCAGCTCTTTGTTTCCTGTTGCAGCTACCACCAATTCCATATTTTCTAAATCTTTCTTTTCAAAGGCTTTCTGAATACATTGTACATTTTCCATCTGGAAAATATCCGTTGTAATTTCTGGTGCAATGATGACGATATCTGCTCCAAAATCCTTTAAAACTTTTACTTTTCGATATGCAACTTTTCCCCCGCCGGCTACCAGACATTTTCTGCCTTCCAAATCTATAAACATCGGAAAGTATGACATCGCTGCTCCTTTCTTTGACATACAGCATCATAAATGCAAGGCTTACGCCTTGCATTTATGGCTCCTTTATTCTATTTTGCAATATATTTCTCTGTAATTACTTTTAAATCTTCTACATGATCTTCCATCCACTGGTCGAAGTTCATGCCTGCCGCATCCACGGTCTGACCAAGTTCTACTAAAAATGCCGGAATATTTTCTTCAAGAATTACCCCCATCTGTTCTCCCATTTTTTCCTGTCCCTGCAAATCACAGCCATTGATATGAAGCGTAAATGCAGAGTGCGGTACTTTATCAATCACCTTCACGGCACCATGAAATCCAATAGCACCTACCTGATGAGTTCCACAAGAAGACGGGCATCCGGAAATATGAATCTGTGGAAGCACTCCATCTTTTAATTCTGCTTTTCTTGCAGCTTCAATCACACAATGAAGCAGTCCCTGCGAATCCCGCAGTCCAACCTGGCAAATAGAAGAACCAATACAAGAAATAGATGTTTCAAATAATGTTTTTGCCCCATCCTCTGTTACCTTTACTACTTCTTTGGCTTCATTTCCAGTCAAATTAATAATATACATTCCTTCATCCGGTGACAAACGAATTTCTACTTCATCCATATCTTTGATGACTTGATACAGCTCGGCAAATTTTTCCGGTGCCGGACATCCGCCGATTGGATGATATTCTACAGTGTACAACCCATCCTGTTTCTGTGCAATGATACGCCGTCCCTCCACCGTTGTACCATCTCCGGTTTTAGTGATTTCTTTTGGTGTAATCTCAAGATCTAAATTCTCGCCAGAAGCAAATACGGCTTCTAATTTTTCCTGATAAGCTTTCACATAGCCCTCTTCACCCAAGGCTGCCTGCATATAACGGGTTCTTGCTTTTCCTCTCTGCTCATAATTGCCATGAGCAATAAAGGTATCCCGCATGGCACAAATATAATAAAGTACTTTCTTGGGTTCTACAGCTTCAGCTACCTGAAGTCCAAATCTCGGATTATTTCCTAATCCTCCTGCACTATATACATCGAATTTTCCATCTGGCCGTGCAGCAAATCCTAAATCACGGAAAGTTGCATGCGGTACATTGGACGGACTGCTGGAGAAACATACTTTTAATTTTCTCGGCATTTTTTCAGCATTAATAAATCCAAGCAAATACTCTCCTGCCGCCTCTGCATACGGCAGCACATCAAAATACTCACCCTTTTCGACTCCGGATAATGTAGACACCATCACATTCCGTGGAAAATCTCCTCCGCCTCCCATCGTTACAATGCCCACATCCAAAGCACTTTCTATAATATCAAATACTGCCTCTGGTTTTAGATTATGAAGCTGCACGGTCTGACAAGTTGTCAAATGCACCTTATCTACTTGATGCTTTTGAATGCTGTCTGCAATAAACTTTAACTTTTCTTTGGTCAAACGTCCTCCTGCCATACGGAGACGAAGCATACTGGATTTTCCATCTCTTTGGGCATAGCTTCCGAATTTACCGGAAAAGCCTTTGTAATCTGCCTTTTTCATCTCTCCATTATAGAATTGCATAGTTTTTTCCTGAAATTCCGGCAATTCCTTTTTCCACATTTCTTTCATCCGCTTTCTCCTTTTCTGGCTGAATTATCATTGTTTCTTTAAGATTTCTACTGCTTTCTCAAGCTGTTCGTCATCCCTAGTCTTCTCATTATCCTTTATCGTTATATTCGGTTCAATTCCCTTTTTATGAATGTTATGTCCTGCCGGCGTATAATAAGAAGAATGAGTAAGTTTCACATAGGAATCATCCCCTAAATCGAAGAATCCTTGAACAATTCCTTTTCCAAAAGTCTTTTCACCAACTAAAGTTCCTGCTTTTCGGTCTTTCACAGCTCCCGCAAGAATTTCAGATGCACTGGCACTGTTTTCATTTACCAGCACACATAATGGAAGATTTAACTGATTATCATCTTCCGCATTATAATATTTTCTTTTTCCATTCTTATCTTCTGTATATACAATTTTTCCTTTTGGAAGAATATCATCTGCAATATCTACTACCGCAGACAGCAGACCGCCCGGATTATCTCTTAAATCAATCACCAACGATTTCATTCCCTGGTTCTTCAATTTCTTTAATCCTGCTTCAAATTGTTTTACTGTCACTTCGTCAAATTCTAAAATGGACAAATATCCTATCGTATTATCCAGCATTTTTGTCTCAACCGTCGGTGTCTCAATGGATTTTCTAGTAAATGTATATTTCATCATCTTTGTACCCCGTAGGAAGTACAACGTAACTTTCGTTCCTTCTTTCCCTTTGATCCTATCTACGATTTCACTCAATTCATCATCCGTTTTAACATTATAACTGTCAATCTTGGTGAGCACATCTCCTTTTTTCAGGCCGCTGCCATCTGACGGACTTCCTTTTATGGTTTTGATGACACTGATTTCTTTACTCACAGCATCCTGCGTCATATAAATTCCCACTCCAGAATATACTCCGTTGGTACTTTCCATTAAATCTTCAAACTCTTTCTTAGAATAATAATCTGAATAAATATCTCCAAGCCCGGCTACTAATCCTTTATAAGTATAATCCTCCAGCTTTTCCTTGTCGACATCTCCTTTGTAATATTTTTCAATGGACGTCTCAATTTTTTGAATCTTTTGTGCTGTTTTGAATGTATCACTTGGTATAGCATAAGCACGATACAAAAAAAATCCTTCTGCCGCACAGACAACAATTAAAACCCCTATAATAATTTTTGATAATTTTTCTTTCATGAAATAATTCCCTCCAAGTCTTTATCAAACATAGTTTTTTCTATTATAGCAGATTTTTCACAAATCGAGTAGGAGGGAAAATTAAATAAAATTTCCCGACCTCTCACACCACCCAGCATGCCGTTCGGCACTGGGCGGTTCAATCAACTTAACAAGTA
>JAETON010000036.1 GCA_021771695.1 Lachnospiraceae bacterium | reverse complement strand
AGCTTAGACAAGGGAGTGCCTAAGAACAAAATACCGCTTTAGACCTACGAAAGCCCCAGCAAAAAGCCGGGGCTAATGTTTCAATTATTTTGGGACATTTTCAAAAACGGTTGACAGATATTTATATGTTTTCTTTGTTTTAATTTTCATGATATAAAGTACCTTTCTTATTTGCAAAAAAAATAAAATGATTTATAATATATTATTGTATTGATTTATAATAAATCAGAATTTTGAAAGGAGTATCTAACATGTTAAATCAAGACGTTGCACAATTATTAAATACACAAGTGAATAAAGAACTGTATTCTGCTTATTTGTATCTTCATTTTTCAAATTTTTATGTAGAACAGGGACTTGACGGTTTTGCAAACTGGTACCGCATTCAGGCACAGGAAGAAAGAGACCACGCAATGCTTTTTGTGGAATATATGCAGAACAATGACGTTCCAGTAACTTTTGAAGCCATTGACAAACCTGCAGCAGATTTAAAAGAGAATATGGATCCGTTAAAAGCAGGTCTTGCACATGAAGAATATGTAACTAGCTTAATCCATGCAATTTATGATGCTGCATATACAGTCAAAGACTTCCGTACTATGCAGTTTTTAGACTGGTTCGTAAAAGAACAGGGTGAAGAAGAAACAAATGCAAACGACCTTGTGAAAAAAATGGAACTTTTCGGTTCTGATCCAAAAAGCCTTTATCTATTAGATCAAGAAATGGCAAGCCGTACATATACTGCACCATCACTTACTTTATAATTGCTTTTAAAAAGAGGAAACTATCTTTTCTTTGTTTCCTCTTTGCTTTTTCGTAAAATTAATTGGCAGCAAGCAGTATCACAATCAATCCCGTCATCAATATTGTCACAATCCCGGCACAAATAGTAATTACTTTTTCTGTTCTTTTTTCTGTCCGGCATATTTTTCTTATAATTTCGTAAATAATCAGCCCTAAAATACCACCTAATGTATTATTGATAATATCTGTAATATCCGTGCGGCCAACAGCCAAAATATATTGTACCATTTCATAAATAAAACTAACTAAGAAAAAGACCGATATTTTTTCAATTGCAGACCACTTTTTCCACAAAACACCAGCATAAATTCCAAATGGACAAAATGCCAGCATATTTTGAATCATTTCTGAAACATCAATTTTACCATTTACAATTAAAGAACAGTGAAATGGTATCAGATTAACTCCCCGAACTCCTTGAATTTCCTTCAAAGAAAAACTCATCTTAAATACAATGATCCATGTTAATGCAGCTAAATAGAAAAGGAATAATCCTGCAAGCAGTTTTTTCCCAGTACCCTCTCCCATAAAAATCACCTCCCAAATTTTGTTTTATAATAACAAAGAAAACAGAAATTCTTTGGTAATTTTTCTTACAAATTCCTTACTTTCTAACATATTCTACAATTATAAAAGCCGATAAATTTCTTTACCGGCTGTAATTTTATACAAAATTCATAGAACAGCAATTCATCTGCTCATAAAATTCTTTGTATCTTTTTTTTATAATACAGATAATTTCATGAAGAGGAATTGATTTTTTTTGATTTACTTCTTTCTTTATCATTTCTTTGATGACTGCATCCATTACTTCTTTCATAGATGAATATTCACCTGCGGTTTCAAATACATACCCATGTGTTCTGTCATTCAATATTTTGATCTGTAAAATATATCTCTCCTCATCTGTCTGTACATAATAGTTATCTTTTATATGCAGCATTCATCAAGCCTCCTTTCCTTTCGACGGATTATTGGCATTATATACCATCGATCTCTAAAATGTGTTTCAAAATCATTATCTATTCTTAAATATTTTCTTAAAATATCATAATATATCATAGATTATTTCCAAAGAAAGGAATTGTATACAACAAACAGAAACTTTCGTATATTATTGTAAAATCCCCGCAGGTATAACTCTGCAGGGATTTACTGTTATCATTTATTTTTTTCGTTTCCCAAAAAAGCCTTTATGCTCATGTTCTTCTGTCTTTGGCACCTCACCCATAGCCTCTTGGAATCTCTGGAGTGCTGCTCTTTGTTCTCCATTTAAATGTTCCGGCACTTGTACCACCAAAGTTACATAATGATCTCCACGGACATTTTTATTACGAACCATTGGTACACCTTTTCCCTTCAAACGGATTCTTGTATCCGTTTGTGTACCTGGTTTAATGGTATATTCATATGGTCCATCAACGGTAGGAATTTTAATTGTTGCTCCCAAAGCTGCCTGTGTAAAAGAAATCGCCTCTGTAGAATAAATGGTTGTATCCTGACGTTGGAACTTTGGATGACGCTGTACAATAACTTCCACAAGTAAGTCTCCCCGCGGTCCTCCATTCACACCCGGTTCCCCTTTTCCACGAATACGAATACTCTGTCCATTGTCAATACCAGCCGGTACAGTCACTTCAATCGTTTTACGGCTGCTGGTATATCCAGTTCCGTGACAATCTGGACATTTCTCTTTGATTACTTTTCCAGTTCCATGACATTCCGGACAAGTTTGAACATTTTGCACTGTTCCAAACATAGACTGCTGTGTATAGACTACCTGACCGCGTCCGCCGCATTTTGGACAAGTCTCCGGACTGGTTCCTGCTTTTGCACCGCTTCCATGACAGGATGTACATTCATCCTTTAAAGTAATCTCTATTTTCTTTGATGTACCAAAAACTGCTTCCTCAAAAGTAACATGAACTCTTGCACGTACATGTGCCCCTTGTGCAGGACGATTCTGCTGTCTGGCTCCGCCTCTTGCTCCACCGCCGAACATACCGCCGAAAATATCGCCGAAAATATCACCCATGTCGCCGCCAAAGTCAAATCCACCGAATCCACCGCCGTTAAATCCGCCTGCTCCCTGCTCAAAGGCAGCATGACCGAATTGGTCATACTGCGCTTTTTTCTCAGAGTCACTTAATATTTCATAGGCTTCTGAAGCTTCTTTAAATTTTGCTTCTGCCACCTTATCACCAGGATTTGTATCCGGATGATATTTTTTTGCAAGTTTTCGGTAGGCTTTTTTAATTTCAGACTGTGAGGCATTGCGGTCCACGCCTAACACCTCATAATAATCTCTTTTATCTGCCATAATCGTCTACCTTCTCTTTGTCTTATACCTCTTTGTAATCGCCATCAACTACGTTGTCATCTGCTCCGCCTGCTGTCTGTCCTGCATCACCTTCTGGTGCTCCCTGTGCCTGCGCTGCCGCAGCTTCATACATTTTTGCGAATAGATTCTGTGCACTGGTCATTAATTTTTCTTTCTTTGCTTTCATGTCTTCCACCTGTGCATCCGTCATTTCCTGATCTTTTGTCTGTTCTACTAAATCTTTTAATGCTTTTAAGTCTTCTTCTACAGCGGCTTTTTCAGCTGCATCTACTTTATCTCCTGCTTCATCCAGTGCTTTTTCTGTCTGGAATACCATAGAGTCTGCTTCATTTCTTGCATCAATTGCTTCTTTACGTTTCTTATCCTGTGCTTCAAATTCAGCAGCCTCTTTTACAGCCTTATCAATATCTTCATCAGACATGTTAGAACCTGCTGTAATTGTAATATGCTGTTCTTTTCCTGTTCCTAAATCCTTTGCAGATACATTTACAATACCGTTGGCATCAATATCAAATGTTACTTCAATCTGAGGCACTCCACGTCTTGCAGGTGCAATACCATCCAGTCTGAATCTTCCTAATGATTTATTATCTTTTGCAAACTGTCTTTCACCCTGTACAACGTTAATATCTACAGCACTCTGATTATCTTCTGCTGTTGAGAAAATCTGGCTCTTCTTTGTAGGAATTGTTGTATTACGTTCAATTAATCTTGTCGCTACACCACCCATTGTTTCAATAGACAGTGATAATGGTGTTACATCCAATAACAGAATATCGCCTGCGCCAGCATCTCCAGCTAATTTACCACCCTGAATAGATGCTCCGATTGCTACACATTCATCTGGGTTAATTCCTTTAAATGGTTCTTTTCCTGTTAACTTCTGTACTTTATCCTGTACTGCCGGAATACGTGTAGAACCACCAACCAATAATACTTTACTTAATTCAGAAGCTGTCATTCCAGCATCATTTAATGCAGAGTTTACTGGTCCTGCTGTTCTTTCTACAAGGCTTAATGTCAATTCATCAAATTTAGCTCTTGTTAAGTTCATATCAAAATGTTTTGGTCCTTCTGCTGTTGCTGTGATAAATGGAAGGTTGATATTTGTTGTTGTAGAAGAAGATAACTCTTTCTTTGCTTTTTCAGCAGCTTCTTTTAAACGCTGCATAGCCATCTTATCTCCAGATAAATCAACACCTTCCTGTTTCTTAAATTCATCCAGCATATACTGAGTAATTACATTATCAAAGTCATCTCCACCTAATTTGTTATCTCCAGCTGTAGATAATACTTCGATAACTCCATCTCCGATTTCGATAATAGATACATCAAATGTACCACCACCTAAATCATATACCATAATTTTCTGCTCATCTTCATTATCCAATCCATAAGATAATGCAGCCGCTGTTGGTTCATTGATAATACGTTTTACATCAAGACCTGCAATCTTACCTGCATCTTTGGTTGCCTGACGCTGTGCATCATTAAAATATGCAGGAACAGTAATAACTGCTTCTGTTACTTTTTCTCCTAAATAGTTTTCTGCATCAGATTTTAATTTCTGAAGAACCATTGCAGAGATTTCCTGTGGAGAATATGCTTTTCCATCAATATTTACTTTATAATCAGTTCCCATATGTCTCTTAATAGAAGAGATTGTTTTTTCTGCATTGGTAACTGCCTGACGTTTTGCAGGTTCTCCAATTGCACGTTCTCCTGTTTTTGTAAATGCTACAACAGATGGTGTTGTTCTCATTCCTTCTGCATTTGTAATAACGGTTGGTTTTCCACCTTCCATAACAGCTACACAACTGTTTGTTGTTCCTAAGTCAATACCAATAATTTTACCCATGATTTATTTCCTCCTAAATTAGTTCGCTACTTTTACCATACTGTGGCGCAGAACGCTTTCTTTATACATATAGCCTTTCTGCAATTCTTCTACTACTACATTTTCTCCAAGTTCTTCATCTTCTACATGCATAACTGCATTATGAAGATTTGCATCGAACTCTTTGCCTTCTGCATCCATTGAGGTAACCCCCAGATCATCCATCACAGCCATCAACTGTTTATAAATCTGTTGAATTCCCTGCACAAATGCAGAATCTTTCTCTTCTTCGGCAACAGCATCTAACCCTCGCTCGAAGTTATCAATTACTGGGAGAAGCTTCTCAAGCACTCCCATGGCTCCCATATCATAACGCTGCACAGCTTCTTTTGCAGTACGTTTTCTTGCATTTTCAAATTCAGCCATCAGTCTCTGATATTTATCTTTCCAGCTGGCAGCTTCTGCTTCCATTTTGGCAAGTTTATCATCCTCTGCCTCTTCTTGGGAAGTTTCTTTGTCTGCTGTTTCTTGTTCTTCTATATTTTCTGCAGTCTCTTCTACGTCTTTTACCTCTTCTTCATTGATCTTCTTTTCTTGTTCTTTCATTCTTTCACTTCCTTTCTCAGGTATTTCCCTTAAATATATCATCTAACTCTTCTGTTAGGTTTTTCAACGTCTTTACGACTTTCCGATAGTCCATACGTTTCGGTCCAATAATTCCTACCGTACCTGTACCGCCTTCTGCCAGTTCATACGTTGCTGTTACAATGCTGCAGTCTTTCATGTTCTGAACCGGTGATTCTTCACCAATATATACTTGGATCCCATGGTGTTCATCATCTTGATCCAGTGTAGAATCAACCAGTTTCGTCAAAGCCTTTTTCTCTACCAGCGTATCTAAAAGCTCCGTCGCACGATCTGGATTTCCCAGTTCCGGATACCTTAATATATTCGATGCTCCTCCAGTATAAATCTCCATCCGGTCTGCTTCATGAATCGTCTTTGCCACTTCTTCCAAAATCCGTTCCAGAACATCTTGGCGGATTCCCGCCTGCTCTCTCATGGTTTGAATCAGCTCCAGATTAATATCTCTCAAAGACAATCCCTGCAGAAATGTGTTTAATAACACATTCAATTTTAGAACATCTTCATTTGATAATGGTTCATCTACCGTAATCATCTTATTCTTCACAATATTCCCTTGTGTAACGATCACGGCAAGCAGATGATCTGCATCAACCTGAGACAACTGTATAAATTTCAAAGTCACATTCTGATAATGGGGGGAAGATACCATCGTTGCATAGTTCGTATTACTTGCCAGCACTTTGGCAACCTGCTTTAATAAGACTTCCATCTTATCAACCTTTTGAATCAATGCCTGCTTCTCCTCATCTTCCGTCTCCCGTTCCAACATCAACTGATCCACATAAAAACGATACCCAGCATCGGAAGGAATCCGTCCTGCGGACGTGTGAGGCTGTAAAATAAATCCCATGTCTTCCAAATCCGCCATCTCGTTCCGAATGGTTGCAGAACTTAGTTTTAACTCCGGATGCTTGGAAATAGTTCTTGATCCTACCGGCTCACCCGTTTCAAGATAATTGGCAATAATCGCTTTCAATATTAACTTTTTACGATCATTTAATTCCATATCTTTCCCTCCTGTTATTAGCACTCAACGATATTGAGTGCTAACATCTACAATTAAAGTATCACTTTTGCTTTTTATTGTCAACCTTTTTACCAAAAAACTTTTGAAATTTTTGTGCAATTTTCATTCATCTCATTCATAGAATAAAAAGAAGGAGGAATGTTATGAATCAAAATACAAACATGGAATTGGAACGTCTGAAATTACAAAATAAATACCAGCAGATGAACTCAAACCGGCAATCTATACAGGAAGACGACAGCCAGCCCTCTTACTGGTCTTTTCTAAAGCTTAGAGCTGGTTTTTCTCTTTTGCTCCTCTTCTTTATTGTGGCTTCTGTAAAAGCTTTTGATTCTTCAGAAACCAGAAAAGTACAAAAAGTATTAAAACAAATGGATCAAAGAGATCCATATACACAAAAAGCACTCAATAAATTAAAATCTTCTATTTCTTTTCCAACTAAATAACTTCTTTTTTTCATTTTTTGTAAAAAGAAAAACACCGGTTATCACTTGTATCAGATGACTGGTGTTTCTCTTTATTCGCTTTAAAATTATTCCTATAATAGGTGTTTTCTTAATTCTTCTCCGGACTTTGGACTTAAATATGCCGGTGCAATATCAAAGACTGTTTTACATCCTGTTTGTCCTTCTTTCTGCAGACGGTAAACAGCTCTTGCATAAGCAAGCAGTACAGAAGAAGTAAATTCTGGATTAGAATCTAATTTTAAGCTGTATTCAATCACATGTTTATGTTCTTTTTCCCATCCGGTAACTCCGGTTCTAAATACAAATCCGCCATGAGGAATTCCACTGTGGTTCGCCGCTAATTCTTCTTCACTGATAAAATGCACCGTCGTATCGTAATCAGCAAAATAATTTGGCATGTTTTTAATAGTTTCTTCAATCTTAGCAAGATCAGCACCTTCTTCTGGAACAACAAAACACTCTCTTAAATGTTTCTGTCTGGTTGTTAATTCTGGATTACTTCCACTTCGTACTTCTTCCAATGCTTCTTCCACAGGAATCGTATACTGTTTACCATTTTTTACGCCTTCTACACGGCGGATTGCATCAGAATGTCCCTGACTAACACCTTTTCCCCAGAAAGTATAGTCATTTCCCTCTGGAAGAATTGCATTTGCATATAAGCGGTTTAAAGAAAACATTCCCGGATCCCATCCACAGGAAATCAATGCAGTATGTTCACTCTCTTTTGCTGCCGCATCTACATTGGCAAAATGCTCTGGAATTCTTGCATGTGTATCAAAACTGTCAATAACATTAAAATACTTGGCATATTCTGGAGTCTGTTTTGGCAGATCCGTCGCACTTCCGCCGCAAAGAACTAATACATCAATTTTTCCCCGCATATTTTCAACCTCATCAACAGAATATACCGGAACTCCTTCTGTTAAAATGTTTACATCCTCCGGATTTCTTCTTGTAAATACTGCTGCCAGTTCCATATCTTCATTCTGTTGAATGGCACATTCAATGCCTCTTCCTAGATTTCCATATCCTAAAATACCTATTCTCATCTCTGAGTTCTCCTTTCATCCTTCCAAGGCTTTGTTTTATACTTTCGTTTACTATATCTATTTTTCTTTAATCTGACAGAATTTCTTCTTTCCTTTTCTTAAAAGAATTCTATCTTTATCATCAAAGTCTGCCTTTCCAAATGTCTGTTTTATATCGGATACTTTTTCGCCATTTACGGAAACTCCACCCTGCTGCACCATTCTTCTAGCGTCAGAACGTGTTGTACAAAGCTTAGAATCTACCAAAAGGCTTAAAATATCAATTCCCTCTTCCAGTTTTGCTGCCTCGTATTCAAAAGTTGGGGCATCATCATTTGCTCCGCCGCTTACGAACATTGCTTTTGCAGCAGTCTGTGCTTTCTTCGCTTCTTCTTCTCCATGAACAATTTTCGTTACTTCATAAGCAAGAACTTCTTTTGCCTTGTTAATTTCAGCACCCTCCAGTGCTCCTAATCTTCGGACTTCGTCCATTGGAAGAAATGTTAATAATCCGAGACATTCTTCTACTTTTACATCTTCGATATTTCTCCAATACTGATAGAAATCATATGGGGATGTTTTTTCAGGATCAAGCCATACAGCACCTGCCATAGTTTTTCCCATTTTTACTCCATCACTTCTTGTCAGCAATGTCAAAGTAAGTCCAAACGCATCTTCCTGTTCTTTTCTGCGGATCAAATCTGCACCTGCAAGAATATTAGACCACTGATCATTACCTCCCATTTCTAATGTACAGCCATATCTGCGGTTTAATTCCAAGAAGTCATAAGCCTGCATCAGCATGTAATTAAATTCAAAAAAGGTAAGTCCCTTTTCCATACGCTGTTTATAGCACTCTGCTGTCAACATTTTATTGACTGAAAAATGTACTCCAACTTCACGAAGGAAATCTACATAATTTAGATTTAACAGCCAGTCTGCGTTGTTCGCAAGAATTGCTTTATCATTATCAAAATCAATAAAGCGGGAAAGCTGTTCTTTAAAACGCATTGCATTATGTTCAATCGTTTCTCTTGTCATCATATTACGCATATCAGATTTCCCGGATGGGTCACCAATCATTGTTGTTCCGCCTCCTAAAAGTGCAATTGGGCGGTGTCCTGCTTTCTGCATATGCATCATTGCCATAATTGTTAAGAAATGTCCTGCTGTCAAGCTGTCTGCTGTTGCATCAAATCCAATATAAAAAGTAACTTTTTTCTTTCCAAGAAGATCTCTTAATTCTTCATGTGTCGTCTGGGCAATGAAACCTCGTTCCTGTAAAATATCATATACATTTCTACTCATCTTACTCTTTAACTCCTTTATTTTTATCCGTCGTTTTATCTTAAAAATTCCCTATAGATTATAGAATACATGTTTTACGGAAATTCTTCAATAATTTTTAACAGTAATTCCCATGTTCTTTTTACAGAAGCAATGGACATACGCTCTTGTACTGTATGAATATCAAAAATATCCGGTCCAAAAGAAACAATATCTATATCATCGATCTTTGATGCAAAAATTCCACACTCTAAACCAGCATGAATTGCTTCCACTTTCATATCAGTTCTATATATTTCCCGATATGCTTTCAAAAACATTTCCCGCAGCATAGAATTTTCCCGATATTCCCACGCGGGATAATCATTCTTACGAATGTAAATCCCTCCGGTCTCTTTCGCAAGTTTTTCAATTTTCCCAGCTATTTCTTCTTTAAACGAAGGAACGCTGCTGCGTACTCCAAAAGAAAACACTGCTTTTTCCTCATCCATTGTAAGAATTCCAAGATTTGAAGAACTTTCTACCAGACCTTCGATATCCTGACTCATTGTATAAATACCGTCGTTTACCTTTGATAAAAAAATAATCAATGCATCCTTAGATTTTGCTGTTAAAAATGACTCCGTGCCAATCCCTAAGTCTTTTCTTTCGATATAAAAATCTGGTTCGGATTCTTTATATTGTTCTTTCCATCGTTTTTCAAGAATATCTAACTGCTTTTCAAATTCTTTGATGTCTCTGACTGCTATCCTGCAATGACATTCATATGGTATCGCATTGTCTTTCTGATCTTTGGCACCCCATAATCGATGGATTGTAAGATTTGATACAGAAGAAAGAATTTCTCCCATCATCTTATGTGCATTTCCATGATTTTTATCAATTTCGGTGCCAGAATGTCCGCCCTGCAGCCCTGAAATGGAAATTTCCCACATATGTTCCTGTCTCTGCTCATATTCCAAAGGAATCTCTACTTTTATCGTCGTTCCTCCAGCACATGCAGACAGCAAAATTCCTTCTTCTTCAGAATCAATATTAATCAAATGCTTTCCATTTAAAATGGAAGTATCCAGTCCTGCAGCTCCTTCCATACCAACTTCTTCTTCCGTCGTAAACACAACTTCCAATGGCGGATGTTCAATCAAATCATCATCTAAAATTGCTAAACAATAAGCAATCGCAATTCCATCATCTCCACCCAGTGTTGTACCTTCTGCAGAAATATAATCGTCATCCACTTGCAGTTTTAATCCATCCTTTTGGAGATCAATGGTACAGCCTTGTTCTTTTTGACATACCATATCCAAATGTCCTTGTAAAATTAAAGGAGTTTTCCCTGCATGAGAAGGAGAGGCCTCCTTCTTTATAATCACATTGTAATACTCATCTTGTAATACAAACAGACCTCTCTCTTTTGCAAACTGTACACAAAAATCGCTAATGGCCTTACAATGATAAGAACCATGCGGTATTTTGCATATCTCGTCAAAATATTTAAAAACTTTTTTGGGTTCTAAATGTTCTAATACCCCAAGAATCATCACCTCGAATACATTTTATGTATACTAATTTTTAAAACTATGAATTGGTGCCGGAATTCTTCCGCCTCTGTTTACAAAATCATCGCAGGAGAATTCGTTCACTGGCATGATTGGGGCATATCCTAATAAACCACCAAATTCTACCTGATCCCCTACGTCTTTTCCAATTGCAGGAATGACACGAACTGCTGTTGTCTTTTGATTAATCATGCCCAATGCCATTTCGTCCGCAATCAGACCGGCAATGGTTGCAGCCTTCGTTTTTCCAGGAATCGCGATCATGTCAAGTCCTACAGAACATACGCAAGTCATTGCTTCAAGTTTTTCTAATGTCAAGGCTCCTGCATTTACTGCATCAATCATTCTCTGGTCTTCACTAACAGGAATAAAAGCACCGCTTAATCCTCCCACATAAGAGGATGCCATAACTCCGCCTTTCTTTACCTGATCGTTTAACATCGCAAGAGCTGCTGTTGTTCCCGGTGCTCCTGCATATTCCAAACCAATTTCCTCCAAAATTTCTCCAACACTGTCTCCTGCTGCCGGTGTCGGTGCCAAAGACAAGTCAATAATTCCAAATGGAATTCCAAGACGTTTGGATGCTTCCTTTGCAACCAGCTGTCCTACACGGGTAATTTTAAATGCAGTCTTTTTGATTGTCTCGCAAAGAACTTCAAAATTTTCTCCTCTTACCTTTTCAATCGCACGTTTTACAACTCCCGGTCCGCTGACACCTACATTAATAACGGCATCTGCTTCTGTAACTCCATGAAATGCTCCTGCCATAAACGGGTTATCATCTGGTGCATTACAGAAAACGACGAATTTTGCACATCCAAGACACTGATTATCTTTTGTCAGTTCTGCAGTTTCCTTAATTACTTCGCCAATTAACTTTACTGCATCCATGTTGATTCCTGTTTTTGTAGAGCCGACATTGACTGAAGAACATACAAAATCAGTTTCTGCCAAAGCCTTTGGAATGGAACGGATTAATAATTCGTCGGCTTTTGTCATTCCTTTGCTCACTAATGCAGAATATCCTCCTAAAAAGTTTACTCCAACTGTTTTCGCTGCTTTATCCAATACCTTCGCAAGTTCCACAAAATCATCCGGTGTCCTACACACGGTTCCTCCAACCAAAGAAATTGGTGTAATAGAAATACGCTTATTTACAATCGGAATTCCAAATTCTTTTTCTATATCTTTCCCTGTTTTTACCAAATCTTTCGCAACTGTTGTAATTTTGTTATATACATTTTCCTTAACTTCTTCTAACGTGCTTCCAACACAATCCAACAAACTAATACCAATGGTAATTGTACGCACATCCAGATTCATCTCATGAATCATTTTATTTGTTTCAAATACTTCATTCAGATTAATCATGCTGCCACCCCACTAAATTCTATGCATTATGTCAAAAATCTTTTCATCCTGTGCCTGAATTACGACGCCAATTTCTTCCCCAATCTGTTTCAATTCTTCTGAAATTGTTTTAATATCTTTAGATGAGTTTTCTGGATCAACCACCATCATCATATTGAAAAATCCACCTGTAATTGTCTGTGAAATATCCAAAATATTCACATTATTACTTGCCAGATAATTACATACTTTTGCAATAATTCCAACTCCATCTTTTCCAACAACTGTAATTACTACTTTATCCATTTTCTTTCCTCCTAAGTCTTTTCTATTATATACTGGTTACTGTAGAAACCGCATCTCTCTTTGCAACTTCCAAAGGAAGTCCTTCTATATTATGTAATGATACTTTTACGGTTTCATACGCCAATCTTTCATAGTTATTTTCTTTACTTAAATGCCCCAGATATACTTTCCTAGTATCCTTCGTTGCGGTATCTTCAATCAGCTGTGCACACCGCTCATTGGACAAATGTCCATGCCGCCCAAGAATTCTTCTTTTTAAATAGTAGGGATAGCGTCCAACCTGAAGCATGTTCACGTCATGATTTGCCTCCACAAACAATATATTGGAACCTTGGATTTTCTCAACCAGATATTCATCATAATCTCCCAAATCTGTGGCAATACTTGCTTTTACTCCTTCAGATTCAAAAGAATAGCATACCGGATCGGCTGCATCGTGCCAGACTCTTGATGCTTCAATGGTTATATCACCGATTTGAAAGGGGTTGTCTGCTTCAATAGACTGAAATAAACTCTGATCCACTTTCCCTAGATTCTTATATTCCAAAACCGCATCAATGGTTTTTCCAGTGGCAAACACCGGAAGCCCATATCTTCTGGATATAACTCCCAAACCCTTGATGTGGTCCGAGTGTTCATGGGTAATCAAAATCCCATCAAACTCCGGAACTGTTAAATCCAGTTCATCCAATGCCTTTTCAATCCTCTTGGCACTAATCCCACAGTCAACCAATAGCTTTGTTTTCTCTGTTCCAACAAATATAGAATTTCCTTCACTGCTGCTTGCAATGCTTGTTAACTTCATGAATTTTACCTCTATGCTCGTACATAATACATTTCTGCGTTATTATATCACAAGGATATAACAGAATCTACTTTAATTTTTTAAAATAGATTGTATTTGTTTCTTCGTTTCTTCTATATTTCCTGAATTATCAATCACATAAGCTGCTGCCTGTTGAAATTCATCCTCACTTTTTTGGCTCTCTATCATTTGACGAATTTTTTCATCTGAGTATCCTCTGGAACTTTTCAGCCTTTCATAACGCACTTCTTCTTTTGTGAAAATATACCAAAGCTGATCAAAACGGCTTTCATATACTGCTCCAACTAATAATGCTGTTTCACATACCACCAATGCGTCTGGTTTTTCATTTTGGATACATTCCATACGTTTTAAAATTTCCTGATCCACATTTCCATGAGTAATTTCATTTAGTTTTTTCAGCTTTTCAGCATCTGAAAAAACAATATTTCCCAATGCCTGCCGGTCTATGGTTCGATCCATTTTTAAAATGTCTTTTCCAAAACAATTTATAATCCCTTCATAACTTATCCCGCCCGGCTCCATTAATTCATGGGCCACTTGGTCTGTAAGAATAATTTCTGCCTGATAATCTTCTTTTAGTATTTTTAAAACTTCACTTTTTCCAGAGCCTACACCTCCGGTAATTCCTATCACTTTCATTTCCTGCTCCTATTTGGCATCATACCAATTTTCTCCGGTGTTCATATCTACAACCAGCGGAACCCGAAGTTTCGCTGCTTTCATCATTTCTGTTTTTAAAATTTCTTTTACTTCTTCTAATTCATCCAAATGAGCTTCTATCAGCAGTTCATCATGAATCTGTAAAATTAAACGAGATTTCATCTGTTTCTCTTTCAACTTCATATTAACACGTATCATTGCTATCTTGATAATGTCTGCAGCAGTTCCTTGAATTGGTGAATTCATTGCAACACGCTCTCCAAAATTTCTCTGCATAAAGTTACTGGATTTTAGTTCTGGAATCGGACGAATTCTCTGGAACATTGTTGTTACATATCCTTCGTTCTTTCCTTTTTCCACTTCACCATCCAAAAATTCCTTTACCTTTGGATAAGTTTCAAAATATTTATCAATATATTCTTGTGCCTGCTTTCTGGTAATTTTCAAATCCTGACTTAATCCAAAAGCACTCAATCCATAAATAATTCCAAAATTTACTGCTTTTGCATCTCTTCTCTGTCCGCTGGATACCTGATCCATTGGAACATCAAAAACTTCTGAAGCTGTTTTGGCATGAATATCCTGATTTTCTTCATAAGCATGAATTAAATTTTCATCCTCTGACAAATGAGCAAGTACACGCAATTCAATCTGAGAGTAATCCGCATCCAAGAAAATATATCCCTCTTCCGGCAGAAAAACTTTTCGGATTCTCCGTCCAAGATCCATTCTCACCGGGATATTTTGAAGATTCGGCTCTGTACTGCTGATTCTTCCGGTCGCTGTAATCGTTTGATTAAATTTTCCATGAATTCGTTCATCTTCTTCTATATAATTCGCCAAACCATCTGCATAAGTAGATTTTAATTTTGTCAACTGGCGGTATTCTAAAATCATAGGAATGATTGGATACAAATGCTCGATTTTTTCCAATACATCCACACTGGTAGAATATCCGGTTTTTGTTTTTTTCCCGCCTTCCAGCTTCATATGCTCAAACAAAACAATTCCCAACTGTTTTGGGGAATTGATATTAAACTCCTCCCCTGCTTCCTTATATATAGAAGACTGTAATTCATGGATTCGGCCAACCAGCTGATCTCCATATTCTTTTAATGCAGTCCGGTTCACGTGGATTCCACGAACTTCCATATCATGTAATGCAAAAGTTGTTGGAATTTCAATCTTCCGATATAACTCCAGCATTTGCTGTTCCTTTAATTTATCAATCAGAATCTGCACACAGGATGCAGAAACAAAGGCTTCATATCCTAAAATCTTTTTTCCTTCTTCTGTTAATTCAGCATTAGAAACCATTGGTTTCTTCTTATCCAAAAGTTCTTTTTTCGATGGAAGCATCAAACTTAAATAATCTCTGGAAATATCATCATACGCATAAGTGCTTTTTAATGGATTTAACAAATATGCCGCAAGCGAAACATCAAAAATACTTTCTGTCGTCTCATCCACTTCTAAGTCAGATAAATATTCTTTCGTTCCCATCATCGCCACATGCTTCACATCTTTATAAAGTCCATTCATCTTATCAAAAAGAAAATCTTTTGTAATGAATCCTTCCGCTGCAAAAATTATCGTTTTCTTTTCTTCATAACAAAGGGCTGTCCACATATTTTCAGAATCTTCATAAATGGAAAGCCCAACACATTCCTGCTTTCCAGCTTCTGTAAAAATTTCCTCCGCTTTCATGAGATCTGTGATAACTTCCGCTTCCAACGTAAATTCATCTTTGTGTTCTCCATCAAATCGTTTCAAAATGGATTTAAATTCCAATTTCTTTAACAACTGATAGGCTTCCTCTGTATAAATATCATTGATCTTTGCTTCTTCCAAAGTAATGCCCGTTGGACAATCCAATTTTATCGTTGCTAATTCTTTACTCAATATACCCTGCTCATAGTATTCCTGCAGATTATTTTTGGCACGATTTGGTTTTACTTCGTCAATATGAGCATACGCATTTTCAATACTCTTAAATTCTTTCACCAGTTTTGCAGCAGTCTTTTCTCCAATTCCAGGAATTCCAGGAATATTATCCGATGCATCACCCATCAATGCTTTTACATCAATAAATTCTTTTGGTGTCACTTCATACTTTTCTAAAACATCTTTGGCATAATAATCTTCTACTACTGTCCCAGACATCTTCGTTTTGGGAATCCGAATCTGCACTTTATCCGTTGCTAATTGAAGAAGATCTCTATCACCTGAAATTACTTTGACCTCGTATCCTTCCTGTTCCCCCAAAACAGACATGGTTCCAAGTAAATCATCCGCTTCAAAACCTTCCTTCATCATCATCGGAATCTCCATTGCCTTTAAAACATCTTTGATAACAGGAACCTGCTCTGCCAGTTCCTCCGGCATCCCTTTTCTTGTTCCTTTGTATTCTTCAAACATTTTATGCCGGAACGTCGGTGCCTTCAAATCAAATGCTACTGCCAAATGTGTGGGCTGTTCTTCCTCCAAAAACTTAAACATAATATTTAAAAAGCCTAAAATTGCATTGGTATGAAGTCCCTGACTATTCGTCATCTCTGGAAGTCCATAAAAAGCCCGGTTTAAAATACTATTTCCATCAATCAGCATCAATTTCTTTTCCATATTAGCTGTCTCCTTTTTCGCTTCTTTTGCAATATTGTAGCATAATATTGTATACTAAAGAAATAACTTTGCAATTAAATTACAAAGTTATTTTCTCCATGCAGTCTTGCCTTTTCTACCACATCCTGCAATGTTATATTATTTAGATATTCATAAACAACCTTTCCAAGACCTTCCCATATTTCAATCGTTGGACACTCACTATAACGTTCACATTGATTTACATCGTCATCCAAACATGCCACTGGCTGAAGACTTCCTTCTGTAATCTGAAGAATCTCATAAACTGTATAATTCTTTGGTTCTCTTGCAAGCTGATACCCTCCATGAGGCCCCCGAAGGCTTTTTAAATATCCACAAATACTCAGCTGCCGGACAATCTGCTCTAAATATTTCACAGATATATTTTGTCTTTTTGAAATGTCTTTTAATGCAATCCATTCTCCTGTATAATGAATTGCCAAATCATACATTAGGCGGACCGCATATCTTCCTTTTGTTGATATTTTCATAAAATTATCTCCCTGATTATTTTAATGCATCCAAATCCACATTCAAAATCTCTGCTGTTTCCTTTCGATTATCTGCATCTTTCGCACCCTGATAAGACAAATTATCTTTGGTTGTTAACACTGCCAAATACCGGCCGTCCTCTTCAAACCGCTTCATATTTTTATATGTGTGGTTTTCATATTTTTGATTGCTGAATTCATCTCTTGTAGTATCTTCTACAAAATAATATGTTCCATCCTTATAAGAAATATAAGTAATGATAGCATCTCCTTCTGCCGTAAACTGACAAATCAAAACCGCCCCATCCTTTTTCTTCTTAATTTTCTGGCAGAATTTCTTCCAAAGTTTGACACCGTCTCCTTCTATTTTGTCATTCTCAATGACAATGAATCCACTATTCAACGCTTTTTTTGCATTTAAATCTTCCGGATATTCTTCCAAGGAAGTCTGTATATCCTTAAAATTTGATTTGGCAATAATTAAAACTTTCTCATCTGAATCTGAATTCTTAATCTGATCTGCTGCATCCTTATTTGCCTTTATAAAATTTGCAGCAAGTAAGATACTTAATATCAATGCTGCCACTGTAATCGCCCATGATGGTATTTTTTTCATAAAATAAACTCCTTTTCCTACATTTCTTCTATGACAATTTTACTTGCTTTCCTATCTATTGTCAATGAACTTCATTTCATTTACAATAGAAGTAACAGGAGGATATCATTATGAGTAAAGTTAATAAAATTATACCACTTACTGACGTAAAATTTTTAAATCTATATGAACTGGAAGCTGAAAATAAATTTGGAAAAACGCATCCATATTATGTTGCAAGCCGTAAAGATGAACATACCATGACAGCTGCCACAAAACAGGTAACACCCGATGGTGTTTTAATTTACAGTGTTTTTGGGGAAAACCATGACAAGGTCATTATGGTTCGACAGTTCCGTTTTCCAATTAACGATTATATCTATGAATTCCCCGCTGGATTAATCGATTCCGGAGAATCTGCAAAAGAAACCGCTGTCCGTGAAATGATGGAAGAAACAGGTCTTACTTTCACACCTGTTGACTGTGAAGATTTCTTAAACCGTCCTCATTTTTCTTCCGTTGGAATGACAGATGAAGCCAACTGTACCGTTTATGGTTATGCATCCGGCAAGCCGAATCTCAATCACTTGGAACCAAATGAAGATTTATCTATTCAGCTTGTAGATAAAAATGAAGCAAGAAGGATTTTAAAAGAAGAAAATTTATCTGTCAAAGCATACTATCTGCTGCTGCATTTTCTTCACAGTAGTCCAGAGAAACCCTTTGAGTTTTTAAAACTGTAATTAAAAAATCAGCCGAATTTCCTTCCGGCTGATTTTTTGACTTTGTTCTGTTTATTTTTGTTCTTCAAAAATTTGCTGTGCTTTTTGAGTTTCCTCTTCTGTTGGCTGGGCAATTCCATCCAATGGATAGGGGATTCCAAGATTTTCCCACTTAAAAACACCAAGTGTATGATAAGGAAGTATCTCAAACTTTTTCACATTATGAAGTCGATTCATGAATTTTTTCAATTTTAACAGACCTGTCTCGTCATCTGTCAATCCGGGAACCAGTACATGGCGAATCCATAAATCGATATTTAACTTTGACAATTCTTCTGCCATTTCCAAAATATTAGAATTTTCCCATCCAGTTAAGTCTTTATGCTTCTGATTGTCCATTTCCTTTAAATCCAACATAACTAAGTCTGTATATTTCATTAATTCCAGCCATTTGCTGTAAAAAGGTTCTTCTTTTGTAAATGGATTTCCAGAAGTATCAATGGTCGTATGAATTCCCTTTTCTTTTGCCAAACGGAAAAATTCTATTAAGAAATCCAACTGCAGCAGCGGTTCCCCGCCGCTGACAGTGATTCCTCCGTCATCGCCCCAATACATCCGATAGCGGCATGCACGTTTTAATAGATCTTCCGGAGTCCATTCTTCTCCGGCATTTTCCTCCCACGTTTCCGGATTGTGGCAGTATTTACACCGCATCCGGCATCCCTGTACAAACACAACAAATCTTACACCGGGACCATCGACCAATCCAAAAGTCTCTAAAGAATGAATTTTACCTGTTACTTTATTTTCCATTTTACCACTTTACATTGATTTATGACAGGTTCTGGAAATAACATCCATCTGCTGTTCCTTTGTCAAATCGATAAATTTCACTGCATATCCGGAAACACGAATTGTAAAGTTCGCATACTCTTCTTTTTCCGGATGTTCCATTGCATCAATCAGTTTTTCTTTTCCAAATACATTGACATTTAAGTGATGAGCACCTTGGTCGAAGTATCCGTCCATAACACGAACCAGATTGTTAATTCTTTCCTGCTCTTCATGCCCCAATGCATCTGGGTTAATGGTCTGGGTATTGGAAATACCATCCAATGCCCATTCATATGGCAGTTTTGCCACAGAATTCAATGAAGCCAGCAAACCATTTTGTTCTGCACCATAACTTGGATTTGCGCCTGGTGACAATGGTGCTCCTGCTTTTCTTCCATCCGGCATCGTTCCTGTTGCTTTTCCGTATACAACATTGGATGTAATTGTCAAAATAGATGTTGTCGGCTCTGAATCACGGTATGTATGATGCTTCTTAATTTTCTCCAAGAATGTTCTCAACAGCCATACTGCAATCTCATCTGCACGGTCATCATCATTTCCGTATCTTGGGAAATCGCCTTCTGTCTCATAATCTACAACTAAACCAGATTCATCACGGATTGTTTTTACTTTTGCATATTTAATCGCACTTAAAGAATCCACTGCATGAGAGAATCCTGCAATGCCAGTTGCAAATGTTCTTCTGACATCTGTATCAATCAATGCCATCAATGCTGATTCATAATAATATTTATCATGCATGTACTGGATCAGATTCAATGTATTTACATACAAATCAACCAGCCAGTCCATCATCACATCATATTTTGCCATAACTTCATCATAATCTAAATATTCAGAAGTAATTGCCTTATATTCCGGTGCAACCTGCTCTTTTGTCTTTTCATCCACACCGCCGTTAATTGCATAAAGCAGGCATTTTGCAAGGTTTGCTCTAGCTCCAAAGAACTGCATTTCTTTTCCTGTCTGTGTTGCAGATACGCAGCAGCAGATTGCATAGTCATCACCCCAGATTGGTTTCATAACATCATCGTTTTCATACTGTACAGAACTTGTTTTGATAGAAATATTAGAAGCATATTTCTTAAAGCTCTCCGGCAGTGCAGAAGAATATAATACGGTAATGTTTGGTTCTGGAGAAGGTCCCATGTTTTCTAAAGTATGCAGGAAACGGAAGTCTGTTTTTGTAACCATAGAACGTCCGTCCACGCCAATTCCAGCCAAGTCAAGAGTTGCCCATACAGGATCTCCTGAAAATAACTGATTGTAAGATGGAATACGAGCAAATTTTACCATTCTGAACTTCATTGTCATATGGTCTACCAATTCTTGTGCTTCTGACTCTGTCAGAATTCCTTTTTTTAAGTCTCTCTGAATGTAAATATCAAGGAATGTAGTAACACGTCCGATACTCATTGCTGCACCATTTTGTGTCTTAATTGCTGCCAGGTATGCAAAGTATACCCACTGAAATGCCTCTTTTGCATCTTTTGCAGGTCTGGAAATATCATATCCATAGATTTTTGCCATTTCCTTCATACCTTTTAACGCATTTTTCTGAAAAGCCAGTTCTTCCCGCTGGCGTACAATGTCTTCTGTCATAGAGCCGGAACCGCAGTTTGCAAAATCAGCTTCTTTTTCTTCTAACAACACGTCAATACCATATAAAGCTACACGACGGTAATCACCCACAATACGGCCGCGTCCATAAGTATCCGGAAGACCTGTAATAATCTTATTATGACGGGCTTTCTTAATTTCAGGGGTATAAGTATCAAACACTCCCTGATTGTGTGTTCTTGCATATTCTGTAAAAATTTTATGCAGTTCGGGACTTGGTTCATATCCATAATTGCGGCATGCTTCCTCTGCCATTTTAATTCCTCCAAATGGCATAAATGCACGTTTCAATGGTTTGTCTGTCTGTAATCCGACGACCTTCTCCAAATCTTTCGTTTCTTCACTAATATATCCAGGGCCATGGGAAGTTAAAGACGATACTATATCAGTATCCATGTCTAATACACCACCCTTAGCACGTTCTTCTTTTTGCAGTTTCTGAAGAATCCCCCAAAGCTTATCGGTTGCTTCTGTCGGACCAGCTAAAAAGCTTTCATCGCCATCATAAGGTTCATAGTTTTCTTGAATGAAATCTCTGGTATTGATTTCTTCTTTCCAAAGACGACCTTCAAAGCCTTCCCATTCTTCAAAATTTCTCATTCTGTTACGCCTCCATTCTTATTAATAACCTAACTTGTTACATAATCAGCCTCTGTTGGCTGTTAAAATTATAACAACTTGTCTGCTTAAATACAATATACTGCTATGATAAAGTTTATCAACTGTGAAAAATTTTTTTGGTAAATAACGTAATATTTTCTATATAAGCGAATGATGTTACATAATCAGCAGCTTCTTTTGCTTCACTCATTGCATTCCCCATTGCGATTCCATGTTTTACATATTGAAGCATTTCGATATCGTTTACACTATCCCAAAAGCATATGTATCATCATGATTAATATGCAGATTTTTACACTTTAGTGTAGAAGGTCTTTCCTGATGAAATAAAAAAATGGCTCAAAACTATTGTCTGAACCATTTAAAATAATGCCGATGGTGGGACTCGAACCCACACGCCCGCAAGGACAACAGATTTTGAGTCTGTCTCGTCTGCCAGTTCCGACACATCGGCTTATGAATTTTTTGACCTCGATTATAATACCATTAATAGATAAAACTGTCAACATGTTTTTTCAACTTCCACAAAAAAATATAAGCCATTTTTGATAATGTCCTAATATACCACAAGGGAAAATGTCCCAAATGTGGTATCATAGTCTCCTATGAAAGGAGGCGGTTATTATCAGAAAGGTGGAATTATCAATGG
>JAETON010000091.1 GCA_021771695.1 Lachnospiraceae bacterium | reverse complement strand
TATCCGTCAACAGACCCGGACGCATACCTTGCTTCTCTTGAAAAGATTTCGGAGCTTCCGGTCAAAAAGGTTTTTCCTGCGCATCATAGTTTGGATATTCAGCCGGAGATTTTAATCAGAATGAGAAATGCGTTCAGGCAGTTACGGGAAGATGGTAAATTACATCACGGCAGTGGTACATTTGACTATGGAGATTGGGCAGTATGGTTATAAAAAAAGGAAGCAGTATAATTTCATTTAGTTGTGTGCTATACAAAAGGCTTTATCAGAAATAAAGAACAGCTATAGATTGAGGAGCGTTTATATGAAGTATGTATGTACAGTTATATCGGTAGCGGACATCAGTGCTGCAAGAAAGTTTTATGAGGAACTGTTCGGGGTAGAAGTCTATCAGGATTACGGAAGGAATATCGCTTTTACCTGCGGTCTGGCATTACAGCAGGATTTTGACTGGCTGGTAAGTATACCAAAGGAAAAGGTACTGAAGAAATCCAACAATGCGGAGATCGTCTTTGAGGAACAGGATTTTGATGGTTTCCTGAATAAGCTGAAAGCATACTCGGACATCGAATATTTGGGAGAAGTCATTGAGCATAGCTGGGGACAACGTGTAATCCGGTTCTACGATTTGGACGAGCATCTCATAGAGGTTGGAGAGGATATGCAGATGGTAGTAAAGCGCTTCCTTGCTTCTGGAATGACTATGGAAGAAGTATCTTCAAAAATGGATGTATCCATTGAGGACCTAACAAAACTTCTGAATAGCTAATGTGCAGCGGGCATATAAACAAATTAGAATTTGGAGAGGTGAGAAAATGGAAATTCGATATATTATACCTACCGATGATAGAATGGAAATAAGCAAGATATATGAGGAAAGTTGGAAATGCGCATATAAAGGCATAATACCTCAAGACTATCTGGATTCGATTCCTAATGGACGCTGGTCGTCAATCTTAGATAACCCAAACTGGAAAACATTGATTTGTATTGACAATGGCAGAATTGTGGGAACAAGCAGTTTTTGTAAATCCCGTTTTGAGCAGTTTCACGACTGGGGTGAAGTTATTTCGATATATCTGCTACCGAATTATATGGGTAAAGGCTATGGAAAAACTCTTATGAAATCTACCCTTTCAGAATTAAAAATACAAGGATACGAAAATATCTTTTTATGGGTTCTTGAAGAAAACAGCAGAGCAAGGCATTTTTATGAACAATTTGGTTTTTCACCGACAGATGATTTTTTAGATTATAATATTCGGAGGGAAAGAATTGCGAGAAGTCCGATATATCTACAAATAGCGATAAATTCCAGTTTGTCGAGGAATATGTCGTATAAATCATTTTAGGTTTGCCGGTAAGTAACACAACAGAGATCTGGATAGGCATCTCATAGAGGTTGGCGAGGATATGAAAATGGTGCTCAGGTGTTTTCTGGCGTCAGGTATGACTATGGAAGAAGTCTCTGTGAAGATGGATGCTTCTATTGAGGATTTGACCAAACTTCTGAATACCTAATACGTGGTGAAGGAATAAACTAGTGGAAAGTTGAGAGGTAGGACAATGGATTCAGTGGAGAAAATAAAATATTTCTATGAAACTATCATATCTGAAAATCAAATTGGAAAAGTAGCAGAGTTTGTCCATGAAAAATGTTGTGTGAAAATGGGAGAAAGACTGATTCCAGTTGGCATTGAAGGTATGAAAGAACACATACAAGCAACAAAGCTGACATATCCCGATTATAAGATGAAGATTATTAAGCAATTTTGTGATGGTGATTATGTCATCTCTGAATTTGTAATGGAGGGTACACATAAAGGTGAATGGCTAGGAATGAAGCCAACCAACAAACGATTGGTATTTACTGGCATTATTGTTGATAAGGTAGTTGATGGGAGGATTGTGGAGCATGGAGGTGCAGTAAATACATTTGAAACTTTATTTGAAGCAGGTATGATAGGAGCAATATAATTTTGAAACGTGAAATCGAAAAATAAGAATAGGGGGTAATTTCCCTACTCTTATATTGTACGAAATTTTGAGGAGAGTAAAATTAAATGTTAGACAGGACGATACCATTTTATAACACTATTCTTCGGTGTGATCGTTATTTAACCACTACACCAATTTTGCATAATGGATATGAATTCCGTATGTATCAAGATGGAGATGAGCGAAAGTGGGCACAACTTGAATATGAAATTGGAGACTTTGATTCAGTTGATGAAGCAGAGCAGTATTTCATTTCAACTTA
>JAETON010000090.1 GCA_021771695.1 Lachnospiraceae bacterium | reverse complement strand
CAGCAACTAACTTTGTCTGCTTTCTCATAATTAATGCACTCTCCTTTTTCTTTTTGAAATACTTTTTGAAATTCCTTTTTTGCATTACGAGTTGATTATACTTCGGATAAGGAAAATTATCAATAGTTTTTTTGCATTTTTTGCAAATTCTACTAAAATTATGTAATATCGACAACTCCGTTAAAAGCTAACCAGCTCCATCACACGCACTTAGTATATTATAAATTCCGGAAAAATACCATAACTTTTACCTGTGCATTTTCTTACATAATTATTACAAAGATGTTATGTCTCCTGAATATTGTATTTATATCTATGCATGATGCGGATTTTCACGATACATGCAAAATCCATCTTCTGTAATTTACTCATCTCTGCGGGTTAAATCAAGAACGGGCACCACCTCCATGAACTAGTCCGGATGTGATGCCCGCTTATATAACTCTAAATTATTTATTCTATCAATCCATATCTGCAATTGATTTTAATTTACATTCCTAATATAACGCCATAAGCTTCGGCCATTCCCTTACTCTGAATCAATTCATAGTATTCCTTCACCATGGGAATCATCTCACAGAGATCAGCGTGCCAATAATCCTCCCTCTTCATGATTTCTTCCACAGAAGCAGTTTTCATAAACTGCATTATTTCATCCCCATCATTTGCTTTATCCGTACGGTAGAAGGAGATTAGTGCTGCCATAGAAAATGTAAGGGCCTTTGGATAATTCCCGAACTTTTCTTTGTACTCTAAAATAGTAGGAAGAACTCTTACCTGGAACTTGCTTACGGAATTTAATGCAATGCTCAACAGCTGGTGCTTGATAAATGGATTAGAGAATCGTTCCAGAACAGCCGCTCCAAATTTACGGTTATCTTCTGTATCTCCAATTGTAGGAATAATTTCTTCGAATATACACTTTTTAAGGAATGCGGAAACCTTCTCATCCTTCATACATTCGCCAACTGTTTCAAGTCCATACAGATACGCACCCAATACCATGGAAGTATGTCCTCCATTGAGAATACGTACCTTTCTCTTTTTATATGGATGAACGTCATCGGTCCAGACAATATTGTAGCCGGCTTTCTGGAATGGAAGTTCATCTTCATGGTGACCGCCGATAACCCACAGGTGAAAAATTTCTGCTGTGTCTATAAGCTTATCCTCATAGCCAATCTGCTTAGTCAGTTCCTCGACCTCATCCCTTGGGTAACCAGTTACAATGCGGTCTACCAGTGTGCTGCAGAAATCATTTTCATCTTCCAGCCAGGTTGTAAATCCATTCCCCAGCTCCCATAATTTTGCATACTGAAGAACGCACTTTTTAAGATTATCACCGTTATCATCAATCAATTCGCAGGGCAGCAGAATAAGTCCCCTTAAACCAGCTTTATAGCGTTTATATAAGAACTGAGTAAGTTTAGCCGGATATGACTTGGGCGGCATATCCGTCAGATTTTCTGTTCCCAGATATTCAATTCCTGCCTCGGTAGTATTAGATACAAGAACTCTTAAGTCTGGATTCTCCGCCAATGCTATATATTCTTCATACTGAGTGTATGGATTCAAAGCTCTGGATATGGAAGTTACATGTGTATGCTCATTTACCACCTGTCCATTATCAATTCCCCGGAGAAACAGATTATATTCACAGTTCTGGTCGGAGAGCATTTGACACATGCCTTTTTCAATCGGCTGAACCACTACAATCTTACCATCATATAAACCTTTTTCCTGGAGTTTGTGAAAGAAATAGTCTACAAATCCACGCAAAAATCCTCCTTCTCCAAACTGAATCACAGTTTCTTTTACACCTGTACTCATTTTTTACCTCCATAGCTATATTTTTGTAAGTGCTTACATTTTCAGTTACAACGATTATCTTTTATTTCTGAGACTAATATACAACATAAATTCTTAATTTGCAATAGTGTAATGACTTTTTTGTAAGTATTTACATTTAAGGCAATCTATTTTTTATTACTGCATATACTTTGGCCTCTTCTGCAATCTTATCGCATTTTTCATTTTCAAATTCTGTGTTTTGTTTTATATTGCAATTTTCCCTTATATAAAACTAGTTCTTGTAATTTATTTTGTAAATATCTTCCTAATATCATTGACTTTCTTACAAAAACATACTATTATATTAAATATAAAGTATATTTTTTCTTACAAAATTATGAACCAAAAGGAGAAATACGTATGAGAAAGCACACAAAAGCACTTGCAACAATTATGGCAGCAGCTACATTAGCAATGGCATCCGCAGT
>JAETON010000035.1 GCA_021771695.1 Lachnospiraceae bacterium | reverse complement strand
GAGTGTGCATCCTCAACAGCAACCATGTTGGTCTGGATGGCATCGGCTTCCTTTTGAGTTTTTGCAGCCTTCTTTTTGTCTGTAAGTTTCTTTTTGATTCTTTTTTTCTTTGCTTTCGTTACTTTTGGAGAAAGGATGCAGGCTTCTTCCAAAATCTTAGCAACGGAAGAAGGGGAGATTGAGATGCCTTCATGTTTCGCGAGTAATTCCGTATAGTGCTGGAAATTGGCATCATAATACTTGGTACGATAAAGATCGACTACAAGCCTTCTGGTATCATCATTGATAGTGTTTGCAGGCTTATGGCCGCGGTTTCCGTGAACAAAATATTCCTTGCCTTTCTCATGATAACCCTTCAACATTCGGTTAACATGCCGCACAGTACATCCGAGGGTAAGAGCAGCACGCTGTTTGTTTTGATTGTCATGATGGGCCAGGGATTTGATCACCTCGTATTTTTTCTGTTCATCCAGTGATAATTCTACCTTTCTGATAATAACCGCCTCCTTTCATAGGAGACTATGATACCACATCTGGGACATTTTCCCTTGTGGTATATTAGGACATTATCAAAAATGGCTTATAAAATTTACAAATAATTTATTTAATTATTGACAATTATCTTTGTCCTGTGCTATGATACTAAAAGTTGTTTTGTACAACAATAACAAGAAAGAAGAGTATCCACTCTCACCTTAGCACGAAGGAAGATAGCAGTGACTTGGGTTAATATTTAAGAATATGATGTATTTTGATCATGCTTGAATTTATTGTGGATAGTCTTGTAACTATCCACTTTTTTATTTTAATGGAGGTGTAGATTATTAGCGATTTAATGATTAACGGACAGATCAGAGATAAGGAAGTACGTCTGATCGCGAATGATGGCGAGCAGCTTGGAATTATGTCCGCAAGGGAAGCACAGAAGTTAGCTGACGAGGCAGGGCTTGACTTGGTGAAGATTTCACCGAAGGCAAAACCGCCGGTCTGCAAGATTATTGATTATGGCAAGTACAAATATGAGCAGACTCGTAAGGAAAAGCTGGCGAAGAAGAAACAAAAAGTCATCGATATCAAGGAAGTTCGTATGTCACCCAATATTGATACCAACGACTTGAATACAAAGATTAATCATGCAAGAAAATTCCTTGCCAAAGGAGCAAGAGTAAAGGTTACTCTTCGATTCAGAGGAAGAGAGCTTGCACATGTAAATTCCAGTAAAGGAATTTTAGATGACTTTGCCAAAGAGTTGGAAGACATCGCGACAATCGACAAGAAACCAAAATTTGAAGGAAGAAGCATGACTATGTTTTTAGCTCCAAAGAATTAATCGGGAGCAGATATTCAAATATGAGTAGATACAAGAGGAAATAAGGAGGAAATCACCATGCCAAAAATGAAGACATGTAGAGCAGCTGCAAAAAGATTTAAAAAGACAGGAACTGGTAAATTAAAAAGAAATAAGGCATATAAGAGCCATATCTTAACAAAGAAATCTCCAAAGAGAAAGAGAAATTTAAGAAAATCTGCAATGACAGATGCAACAAACGAAAAGAACATGAAGAAGATTTTACCATATCTGTAGATTGATTGTTAAGGAGGGAACGTAAGAAATGGCAAGAATTAAAGGCGGAATGAACGCAAAGAAAAAACATAATAGAGTATTAAAACTGGCAAAAGGATATAGAGGAGCCAGATCCAAACAGTATAGAGTAGCAAAACAGTCTGTAATGAGAGCTTTAACAAGTTCTTATGCAGGAAGAAAACAGAGAAAACGTCAGTTCAGACAGTTATGGATTGCACGTATTAACGCTGCAGCAAGAATGAATGGACTTTCTTACAGCAAATTTATGCACGGTTTAAAATTAGCTGGAGTTGAAATTAACAGAAAAATGTTATCTGAAATGGCCATCAGCGAACCAGAAGCATTTACAGCTTTAGTTGAAGCTGCAAAAGAAAAATTAGCTTAATTTATTATGAAAAGTTGAAAATTATTTGGGCAAGGTATAATAGAAATATATATCTTGTCCATTTTATTTATCTTGAAAATCAGAGAGATAATTGGTAAAATATAAATATAAAAAATATATGGAATTAAATGTAAAAAAATCTTGCGTATGGAGGGAAAGTATTATAAACTGTATATATCACATTTCAATAAATTCTGAAAGCATATCTTTGATTTCAAACGGCAGTTCAGCCGAATTATCAGAATGGAAAAAGGATATATACAGAGCAGTTTGAATTTTTCTAATGTTCTGGGTGTATCCAGAATAAAGGGAGGTTCAGATCATGGGACAAAAAGACATATCAGAAAAAATTCTGGAAGACTATAATGATGTCTTTTCAGATATTGTGAATGTATTGATTTTTCAAGGGAAACAAGTAGTGAAACCAGAGGAGTTGGCAGATACAAAGCTGAGATCCTATTACAAAGCAGATGGCACAAAATTGCATGAACAAAATAGAGACGTAGCAAAACTTTGGACGGCAGGAGGAATTATTTTTGCTGTATGTGGATTGGAAAATCAGACAACGATTGATTATGATATGCCCCTTCGTGTGATTGGATATGATGGGGCGGCGTATCGGGAACAGCTTCTTAACAAGAAAAATAAGCAGCGTTATCCGGTGATGACGTTAATTTTGTATTATGGAAAAAGGCACTGGAAAGCACCACGGACATTAAAGGAGAGAATTAATGTTCCCAAAGGATTAAAAGATTATGTTAGTGATTATCGAATTAATATATTTGAGATATCTTATTTAACGGAAGAACAGGTTAAAATGTTTCAAAGCGATTTTCAAATTGCAGCGGACTATTTTGTCCAAACAAGGAAAGGTGAAAAATATCAACAGAATACAAAGATCATGGAGCATGTGGATGCGGTGTTAAATTTTTTGTCTGTATTTACAGAAGATAGAGATTATTTAAAAGTAGATTTGTCAAAACATAGTGGAGGTATCAATATGTGTGTTGTATTACAAGAAGCAAAGCTGTTTGGAATTCGGGAAGGAATTGAACGTGGGCGCCAGGAAGGAATTGAACGTGGGCGTCAGGAAGGAATTGAACGTGGGCGTCAGGAAGGAATTGAACGTGGGCGTCAGGAAGGAGAAAATCAATTTGCTGAGTTAATAAGTCAGTTGCTGTCTTATGGAAGGCTCGATGATATTAAAAGGGTTACAGAAGATAAAGAGTATCGCAAGGAGCTTTATGGAGAATTAAAAATTGTCAGATAGATCAATATAAATCATACGAAGACTTATCTTAGAATCTAAAAGGAGAAAACATATGAATACAGTTTATAAAAAATTACTTCAATGTTATGAAAGTGTCCGGGAAAAGACAGACTTTCAACCGAAAGCTGCGTTAGTACTTGGCTCTGGATTAGGGGAGTATGCACAGACAATAAAAATTGAGCAGACCATAGATTATCATGAAATCAAAGGATTTCCGGTATCTACGGTACCAGGGCATAAAGGGAGATTCGTTTTTGGATATGTGGGAGATATTCCGGTTGTGATTATGCAGGGAAGAGTTCATTATTATGAAGGTTATGCGATAGAGGACGTGGTTCTTCCAATCAGACTTATGAAAAAAATGGGAGCAGAAGTTCTGTTCTTGACAAATGCGGCGGGAGGAATTCACCCAGATTTTCGTGCAGGGGATTTTATGTTGATTACAGATCATATTTCCAGCTTTGTGCCGTCACCGTTAATTGGGCCAAATGCAGATGAATTGGGAGAAAGATTTCCGGATATGAGTGAGGTCTATAATAAAGATTTACAGAAGACGGTACAAAACGCAGCGAAATCATTGGATATTCATCTTCAGAAAGGTGTTTATATTCAGTTAAGCGGACCGAATTTTGAGACGCCGGCGGAAGTTCGTATGTGTAAAATATTAGGGGCAGATGCCGTCGGGATGAGTACAGCATGTGAAGCATTGGCAGCCAGTCATATGGGGATGAAGGTATGTGGGATTTCCTGTATCTCCAATCAGGCAGCAGGGATCAGCAGTCAGCCGCTGAGCCATCAGGAAGTACAGGAAATGGCTGATAAAGCTGCACCGAAGTTTCAGAAGCTGATTACAGAATCAATGAAACGAATTGGCGCAGAAGTCTTGTCTGAAAAATAGAAAGGAAACAAAATGATACGAATTTATAATGCCAAAATATTGACGATGAAAGAGGATGAGAAGCCCTTTGACGGAGAACTATGGATCAACGGAACCCAAATTTCTTATGTAGGAAAATCCATTCCAAGAGAAGCGGCGAAGCAAAAATGGGAACGTCAAATTGATGCAAAAGGAAATCTTATTATGCCGGGCTTTAAAAATGCACATACACATTCAGCGATGACTTTTTTACGTTCTCATGCAGATGATTTACCATTGCTGCAGTGGCTCAATGAACAAGTATTTCCGTATGAAGCGAAATTAACACCGGAAGATATTTATCATTTATCCAAGCTTGCAATTATGGAATATTTGACCAGCGGGATTACTGCCAATTGTGATATGTATTTGACACCAGATACTATTGCACAAGCTTCGCTGGACTGCGGATATCGTACAGTGATAACAGGAGCATTGAATGATTTTTCTCAATCGTTGGAGGAAATAGAAAAGTGGTATCGGATTTATAATCAGAAGGATAGTTTGGTTCATTTTCAATTGGGATTTCACGCGGAATATACAAACAGAAGAGAAAATCTGATGGGAATGGCAGAGTTAGCCCAAAAATATCATGCTCCGGTTTATACCCACAATTCCGAAGGAAAGCCGGAAGTAAAACAGTGTTTAGAAAAGACAGGAATGACGCCGACTGCTTATATGGACAGTCTCGGCATATTTAATTATGGAGGAAGCTTTTATCATTGTGTTCATATGACAGAAGATGATTTAGATATTGTAAAAAAAAGAAAGATTTCTGTTGTGACAAATCCTGCCTCCAATTTAAAATTGGCAAGCGGCATTGCTCCAATTACTGAAATGATGAAGAAGGATATTTGCTTGGCGATTGGCACGGACGGACCTGCAAGCAACAATTGTCTGGACATGTTTCGTGAAATGTTTTTAGTGACTGCACTGGCAAAATATAAAGAGGACGATGCATCAGCAGTGGATGCCAAAGATGTGCTGAAAATGGCAGTAGTTGGCGGAGCCAGAGCAATGAATTTGACAGATTGTGATGTATTAGATATTGGGAAGCAGGCAGATTTAATTATGATTGATTTGCAGCAGCCGAATATGCAGCCAATCCATAATTTAGAGAAAAATCTTGTATACAGCGGAAGTAAGCAAAATGTAAAAATGACCATGACAGCGGGAAAAATTTTATATGAAAATGGTGAATTTTTTATTGGAACGGCACCGGAAGAAGTGTATCAGAAGGCCGCGGAAATTTCAAAAAGGATTTTGCAGGAAGCGTAGAAGTATAGATTTTTTAAAAAATGGGAAGGATAAAGAAGTCGGATATACATAGATAATATAGACAGACTGTCATTAAATAACAGTACCTGCCAAAATGTTACAAAATAACACATAATTGTTACAAAAATATTACATAAAATTAAGAGAAGTGGTTGACATTGATTTGTAAAGTGCTATAATACAATACATGTTCAGTTAACAAAATTGTAACATTTATAGGAGGGAAGATAATGATTATTAAGAAAATGAGATTGTCTATGGCGGTGGCGGCTTTGGCTGCCAGTGTTCTTATGACGACTCCGGCACAGGCGGCTGAAAAGAAGACGTGGCAGGAAAGCCAGCAGTCTGACAGCAAATATGCCGGCAAGGCAGTAGCAGATATTTCTTCTAATACAACTCTGAATGTAAGAAAAAAGGGAAATTTAGATGCAGAGATTGTTGGAAAACTGAAAAAGGGGAATATGGCAGCGGTTCTTAAAAAAGGAGAACAATGGTCCAAAGTAAAATCTGGGAATGTCACAGGTTATGTTCATAACGATTATTTAATTTTTGGTGATGACATAGAAGCATTTGCTAAAAAGAATGTAAAACAGGTAGCGAAAGTTACAACAGAGACTTTAAGAGTTCGGGAAAAAGCATCTACGAAATCTGATATTGTCACTTTGGTATCCGAAAATGAAACTTATAAAGTAAAGAAAACATCCGAAGACTGGGCCAAGGTGAATGTAGATGGAAAAACCGGATATATTTCGAAGGAATATGCAAATGTGAAATATTCATTTGGAAAAGCAAAGTCTATGGAAGAAATTCGAGAGGAAGAACAGAAGAAACAGGAGGAGCAGATGGCGAAAGAAGCAGTGATACAGACTTCTTCCAGTTCATCTTCTTCTAATGGTGGAAGCCAAGCATCATCTGGAAAAACTGTTTCAGCATCATCAATTTCCGGCTCATCCACTGGACGCAAGCTTGTAAATTATGCAAAACAGTTTATTGGTAATCCATACCGCTATGGAGGAAATAGTCTAACAAGTGGAATTGATTGTTCTGGATTTACACAGCAGATTTTTGCAAAGTTTGGATATAATATCAGCCGTACATCCAGTTCACAGGCTGGAGAAGGAGTCCGTGTATCTACAAGCAGTTTACAACCGGGTGATTTGCTGTTTTATGGAGGAAAAAGAGGGATTAACCATGTGGCTGTGTATATAGGCGGCGGACAGGTTGTTCACGCCAGCAATTCTGCTCCATATCCAAAAGGCGGAATTAAAATTTCCAATGCTTTTTATAGAACGCCGGTATGTGCAAGAAGAATTATTAAATAAACAAAAAATGTTTTGGGAGCTTCAAAAGAGGTTCCCTTTTTTGCGTTTTCGGGAGATTTTTATTACAATAAGCATAAGGACTGAAAACTAAGGAAGGAACATATTATGGGAAAGATTCTATTAAAAGAGGATACGTTTTCAAAGTGCGTATTTCTAAGAAAACAATTACATCAAATACCGGAGTTTTCTGGAGAAGAAATTTGTACAAAAAAGAAATTAATAGACTTTTTAAAAAGTAATACAACGATGGAAGTTGTAGATTGCGGGAAATGGTTTTACGCAGTCCACAAAGAAAAGGATGCCAAAGAGAATTTAGCGTTTCGAGCAGATTTTGATGCCGTGGCATCTAAAAATGGGACGGCAGAGCATTTGTGCGGACACGATGGGCACAGTGCAATTTTGTGTGGATTAGCATTGGAACTGGAAAATATGATATGCAAAAAAAATATTTTCTTGATTTTTCAGTATGGGGAGGAAACCGGGGAAGGCGGGAGAGAGTGTGCCAAACTATTAAAGCAGGAAAAGATTGAAAAAATATACGGGCTTCATAATATTCCAGGGTATCCTGCGGGAACAGTTTTGTTAAAACAAGGAACTTTTGCCTGTGCTTCTATGGGAATGACAATTTCATTTCAGGGGGCACCAACGCATGCTGCGTATCCTGAGGAAGGGAAAAATCCTGCATATGCAGTGGCCGACATAATCATGGCAGCAGAGAAATATCAAAAGCGAAATGATCCTATCGTACTTTGTACTGTGATTGGTACGCAGATTGGAGAAAAGGCATTTGGTGTGGCGGCTTCCCATGGAGAGGTGTGGTTAACCATTCGTGCAGAAAGGGAAAAAGATATACAACGTTTAAAATGCTTTTTAGAAAAAAGAGCCGCAGACAATAGCCAAAAATATCAATTGACATATCAAATCAAGTATACAGACATATTTCCAGAGACAATCAACGATCAGCAGGTATTGGATACCGTTGAGAAACATTGTAAAGACAATCAATGGGAAACGGTTAAAGTGCAGATGCCGTTTCGCTGGTCGGAAGACTTTGGATGGTATCAAAAAGAAACAAAAGGAGTATTTCTTGGATTAGGTTCTGGTCAAAACCATCCACAATTACATACAGCAGATTATGAATTCCCGGATGAAATCATCAGGCAGGGAGTATTGTTGTGGAAAGCATTGGCTCTAGAAGGGTTTATATAGCCTGCGCCAGTATTCTACAGTTCGTCTTGCTTTGATTTTTCTTATTTGAAAAATTAGCTGCTTTAGTAAAAGCAGGAGAAAAAGAACAGTAGATAATGTTAAAAAGTATTTAAAATTGGATTTAAAAAACTGCATAGAAAACCTCGCAAAGTAAAAAGCTGGATATTAATTTCATTTCTTATTTTATCAAAAATGGGAAATGTATTCTATAAGAATATGTACTATTCCCTCAGATTATTATTTGTTGTGATGTTTCATACTAATATTATGATAGACAGAATGAAATGAGGATATTCATATGGAAGTTAATTATGAAGCTTTAGGTGAAAGAATTCGCAAAATAAGAAAACGGAAACATATGACACAGGAATATGTTGCTGAGAAGGCAGAAATTTCTGTACCTCATATGTCAAATATAGAAAATGCATCGAAAAAATTATCTTTAAAACTCTTGGTGTCTATTGCAGGGATTTTGGAAGTGACGGTGGATGAATTGTTAATTGATAGTTATCCTGTGGAAAAGAAACAAGATATTTTCTATAAGGAAATGGAAGTAATGTTAGAACAGTGTAGTGCCGGAGAACGGGAGGTAATTGCGGATACCGTGGCTAGTTTGGTAGAAAGTTTAATAGAGAAAAGAAAGAGCCGGGATTAATTCCTGGCTTATATTATATATGAAATAAAAAAATCGTTGAAACACTTTCAACGACTCCAATCAATCATGCCGATGGCCGGATTCGAACCGGCACGAGCGTACACTCACTGCCACCTGAAGACAGCGCGTCTGCCAATTCCGCCACATCGGCAAAATGCAGTTGAGGGGACTTGAACCCCTACCCAGTTAACCCGGACTAGATCCTTAGTCTAGCGCGTATGCCAATTCCGCCACAACTGCGCAACACGGTTATCATAGCATAGTATAATTCAGAAGTCAATAAAAAATATGACAAATTTGAAAAAAATATTTGGAAATAGATAGGCTTTCGCTTATAATATATCCAATAGCAGACAAATGGAAAAGGAGAAGTGAAAATGTTAATAGGATCCCACGTAGGAATGAAAGGGAAGGATATGTTTTTAGGCTCTGTGAAGGAAGCACTTTCTTATGGAGCTAATACATTTATGGTATATACAGGTGCCCCTCAAAATACAAGAAGAAAAAAGATTGAAGAATTGAATATAGAGGCAGGACAGCAATTAATGAGGGAGTCAGGAATTGAGAAATTTATTGTCCATGCTCCATATATTATTAATTTGGCAAATACGGTAAAACCAGAGACATTTCAACTGGCAGTAGACTTTTTGAAAATTGAAATCGAAAGGACTGCAGCAATGGGAAGTGATACGCTGGTACTGCATCCGGGTTCTCATGTAGGAGCAGGAAGCGAAGCTGGCATTGAGAGAATTGTTGAAGGTTTGAATCAAGTGCTGGAGAAAGATACACCGGTTCATATTGCCTTGGAAACTATGGCTGGAAAAGGAAGTGAGATTGGCCGTGAGTTTGAAGAACTGAAAAGGATTTATGACGGAGTGAATAATCCGGAAAAACTTCGTGTTTGCTTTGATACGTGTCATGTCAATGACAGTGGCTTGGATGTGAAACATAAATTTGATGAGATTATGGATAAATTTGATCAAATCCTTGGAAAGGATCAGATTGCCGTTTTTCATGTCAATGACAGCAAAAATCCGCTGGGTGCGGCAAAAGACCGTCATGAAAATCTTGGGTTCGGGGAAATTGGTTTTGATGCATTAAAATATGTTGTAAATCATAAAGATTTTGAAAATGTGCCGAAGATTTTGGAAACTCCATATATGAAAGAACCGGATGGGAAAAAGTCTTATCCGCCGTATAAATATGAGATTGAAATGTTGAAAAGTGGAATTTTTGATCCGCAGTTGAAAGATAAAATTTTAGAAGGAGCGGGAAAGTGAAAGTAACATTTATAGAGCACAGCGGTTTTTCGGTGGAATTGGAACAGGTTGTTTTGATATTTGATTATTGTAAAGGGGTAATACCAGAGTATCCGAGGAATAAAAAGATATTTGTATTTGTTTCTCACAGTCATGGAGATCATTATAATCCGGCAATTTGGAAGCTGAAAGAAAAATATCCAGAGATTGTCTATATATTATCGGATGATATTCACACGAAAGAAAAGGCAGTGGTTATGTCTCCACATGAAACAAAGGATCTTGATGAAGTACAGATAGAAACTTTGAAATCCAATGATTTAGGAGTTGCTTTTTTGGTAAAGGCAGAAGGGAAAACGATTTATCATGCGGGAGACTTAAATTGGTGGCATTGGAATGGAGAAGCCGAAGAGGATCATCTTTACTATAAAAAAACGTTCCAACATGAAATGGAACGTTTAAAAGGAAAGCAGATTGATCTTGCATTTATGCTGCTGGATCCAAGGCAGGAAGATAAATACTGTTGGGGAATGAATTATTTTTTAGAGCAGATACATCCCAAATGCGTATTCCCGATGCATTGTTTCGGCGCTTATAAAATAAACAGGCATTATCTTCGGTGCAGTGATGGAAGGAAATGGGCAGAAGTTGTTCAAAATATTACCAGACCAGGACAGGCATTTATGATCGAATAATTGACCACTCTTGAATCAGCCGGTCTAAAGAAAATGATGCGTTTGCCGGGCTGGTGGAAGGCAGCTTTATGGCAGGACGGTTGACAGCCGGTTCACAATATTTTGTATAAAGTTTGTATGCGGTACCACCGTTGGTATAAATCTGACGAATTGGTGCCGCATTTAATATATTAGAAAAATCATTTGGCACAGCATTTTTTATACTGCTGTCACTGGAGCCATGAATATCACAGGAAGCAATCACATCCCATACGGCGATGTGATTTTTTAGTAAGAAACTCTTTTTTTGTTCAATGGTTTCGGGAACGGTTTCTTCAAAAATGGCAGCAAGAACTTTCCAAAATCTGTTTTGCGGATGGTGATAAAAAAACTGTGCTTCTCTGGATTTTACAGAGGGAAAAGAACCGAGAATAAGAATCTCGGAGGAATGATTAAAAATTGGTCTAATTTGATGAATGACATGTTCCATGGCAGACTCCTTTTGTTTTCTATTTTTTATTATTGTAACAGATTCTCTGGCATTATTCGCAGATTTTGTAGAAATAGCACATGTTTTTATTTCATTTTTTGACAAAGTATTTATGTTTCATTTTTTATAATTGCATTATGTTTTTGGTAATTATGTTCCTAGAACAATGGGTCGTATTAGAGTTTTTGCTGTTGTTATCAGGCAGAATTTTAAAACGCAATGGTCCTAAACACAGAATAATGCTGGCAGCAGTTTGTGGCAGCTTGGCGGGGTGCATTGGTGTGTTTATTCCGCAGAGTGTAAAATGTCCCTGGCTGTTGTTGTCTGTGGCGATAACTGCGAAAACTGCTTTTAAGGTTTCAGGAAAAAAACTGTTTTATTTTACAGGATACTTGCTGGCAGCAGCAGCGATGTTTGGCGGAATTTGGAATGCTGTCCGAGGGCAAAGCGGCGGCTGGATATGGATTGCAGAGTTTGCCTTGAGCATTGGAATTTTTATATTCATATATAAGATGGTATGGATGAAGTTCAAAATGCAGAAGGATTTTTTATATGAGGTGACATTTCAATGGCAGAAAGAAAAATTTCAAGTCTGTGGTTTTTTGGATACTGGAAACTTTCTGTATGAACCTTTGAGTAAAATGCCGGTCTGTGTGATGGAAGAAGCAGTATTTCTTGAACATTTTCGGGAACCATTAACCAAAATGATAGAAAAATATAGTGTAAAGGATATACGGATGATTCCATATCATTCAGTGGGGACGGAGACTGGAATTATGCCGGGAATTCTTGTCACAGATATTCAAATTACAAATGGGAGTCAAAAGATTGAGGTAACAAGAGGTATTGTGGGAATTTCCAAAGAGGAACTTTCTAAATCCGGACACTATCAGTTGTTGCTTCATCCGGATTTGATAAAATGTGGGAGGTTATAGTGTGTTAAAATTAAATTTAGTAAGCGGTCGAAAAACATTTTTTGCAAGGGGGAATGAAATTCATTACATAGGAGGTGCAGAAATTCTGCCCGCACCGCTGGAAGCAAAGGAAGAACAGAAGATGATACATATGCTCGGAACCGTGAATGAAGCCGAGGCCAGATCCATGCTGATTGAAAGAAATCTGCGTTTGGTAGTATACATAGCAAAAAAATTCGATAACACTGGAATCGGTGTGGAAGATTTGATCTCCATAGGAACCATTGGATTGATTAAGGCAATTAATACCTTTAATCCTGCGAAAAAAATAAAGCTGGCAACATACGCATCTAGATGTATAGAAAATGAAATTTTAATGTATCTTCGGAGAAATAATAAAACAAGAATGGAAGTATCCATTGATGAACCATTAAATGTAGATTGGGATGGAAATGAACTGCTGTTATCAGATATTCTAGGTACAGACGAGGACATCATTTATAAAGATTTAGAACATGAGGTAGACCGAAAGCTGCTATTAAAAGCAATGAAAATCTTAACAGACCGGGAAAAGAAAATTATCGAACTGCGTTTTGGAATTAACCAAAAAGACGGCGAAGAAAAAACACAAAAAGAAGTTGCAGACATGATGGGAATCTCACAGTCTTACATTTCAAGGCTGGAAAAGAAAATTATAAAAAGGTTGAAAAAAGAAATGGCACGAATGGGAGTTTAAGTCTGTTCTCATAGCGGTTGGAACGTCCAGCGTTTCTCAGACGGAAATCTTAAGGAATATTTTATTTTCTTTTGTTTGTTTTATGTTATACTGAGCTTAACTTGGGAGTTATTTATACAAAAGGGAAAGGTAAGGGCATTTATGAGGAAAAACGAAAAATTATATGTAATTATTAGTTTTATAGTAGGAACATGCCTGTTTTTAATTAGTTCTGCCATGCTCTTTTTTAGTATACAGAAAGTTTGGGCGGGAGAAAAACAGGAGATTCAAATATCTGCAGAAGAAAAAGGCGATCATGCGGACAGTTGGAGATATAAAGATGGGAAACTTAGAAAAAGTACCCAGAAGTCTTCAGGAGCATCTGTAAGGCAAGTGATAAAGCCCTCCAATGCAACAGCACAGGGAATTGATGTCAGTTCTCATCAAGGGAAAATTAACTGGCAGGCGGTAAAAGACAGCGGGAAAGTCGATTTTGCGATTATTCGCTGCGGTTATGGAATGAATCAAACAGATCAAGATGATAAATACTGGGATTATAATACCAGAGAATGTGAGCGGCTTGGAATTCCATATGGAGTTTATTTATATTCCTATGCAACGGGAACAGCCAATGCAAAAAGTGAAGCACAGCATGTGATACGTCTGTTGAAAGATAAGCATCCAACTTATCCGATTTATTATGATATGGAGGATCATAATACATTAGGAAAATTGAATGTATCACAGCTAGGGCAAGCTGCATCTACATTTTTAAGCACATTGGAATCTGCCGGATATACCAATGTAGGAGTTTATGCAAATAAAGACTGGTTTACAAACAAATTGACAGCGTCTGTTTTTAATCAATATCCAAGATGGATCGCACAACATAATGATACATGCAATTATTCTGGGAATTATCATATGTGGCAGTATACCAGTGCAGGTGCAATTGATGGAATTTATGACGATGTAGATTTAAATTATAAGATTGGAAATTGGAGTATTGGAGGAGCATATGCAGCTATTCGATTAAATAGACAATCTTTAAATTTAACAGTAGGGAAAAGCAGTACATTAAAGACTGCGTGTACTTTTAGGAATGGTTATACCAGCTCAGTAAAATGGGTATCTTCTAATAGTAAAATCACTTCTGTAAACAGTAGTGGAAAGGTAACGGCCAAGAGTGCAGGAAAAGTTACAATAAAAGCGGTATTGAATAATGGAAAATCTGCTTCCTGCACGGTAACGGTGAAACCAAAAACTAATAAAATTAAGAAGCTGAAAAAGAGCGGGAAAAAATCAATCAAGATTACTTGGACAAAAGTCAGTGGTACAACAAAGTATCAGATTTATATGTCTACAAAGAAAAAATCCGGGTATAAGAAAATAAAAACTGCGTCAGCAAAAAGTTCATCTTATACCAAAGGGAAATTAAAAAGAGGAAAGAGGTACTATTTTAAAGTACGTTCTTATACGAAAGTTGGAGGAAAATATTATTACAGTGCATTTTCTTCTGTAAAATCAATGAAACGTTAAAAATATAGCGGTCGGCAAATGGAATTGTAAAAATGTGGAAAAGCAGCACTTTATCTTATCAGGATAAGGGTGCTGCTTTTTATGTCTGCATAAATTATCTTAAATATTTTCCCGTTTCATTCCACAGTTGCTTTCAATGCCATGTTTTTCTAAATAATAATCTCCCCAATCATACATAGAGCGAAGCAGAGGGATCATGCTTTTTCCCAATTCGGTTAAAGAATACTCTACCTTCGGAGGGACAACAGGATAAATTTCCCGATGAATCAAATCGTCAGCTTCCAGTTCACGTAACTGCTGAGTGAGCATTTTCGGGGTGGCTTTTGGAATCAGACGCCGCAGTTCACTGAAACGGAGAGTTTGATTTGCCAAATGCCAGAGAATCAATAATTTATATTTACCGCCAATGATTTCTAAAGTTTTTTCTACCGGACAAAAACACGGTTTTGTTTTATCGCAGCCAATCATAAAATACCTCCTTATAGTATCTTTTTAGGTACTATATACCTTTTAAGTGCATTCTTGTTAAAATAATATTTAGTGATAAAATCATAGCATAGAAAGATAATTGAGACAAGGAATTGTGAAAAATATAATGGAGGAATCATAATGTGGAAGAAGAGCCAAATTGTGCAAAAAATGCAGGAACAGGGAAAGAAACTGACAGATCAAAGAGAAATATTGATTAATATTATTCTAGAAGATCGATGGCATAGCAACAAAGAAATTTATTATGAAGCGGTGAAAAGAGATAAAAATATCAGTGTTGCGACAGTTTACCGGACGATGGATTTGTTAGAAGAAATCGGTGTATTAAGACGGTGTTATCAGTATCATCTTATGTAAAAAGACTCTTCCCTTTTTCTTGTATTTGTAGTAGCATAATAAGCGGTGAAATATATCGAATCATCAAGAGAGTTTTAGATGATTCTAGGATGGAGGAAACATGTTAGAGTTGAAGAACATCTCATTTACAGTGACAGATGAGAAGGATAAGGAAAAAGAAATTATTAAAGACATCAGTTTGAAACTGGATGATCATAAATTTGTTGCAATTACCGGACCTAACGGAGGGGGAAAATCAACCTTGGCTAAAATTATCGTGGGGATTGAAAAACCTACCTCCGGGCAGATTATTTGGAATGGAACAGATATTACCAATATGAGTATTACGCAGCGTGCCAATATGGGAATTAGTTTTGCATTTCAGCAGCCAGTACGTTTTAAAGGAATTACAGTATTTGATTTAATCAAACTGGCAACAGGTCATGACATTTCCAGAGGGGAAGCCTGTGAATATCTTTCAGAAGTAGGACTTTGTGCAAAAGATTATGTAAATCGAGAGGTTGATGGAAGTCTATCCGGCGGAGAATTAAAACGAATCGAGATTGCGACAATTTTGGCTCGTGGAACCAAGTTATCTGTATTTGATGAACCGGAAGCGGGGATTGATTTATGGAGTTTCCAGAATTTGATTAAAGTATTTGAAAAAATGAGGGAAGATATTCAGGGTTCTATTCTGATTATTTCCCATCAAGAGCGTATTTTAAGAATTGCAGATGAAATTATCGTAATTGCAGATGGTGAGATTTTGGAACATGAAAGTGCAGAGAGCTTTTTACCCAAATTACTAAATAGTACCGATGGACCGGGATGCCGCTGCTGGAAAAGGGAGGGCTGTTAAGATGGATATTAAGATAGATCCGATTCAGAAACATTTGCTGGAGGAAGTATCGGGACTGCATGAAATTCCGGTAGGAGCTTATAATATCAGGGCAAATGGAAAGGGAATTGCCAGACAATGTTCTGAAAATATTGAAATTATTCCAAAGGATGATGGAACAGGAATCGATATTAAAATTAAAGCAGGAACCAAAAATGAAAGTGTTCATATCCCAGTGGTATTAAGTCAGGCAGGATTGACAGAAGTAGTTTATAATGACTTTTATATTGGAAAAGATGCGGATGTGACAATTATTGCCGGATGCGGAATACACAATGGCGGCAACAGCGACAGCAAGCACGATGGTATTCACCGCTTTTTCATTGAAGAAAATGCAAAAGTACGTTATGTCGAAAAGCATTATGGCAGTGGTGACGGAAATGGAAAGCGTATCATGAATCCTAAAACTGTAGTGGAAATTGGGAAAAACGGTTATATGGAAATGGATACAGCACAGATTAAAGGTGTGGATTCTACAAAGCGTCTGACAACAGCAAAATTAGAAGAAGGGGCAACACTGACAGTCATGGAACGTTTAATGACTCATGGGCAGCAGGATGCAGTCAGCGAGTTTGAAGTGAATCTGAATGGACAGGATTCTGGAGCACATATTGTATCCCGTTCTGTGGCAAAAGACCAGTCTTCTCAGACGTTTATTTCTAAGGTTCATGGAAATGCAAAATGTAATGGACATACGGAGTGTGATGCGATTATCATTGGAGATGCAAGGATTAGTGCAATTCCGGAAATCAGCGCGGATAATCCGGATGCTTCATTGATTCATGAAGCAGCCATTGGAAAAATTGCAGGAGAACAGCTGATGAAATTAATGACGCTTGGACTTACAGAAGAAGAAGCGGAAGAACAGATTATCAATGGATTTTTAAAATAAATCATAAAGACGGAAAGGCGTTGTATTTGTACGACGTCTTTTTAGGCATTTTTATAGAAATCAAATTATAAGAAATTTCAAAATCAGGTATAATAGAAAGAAAAAGGAGAAAATTGCATGGATAAAAATTATACAGTTATAAAAAAAGAAGCAATTGAAGAACTGGATGGTATGGGATATCTTCTTCGTCATAAGAAAACAGGTGCAAGAGTGGTAGTGATTTCGAATCATGATGATAACAAAGTATTTCAGATTGGGTTTAAAACTCCGCCAAAAGATGATACAGGAGTTCCTCATATACTGGAGCATTCTGTGCTTTGCGGTTCGAGAGAATTTCCATTAAAAGATCCGTTTGTGGAGCTTGTGAAAGGTTCTTTAAATACATTTTTAAATGCGATGACATATCCGGACAAAACTGTTTATCCAGTGGCAAGTCAGAACGACAAAGATTTTTTTAATTTAATGCATGTATATTTAGATGCAGTATTTTATCCTAATATTTATCAAAAACCGGAAATTTTGAAGCAGGAAGGCTGGCATTATGATTTGGAAACAGAAGATGCACCGATTATTTATAATGGTGTTGTATTTAATGAAATGAAAGGTGTATTTTCTTCTCCGGACCAGCAATTGGCAAGAATTATTCAGAAATCTTTACTGCCGGATACACCATATGGTTTTGAATCTGGCGGAGATCCTGCAGCAGTACCGGATCTTACGTATGAAATGTTCCTAGATTTCCATAAAACCTATTATCATCCATCCAACAGTTATATTTATCTTTATGGGGATATGGATGTGGATAAGTATTTAGGATTTATTCATGAGCATTATTTAAATCATTTTGAGCAAAAAGAAATCCGGTCTTCATGGAAACAGCAGGAAGCATTTCATGAGGCAAAAAGAGTGGAGGAATTTTATCCGGTAGGGGAGAATGATTCCGAAGAAGAAAAAACTTATTTCTCTTATAATACAGTGATTGGAACAAGTCTTGACCGGGAACTGTATTTGGCGTTTCAAATTCTTGACCGTGCTTTATTTGGAGCCCCTGGAGCACCAGTGAAAAAGGCACTGCTGGATGCTGAAATTGGAAAAGATATTTCCAGCTCTTATGATAATGGAATTGAACAGCCGATTTTTTCTATTACGGCACAGGAAGCAAAAGATTCCAAGGAACAGGATTTTGTACGCATTATTGAAGAAACTTTACAGAAGATTGTTACAGAAGGAATTTCTAGGAGAAGTCTTAACGCCGCATTTAATTATTATGAATTTAAATATAAAGAAGCGAATTTTGGACGTTTCCCAAAAGGTCTGATGTATGGACTGCAGATTTATGACAGCTGGCTGTATGATGATGAAAAGCCGTTTATTCATATAAAAACCAATGAAGTGTTTGAGATTCTTCGAGAAAAAATAGATACCGGCTATTTTGAACAGCTGATACAAACATGGCTGCTGTCCAATCCGCATAAATCTCTTGTCGTTATGAAACCGAAAAAGGGTCTGCAGAAAATCAAAGACCAGCAGGAAGCGGATAAGTTAAAAGCGTACAAAGAATCTCTTTCAGAAGCAGAAATGAAAGATTTGATAAAAGAGACAAAAAAATTAAAGAAGATTCAGGAAACTCCTTCTTCCAAAGAAGAATTAGAGAAAATTCCGGTATTGGATATTGAAGATATTCGAAAAGAAGTAAAACCATTGTCAAACAAAGAAGTGCATTTGGATGATGTAAAGGTATTATGGCATGAATATTTTACCAATGGAATTTGTTATTTAAAACTGGCATTTGATATGAGTTATGTTCCAATGGAACTTGTGCCATATGCCTCTTTGCTGACAGAAATTTTTACTGGGGTAGATACTAAGAAGCATAGTTATTTGGAATTGGGAAATGAAATCAGCATTGAAACAGGAGGAATTGCAGCATCAATGAATGTTCTGCCAAAAGCAGAGAATGAATTTCTTCCAATTTTTACGGTGAAAACGAAATGTCTTTATCCAAATATGAAAAAAGCATTTGAGCTGATGGAAGAAATTGTATTTGAAAGTAAATTGGATGATAAAAAGCGTCTGAAAGAAATCATTGGGCAGATTTATACGAATTTAAAAATTCAGTTGACAGAAACTGGACATCGAACTGCATCCAATCGTGCTATGTCCTATTTTTCCAAATGTGCAGCATACCGTGAAGCAATTCAGGGAATTGGTATGTTTGAATCTGTAAAGGATTGGTATGAAAATTTTGAAAATGAGTATAAAAATATTAGAAAAGGACTTCAAAATGCCTGCCGTGCTATTTTCCAAAAACAGCATCTGTTGGTGAGCTATACGGGAAATGAAAAAGAACCGGAGTTCATGGCGGAGGAACTGACACATTTTGCGAGCCGTTTGTATGAAAATCAAAAATCAGCGGAAAAAGTTAAGGTTGTATGCTGCAAGTCAAATGAGGGATTTGCTACTGCAGGAGGAGTTCAATATGCTGCCTGTGCAGGAAACTTTATGGAAAAGGGATTTGCATATACCGGAGCATTAAAGGTATTGCAGGTGATTTTTTCTTATGAATATCTTTGGATTCAGCTTCGTGTAAAAGGCGGCGCATATGGATGTATGTGCAGTTTTGGAACCCAGGGTGATTCTATGTTTGTAACGTATCGTGATCCGAATCTTATGGAAACATATGATGTTTACGATCATGCAGGGGATTATGTAGAGAACTTTGATGTAGATGAACGGGACATGAAGAAATATATTATCGGAACGATCAGTAATATGGATATGCCGATGGAACCGGATGATATGGGAGTAAGAAGTTTCCATGCATATTTAATGTTAAAGACAGAAAAAGATTTACAGAAAGACAGAAATCAAGTATTATCCTGTACAAAAGAAGATATTCGAGCATTGGCACCGCTGGTTCGTTCTGTGGCAGGTGCCGGTAATCGCTGCTGCATTGGAAATGAAGAAAAAATAGAACACGCAAAAGATTATTTTGATGAAGTGAAACACGTATTATAAGAGAAAGGAAGTCTTATGACGGAAAAATTTAAATCAGGATTTGTAACTTTTATCGGACGCCCCAATGTAGGGAAATCTACGTTAATGAATCGGCTGATTGGACAGAAAATTGCAATTACATCCAGCAAGCCTCAGACAACCAGAAACCGTATTCAGACAGTATTTACGGATGAACGGGGACAGATTATATTTTTGGATACGCCGGGAATTAATAAAGCAAAAAATAAACTTGGTGATTATATGCTGCAGGTGGCAGAGAGAACTTTAAATGAGGTGGATGTAGTTTTGTGGCTGGTGGAACCAAGTACGTTTATCGGCGGCGGAGAACGCTATATTATTGAGCAGCTTTCCAAAGTGAAGACGCCAATTATTCTTGTGATTAATAAGATTGATACAGTAGAAGAAAAAGAAATTTTCGAGGCAATTGATACTTACAAAGATGTCTGTGATTTTGCAGAAATTATTCCGGTGTCTGCATTAAAAGGAAAGAATACGGATGATGTAATTGATACAATTTTTAAATATTTGGACGAAGGTCCGATGTATTTTGATGAAGATACGATTACCGATCAGCCGGAACGTCAAATTTGTGCAGAACTGATCCGGGAAAAGGCACTTCGTTGTCTAAGTCAGGAAATCCCTCATGGGATTGCTGTTGTAATTGACTCTATGAAAACACGCCGTCATGGACATATTATAGACATTGATGCAACGATTATCTGTGAGCGTGATTCTCATAAAGGAATCATTATTGGAAAACAGGGTTCTATGTTGAAAAAAATTGGAAGTCAGGCGAGAGTGGAAATGGAGAACCTTTTGGATACGAAAGTCAATTTACAATTATGGGTAAAAGTGAAGAAAGACTGGCGTGACAGTGATTTACTTTTGAAAAACTATGGATATGATAAGAAAGAAGTGTAAACATGGGGCAGGAAGTTCAGGTGACAGGTCTGGTGCTGCAGACGGGAAATATTGGGGAATACGATCGAAGGATTGTATTGCTGACAAAAGAGCGGGGAAGAATCTCCGCTTTTGCCCGTGGGGCAAAAAGAGCTACCAGTTCTTATGCTGCTGCCTGCCAGCCGTTTACTTTTGGGAAGTTTTCTTTATATGAAGGAAAAAGTTCCTTTAATTTGATGTGGGCAGAAGTTGATAATTATTTTAATGAATTGAAAAAAGATTTGGATTTAATCTATTACGGAAGTTATTTTTGTGAGCTGGCATCGTATTTAACAAGAGAAAATAATGATGAATTAGAAATTTTAAAACTTGTGTATCAAAGTCTTCGTGCATTAGAAAAAAAGACAATACCGCCAATCTTAATTCGATGTATTTATGAGGTGAAAATTCTTGCGTTATATGGAATCGGTATGGAAGTTTTTCAATGTGTCCGATGTCAGGGAAAAGAAAATTTAATTGGATTTCATCCGGCAGAAGGGGGAGCAATTTGTTCTTCCTGCGGGACAGGGATGAGTTCTATGAGTGGTTCTACACTGTATACGCTTCAATTTATTTTGTGCAGTTCCATTGAAAAATTATATACGTTCCGGGTAAGTGATGAAGTGTTGTCTGAATTGAGAAAAATTATAAAAGAGTTTATGAGGATACATATCGATCATCAATTTAAGTCCTTGATGTTTCTGCAGGAATAAGAAAAAACTTTAAAACATTTGTATATATAGGAGCTGACAAATGCTTTAAAGTTTTGCTCTTGAATGAATATTATTTGCATAAAATGCGTAATACTTTGACCATTTTTTCTTTGTCATCCGTTGAGAATTTCTCCAGAAGACGAAGAATTTCTTTGTTTAATACGTTGTCTTTTTCTCCATTCTCGTCAGACTCAGGGCGAAGAAGATAGTCAATAGATACATTCAACAGTTTTGCGTAATAAGATAAAACTCGAAGATTCATTTTGACACGGTCATTTTCAATATTACTGATGAATGCCACCGTTACATCAAGGGCATCAGCAATCTGTTCCTGAGTATACCCAGCCTGCTTACGCAAAGTTTTCATTCGTTTACCAACATTGGTATAATCAATCTGATACATGGTTTAAATTCCCTTTCTTTATATCTCCTATATAGTAGTATAAGTGCATTATAATATAAAAAAAACAAAAAAGTAATATTCATTCAATATATTTGTTATATTTTATGGTTTTATGAAGGAAATATGTCTTGAAAAAATATGTAAGACAAGATACAATTAGACATTATAGACCAAGAAAAAAAGAGGTAGAGATCATATGAAATTAACAATGGAGAAAATTGTCAATCTTGCAAAGGTCCGCGGATTTGTTTACAGTGGTTCTGAAATCTATGGAGGACTGGCAAATACATGGGATTATGGAAACCTTGGAGTTGAACTGAAAAACAATGTAAAAAAAGCATGGTGGAAGAAATTTATTCAAGAAAGTCCATACAACGTTGGAGTTGATTGTGCAATTTTGATGAACCCGCAGACTTGGGTGGCATCCGGACATTTAGGAAGCTTTTCTGATCCACTGATGGATTGTAAAGATTGTCATGAACGTTTTCGTGCAGACAAATTAATTGAAGATTATATGCAGGAAAATGGAATGGAGCTGGAAGGTTCTGTGGATGGATGGTCCAAAGAACAGATGGAAACATTCATTAAAGAGCATGATATTGCATGTCCATCTTGTGGGAAAAAGAATTTTACAGAAATTCGTGAGTTTAACTTGATGTTTAAGACGTTTCAAGGTGTTACAGAAGATGCAAAGAGTACCGTGTATTTACGTCCAGAAACAGCACAAGGTATTTTTGTAAACTTTAAAAATGTTCAGAGAACATCTAGAAAGAAAATTCCTTTTGGAATTGGACAGATTGGTAAATCATTTCGTAATGAGATTACTCCTGGAAACTTTACATTCCGTACTCGTGAGTTTGAACAGATGGAACTGGAATTCTTCTGCGAGCCGGATACAGACCTTGAATGGTTTGAATATTGGAAACAGTATTGTATTGACTGGTTAAAGACTTTGGGAATTAAAGATGACCAGATGAGAGTTCGTGATCATGAAAAAGAAGAATTATCTCATTATTCTAAAGCAACTTCCGACATCGAATTCTTATTTCCATTTGGATGGGGTGAACTTTGGGGAATTGCAGATCGAACAGATTATGATCTGACACAGCATCAGAATACTTCAGGAGAAGATTTAACTTACTTTGACGATGTGAAAAAAGAACGTTACATCCCATATGTTATTGAACCGTCTTTAGGTGCTGACCGTGTAACTTTAGCATTCTTATGTGCAGCATATGATGAAGAAGAATTAGAAGGTGGAGATACAAGGACTGTCATGCATTTCCATCCTGCAATTGCACCTGTAAAAATTGGTGTACTGCCATTGTCTAAGAAGTTAAGCGATGAAGCATTGAAAGTTTATGAAGAACTGGCAAAACAGTATAACTGTGAATTCGATGAACGTGGTAATATTGGAAAACGTTACCGCCGTCAGGATGAAATCGGTACACCTTACTGTGTAACTTTTGATTTCGATTCTTTGGAAGATGGAGCTGTTACAGTTCGTGACCGTGACACGATGGAACAAGAACGTATTAAGATAGAAGATTTGAAAGCATATTTTGAAGAAAAATTTGCTTATTAAAAGATGAATGTTTAGAAAAAAAGATGGGGGCGTTGCAAAATGCAACGCCTTTCTTTTTTACGAAATGTCAAAAGGCAGATTCCGGAGAATCTGCCTTTCATGGTATAATTAGATATGACTACTAATCCAAAATACCATAAA
>JAETON010000089.1 GCA_021771695.1 Lachnospiraceae bacterium | reverse complement strand
CCCGTCTAATCAGTTCCGGGATATTTACCAGAGTAGTAATGAGGCTGTATTTTACTTTCTTTGTTTGCAGTAAATGCGGAACGCTGCTGCGCCGGTGGCCGCCAACTGCACCAGAACCAGCACAGCGAACAGGCCGAAGCTCTCATAGTAGAACAGTTCATCCCAGAACAGAAGAACATCACAGAGGGCAGTCAAGGCAACCGTCCAGCGGATGTGCCGGGCCAGCCATTGCCGGAACACCAGCACAAGGGCAACGGGCGGGACGATCAGCAGCGCCAGATTCAAAATCAATGTTGGGGTCAGTTCCATTGCGTCGCCTCCTCACTTTTGTTGATAAGGGTATTGTAAAACCCAAATGTCCGCGAAATGTTACAGCGGCCAAAAAATTTCATTGAAAATCGGGGTGAAATGTTACAACGCTCGGACATTTCAAAAATTTCCTTGAGGAACGGCAAAAAATAGGCTTCGCCTATTCAACTCCCCTGCCCCTCAATCTTGAGGGGAGGGGTTTCTTTTTGTTTCATTTTCCCTCATAATAATCGTATGAATGTTTTAAAAGATATTTTCATTGATCATTATGAAGAAATGATTTATACATTACATCCCCGTCCTTCAGTTATTGAAAACGTGGATAAAATGATCAATTGCGGGGATCCTTCCTTTGGCGGCGCCATGTTTGGATGCCCTTGTTGTGGTGAGCTTAAGTTTTCGCCTTTCAGATGCCACAGCCGCTTCTGTCCTTCCTGCGGCAATAAATATGCTATGGCTCGTACTCATGCAATGGCTTCTAAACTTATTTCTGTTCCTCACCGCCACTGTGTTTTTACTATTGACGATAATCTTCGTCATTTCTTTCTTAAAGATCGGGATCTGCTTAATTGTCTTTTCCACTCTGTCTCAAGTGTCTTCTCCCGTCTGTTTTATAAAATGAATATGTCCAAAAACTTTACTCCTGGATATATCATGGTTCTGCACACCTTTGGCAGGGACTTAAAATGGAACCCTCATATACACTGTCTCATTTCTGAAGGCGGCTATAGTGATGACGGTTTCTGGCGTAATATTAAACATTTTAATTATACTTTCCTCCGCAACGCTTTCCGTACTGCTCTCCTCAATGAAATGGAGCATCATCTTGATTCTTCTTTCAAAAAAATCAAATCTTCCTGTTACAAAGATCATCCTCATGGGTTCTATGTCTATGCCAAACCGCGAAAATGCAACTCCCGATCTGCCATCAACTACATTGGCCGTTATCTTGGCCGTCCTGTTATCGCTACTTCCCGTATTGATAACTATGATGGTGAATCCGTCACATTTCACTATAACCGGCATGAAGACGAACAGTACGTTGAAGAAACAATACCTGCTATTGAATTTATTCAAAGGCTAATCCGGCACATCCCGGAAAAAAACTTTAAAATGATTCGCTATGGTGGTCTATACGCACGCCACAGAGACATAGACAAACATCTAAACCGGGCTATCTCACGCGAAAAAGCAGCTTTCTACAAAAATTTCACCCGATGGAGAAATGCCATACTTTCTTCCTTTGGATACGACCCCCTTAAATGTCCGAAATGCGGAACCATTATGGTGTTTCTGGAATTAAAATATAACCACAAACGCGTTTCTCTTGAAGAACTTTACGAGAAAGTCATGTCCCGATCCCGTAAGAAAAGAGTCCCTGGCTAGCTATGTGAATCGGTTCATCTATGTTACAATCCTCTTTAAAAGGAGGATGTATCCCATGAAAGAAAACATAAAAGAGTTACGCCAAAAATATATCAATAATCCCCCAGAAGGTATGACTCCGAAGGACATTCGTCGCATGAGCGACGAGGAGCTTCTGGATATGGATTATTTTCTAAATGAAGATCTCGATGACATTTTCGAAGAAGGCGAAGGATTTTTCATCTTCTAAACCAAAATGTCTGTTTTTCATGCCCGCCTTTGTGCGGGCATTTTTATTCAAAAGTTCGCCGGATCTAATGCAAATCTGCAATCCAACAAGCAAAATGGAGAATAAAAGAATCGGGAATATATTAAACTCAAAAAGGATAAATTTCAGGGCCAATACCTTATTTGCCAAATAACATAGCAGGACACCTACTGTAACGCCAAAAAAGGTTGCCAATATTGCAGACTTTACACTAATGCTCATTCCCTCTCGGTAAAGCATTTTTCTTAGTTGCTGATTTGTCATTCCGACTGCCTGCAAAAGAGCAAATTCCCGTTTACGGACAATAGCGCTGCTGATTAGCATATTCACCATATTTAATAGCCCGAAAAGAATTACAAATGCAGAGATACCGTACAGACTGCTTGTGGTTGCCTTTATGAATCCTCTAATTGTAGAAAATTCTTCATCGTAAATTTTGAGCCTCAAATTCGGATTTCCGCTTATAAGCGCCATGATCCCATCTTGAACAGATTCCTTATAATCCGGGTCGCAAAAAACGGATAAATGTGATGTATTATTATAAGGGGAAAGTTCTGCTATTGCTTCGCTGGTACAATAGAACAACCCTGTTGATGGGAAGTAAGCAATCCCGGCAACGGTAAAAGTTTTTTCAATGGTTTGTCCGGCAACATCAAAATGGAATAATAGTGTATCTCCAATTTTCAAATCGCCATAGTTTGTATCACTTCGATCTGTACGGTATTTATTGACAACCATGCCATCCAGACCGACTTCATCATAATTGATTGTACCGTCCACAAGTTCACTTGCATTAGCAACAAGTTCTGGTGATAGACTGTTTACAGTTTCTAAATTGTCCTCTGGCGAATCGTAGACAACTTTTGATTCTACTAAGCGGCCCACGACACATCCATCCAATACAATCTTTTCTACGCCGGGAATTTTATATATTTGTGCCTGCAAATCCTCTGATAGAGGATTGTCTTGAATGATAGTCGGAAAACGCTCATAAAAGTTATCCATCTGTATGCCAATCTGGAAATCCTCGTCTAATGGATAGCTTTGTCGTAACATAGCTGGAAGATTGATGGAAGAAATGAGGATAGCTAATGCAATCATCAAGGTTCCACTAATGCTCAATGAAATAATTGACATACGGTTTTTCTTCTGATTCATTTTCAGGTTGCTTTGCGCCAAAGTGTTTGGTGTAATCCGCTTCAATGTTTTGTGTCCTTGTCTGGCCTTTTCCCCTTGAAATTTCATTGCTTCAATAGGAGAAGTTTTGGCAAGAAGTTTTGCCGGCTTTCCCAAAGCGAACTTGATAACAGCAAAAATCAAGAATCCAGACAATAAAACAATCGCCATATCATATAAAAGCCATCGTACCCCGGAGAGAATAACTACAATCAAAATAGAAATCAATGCTCCCAAAGGGATAAATCGTAATGCCAGTAAATTCCCCTGCATTTTCAAAAAGTAACGCAACTGTTTTTTCGTCGTCCCTAATGAAATAAACTGGGCATACATAGGCATCGAATTGACAATGGAAATATAAAAAATACTGTAAATTACAAAGCTGCTGGCGAACATAATGAATATCGCAAAAAAGACAATACCGACCGCCACAGCACCATCAATATAGATTCCATCAATATATCTGTCATTTAGTATGATGTCAAAATCTTTAATACCTTCGGCTTCACCCTTACTTTTTAAGAAATCTTTTTGAGTGTCAGGACTCATATCGGCTTTTTCCGAATTAAGTGAAACTAATACATCAACAGTCGAGGCAGTTTGTGTGCTGTAAGTTAAAGAAAGCTCGCTGTACTGTTGTGCATATTCTGTGCGGAAACGATCAGAGGTCAGAATATAAAACTGTTTTCCTTTTTCTTGCGTTTTGTTTTGGATAATGCCGCAAACAGTAAATGTGTTTTCTTTCAATTCGTTTGTCAAGGTGTCTACATATTCAAAGGAAAATGAATCACCTAATACCAATTTGTGAATAGACAGATAAGTTTCAGATACAAGTACCTCTGTGTTGCTTTGCGGTAGGTTTCCATCCATCAGTTCAAAGCCCAAAAAGGACATTGCCGAATCATCCATGTATGCCAGATCAGTGCGCCCATCACTGTTCACAATATTACCAAAAGTTTTGTAAACACCAACTGTTTCAAAATCATTATCGGTCTGTAACTTGTTTTTCGTATCTTCGCTCACAGCGCGAAACATAGCATGATAAGGTGCTTGTGTGGATTGTTTTAGTGCGTCATTTACTAAAATCGAAAAGACGGTTGCCATTAGGCAAGTCGCAATTACAATAATAATTGCAGTGATTAAAGTCTTGAGCTTATGTTCCTTTAGGTCAGCTTTCGCCAGTTTCTTTATAATAGTGCTGGTGTCATTCTCAAAAGGCCATGTCAT
>JAETON010000034.1 GCA_021771695.1 Lachnospiraceae bacterium | reverse complement strand
TTTTCTTCATCCACTGCATTCCTGCACTCGTTCTTCATCACAGTCTTGGCAAAACTGTCAAATATGGCAATGATGCAGTCCTTGTCTTTTAAGGGAGCCGACATGATCGTTCCCCCTTTCCTATGCAGTTTTGAGTGGTTCTTATCGCCTCCTTTGAACTACTAAGACAAATCTGCCTGTCCCAAACCGGAAAGACTTTGAAAATTTTTTCCGGCGGCAGAAAACATCCTTTTGTTCTCCCTTTAAACTACTAAGACAGATCTGCCTGCCCCAAACCGGAAAGGTTTTTCAAAATTTCTTTAAAAATTTTTTCTTAGGCAGTAATTTCAGTCAGGGGAAGGCACACAACAGATGCGGAGGCCCCCGGCTCCAATAAAAACCGGGGAATTTCGTCAGAAAACGACACAGAAAAACGCCAGGGAGCTTCTGCTGCTTCCTGACGTCATAGTTCCAGATATGGTAGTAGTATGCGTTATAAGTATTATTATAGCTGTCTAATATGCACGATAATGCGTATCCACGGGTATAAGATGCTCTTTCGCATGCCGGGATTTTTTTAACGGTTCACCCGGACAGAACCCTTTCACAAAAATAATGCCACCCATGACTTCCTCCTATCGGCTGGTCACAGATGGCAGACACGAATAAGCCCTGCTGCGAGAAGCCGTTTTTTTATTCGCTTCCCGACAGGGCTTTCCATTCGCTTACTCTGGCGGCATGGCTTTTCTTCCTCTGCACAATCCCCCAAAGTAACTGGATCGTTATTCTCTTTATCAAAAAAGGTATAATCGTACATACATCATCGGTACGATTAGGGAATGTGAAAACCCAAATCGGCACGATAGAATATAGGTGAGGTGAACGATTATGCCGAAAGACACAGCAACACATTTAGGTAACTGCATCCGTACTGCACGGCAGGCATGCAGTCTTACCCAGCAGGAACTGGCAGACCAATGTCATGTAGCAATTAAAACCGTTCAGAAAATCGAAAACGGCACCATGAACCCTTCCTTTGATATCCTCTGGCCCATCGTGAGGCGGTTAGGGCTTTCAGGCGATGCCCTGTTCTACCCGGAACTTTCTGATGAAGAACTGGATATAAAGCATCTCATTGGAAAATTCCAGTCATGCCGCCCACAGGAACGGAAATTCATGCTGAACACCGTGGACTGCATGTCCGAGCAGTTTCTTGCAGGGCATGACATGTCCAAAGCAGAAAAACCGGAGTGAAACCAGTAGGACAAGCGCATCTTGTTACTGCTGGTTTTTCTCTATTCTTCCATTATAAACTACCGGGTTATGAATGACCTATGAATGAGTTATGAACCGTCTATAATTTTAAAAAGTTTTCGACAAAATATGGCAGAATATGTCGAAACGAAACAGAGCCGATGAACTGTGAGGTTCAGCACCCACAAATTCATCGGCTCTGCGTCTAAGCGTCTGGCTCTTTGATGACCGTTATATGAAAATCTTCTGCTTCAATCAGGCTTTCCTGCCTGCACTTTGGGCAGTAAAGGGGATAGTTTCTCAAAACTGTATCCTCCCGTATCTTATCACGGGTTTTACTGCCGCAGACCGGACATAAAATCCATTCTGTTTTCTCCATAACACTCGCTCCCCAACTCATAAATTTTTTTTGTTGATCTCTCCCTAATTCTCAGATTATTTCACAGCCAACCGCCATTTTTTCTCCAGCGTATACGCCTGGTATGCCGTCACTCCCATATACCCTGTAACTGCTGCCAGCCATATAGTTCTCACGATAAATGCAAACTCATTTTCTAACTGCATCATCTGAAAATACATGATTCCGCTTCTTATAAAACCATACGCAGCCACACAATACACCGGTATCGGAGAAACCCTTCTCTCCTGAAAATAATATCCGGCCGCAATTACAATGCAGATCAGGTAAAGGATGCTTTGTAACACTGTCGGCCATATACCAGGTGCCTGCATAAGTACAAAAATATTTGAGATTAGTGCGGCTCCAAAATAAGCCGCTGCAATTACTCCTGTCCTTTTAGGCGTTAGTTTTCCACGGATGGAAAATACTAGCCCGGTAAAAAGCAGCAGTGTAATCATCAGATACCCTAATAAATAGGAAACTCCATATCCCATCATCTGTAGACTCACCCCTGTAAGCTCCGGCGTAAGAAAACGGATTGCCAATACACTCATAAGCAGATATGCCATACCTGCAAAAGCATACAGTGCTGACTGCACCCTTCCTATAACAGGCGATTCCACGATTGTATTTTTCTCCACGCATTGTTTCATTTCCTCGCCGGACAGCAGCTCATCCAGAGATACTTCCAATACCTCTGATAATTTCTTAGCAGTCAGGAGATCAGGATACCTCGCACCACATTCCCACCGTGACACAGCTTGCCGGGTAACATAGAGATGCTCAGACAGAGTCTGCTGCGTCATCCCTTTTTCCTCTCTTGCCCTTTTTAGTTTTTCACCAAATTCCACCATAACTATCAACCACCTTTTCTGATTTGTTTCCTATAGGATGGGCTGATTATAAAATATACTGCCGTCAAATGAAAGAAACACCCTGCAAAATCCATGTAAACCAAATGGTAACATGGGATTTACCAGTATATCCATTGTCCGGTAAGCTGCCTTATTCAGTTTATACCCGTACTGGTTGGCAAGCTTCATAAGTTCCTCACAAAATCCCTCCTGGACTTTTTCCATCATAATAAATAGTACATCCACTTTTGCATTTCCTTCCTGTTGCTCTTTAATGAATAGCGAACTTATGGTCACTTTCTTTATCTTCTATCAATACATTTCAAGTATCCATTATTTATTGCTGCTGGTTTCTCTCTTTTTCTGCCATTATAAACTACCGAGTTATGAATGAGATATGAACCGTCTATAAGTTTAAAAATTATTCACAAGATAGATACTACTCCAACTTATTCCCTGGCTCCACAAAATACAGGATACGCCGTATCAGTTCCGGGATATTGACCGGGGACACGAAATAGTCATTGATACCCTCATGCCGATACAGATATTCCGTTGTCAGGTCGTTGTTATCAGTCAAAATAAAGAATGGAAGTAACTTAATTGGTGGGTTCTTTACTTTGAATTTTCCAGCAATATGCCGCAGGTCATAGAACAGTTCAAGCGCTGTACCATCCGGCAAAGAGAGATCACATAGTATCAGTTCAATATCTGCATCTTCCAACAGGCGATCTTTAGCAGAGGCCAACGTTTCCATAATTACCACATTGAAGCCTTTTTGCAGCATGGCCGCCCGAAACACTCCGACGCTGGCATCATTCGCATGAATGTACAGCAGTTTATGAAAGGTTGGAGCCTGTTCATCGGATAACTGGCGGTAAGCGTATTCCACCAGCTTATCTCGCAGCAGGTAAGATTTCATTTTGTCCATGCACAATGTTGCACCCCGGCGCATGGCCTCACGTTCGTAGTCTTCCTTTTCATGGCAAGATGCCAGAACAAAGGGAAGCTCTTTGCTCGTCGCCCGAACCTCGTCCAAAAATTCCAGCCCAGAACCGTCCGGTAAGTCAAGGTCACAGTAGATCAGCAGAGGGGATTCTTGTTTTATTATCTCTTTTGCTTCAGCCAGAGTAGCGGCAGTTTCTACCGCATAACCACGCCTCTGCAAGTGTATCTTTAATCCCCATGTATAAGTTGTATCATCGTCAACCAAAAATATCTTTTTCATCTGTTTTCACTTTCTTATATTCTGCTAATCACGCATTCTTTCAACCAATGACTGTTTATGAATATAGCGATTTACAAAAACAGTAATTGCAATTTGGCCAATAGCTACTGCAACAATCAAAACAAGCGTTTGAATAATCGGAAACTTATATTGGCTTATCTTCAAAATCTGAGTACTTATAATAATACGTATCAGTAAATACCCAAGTCCGTTTCCGATGGTCAATGATAGTGCTAATGTTCCAAAGGTAAAGAACATCCCTTCCCGATGTATCATTTGACATAGTTGCTTATCGGACAAACCTATTGCCTGCAAAATCCCCAGTTCTTTTTTACGAACTAAAATACTTGTAATCATTGTATTGATAAGGCTGATGTAGCCAATAATTCCAATGACTGTCAGCAGACCGTAGATTGTGTATTGAATTGTGCGGATCAGTTGCTTTGCAATTCCAAGTTCTTCGTCATAGGCTTTGAACATGAAATTCGCATTTTCCTGTTGCAGCGCATCAATTTGCGTTTTTACACTTTCAAATTTTTCTGGGCGAACGGTAATATAAATGGCACTCGCAGGATTTGTCTCTGCTATTAGTTCCTGTAAAACCTCATCGGCAATCAAAAAGGTATCATCGCTGCTGTTAGTGCTTGCCATGAGCGTACCAGTAAAAGGGATTTCTCTATTCCCATCGTAAAGTACCAGTTGTATCGTATCGCCAATTTCAAAGCCATATTGTTCAAACAAAGCATCCCATGTAAAAATCATTCCGTTAGAGCGGACTAATTTATCATAATCCAAGGTTCCTCTTTTCAGCGACTTATTTAGAGATGAAAGATCGTTTTCACTGATTCCTCCAACTTCGATACGCTGTGTTTCCAATACCACATTTTTGGCTTCTGCCAGCACTGTGTGCTTTTCATCAATCCTTTCAACCCCATCCAAAGACATTATTTTCATTTTCAGTTCATCATTCAATGGATTTTGGAGCTGAATCCTATTTAGATTATTCTCTGGATACTCCCGGTCGTCCACAGCGTAACTCAAGCTAATTTCAAAATCGCCTTTTGGCATCAGCATTCTTGCATAATTTTCCGCAGTTATATTATTTGCAATATTGGCTACTGCCAAAAACATAATACCGGAACACCCCAGAGCGAGTATCGTAACCACAGTTCTTCTCTTATTTCTCTGCAAATTTGCATAACTCAGTTTTGATACGGAAAGTGTTCTGAAGGATTTTTTGCGTTTTTGCTTTCCTGCCGGTTCTTGATAACGCATTGCCTCCACGGGAGAAATGGCTGTCGCCATTTTCAGCGGTTTTCGGATAGAAATCCCAACCGTAAGCAAAACAACTGCTACAACACTGATGGCAGCCCGCCAGTGCCAGAATGTATCCTCAAGAGTAGACCCGGGAAGAATAACCACTCTGAACAAGAATATTGTTGCAAGATATCCCAGTAAAATCCCACAGGGGATTCCAATGAGAGACTGTGCAAGGCTCTCTGTAAAAAGCAAGCGACGAATCTGTTTTTTTGTAGCACCAAGAGCTTTTAACTTCCCCATCTCTTGAATATTTGAAATGACAGAAACATAATAAATGCTGTAAATTACCATGCCTCCCAGAAACACAACCAGCAGTCCAAGCCCTATCATAACATTTCGTTCTTGTGTTCCGGGATTCGTCATATAAGTCAGATATTCTTCGTTAAAAGAAACATCTGATTTGTTCAATCCTATGTCCTCTGCAATTTCAGTTACAATCGTCTCAATTTCATCTTTTGAATACTCTTTTTCGTTTGCAATCCGTATATAAGCCGTATAGGTTCTATCATCCGGCGAAATATGTTGTTCAACAAATTTTTCAGAAATAAATGCTCCATAGACAAGGCGGGTTTCATTGACATTTAACTTTGAAATATCCGTTTGCTCTAAAATACCGGTAATTGTGAAGTCAAAATTCTCTACTCTGCCTCCCTGAATACGCAACGGTATCTGAAACTTTTGCCCGATTTCTGGCATGACTCCCAATCTTTCAAAGAGTGCAGGAGGCCCCGCAATTTCATCTGCTTCTACAGGCATCTTCCCATCGGCTAACTGAATCTGGTCAATAGAACCTTTTCTTAAGGAATCAAAATTAAGAAAAGCATTTAATTTGGGCAGCTCTATGGACGCTACATTTTCCCTCGTAGAAAGCGATTCTACATCCGTGTGATTTTCAAGAATAAATACCTGATCTGCGGTACTGCCTTTGAAAGCCGCATGATAATTTCGGGCATTTTCTTCTATCTCTAACTGCTGATGCCGAATAACCGTAAGTGCAGAGCTGCCAATAGACATAAGCAGTGTTGTCATAAGTGCAATCGCAACTATGGTAAGAATGGATCTTCCTTTGTTATATTTCAATCGGCTGATAGCCAGATGATATATCATTTTCATTACTCCACCACCTTACCATCTGCAATTACCAATTTTCGATTTCCCATTTGTGCAATATCTTCATTATGGGTAATTACAATGAGTGTCTGCTCATACTTCAAAGCAGATGTTTTCAAAAGTGCCATTACTTCATCACTTGTCTTAGAATCAAGATTTCCTGTCGGCTCATCGGCCAGGACAATAGCTGGCTTTGTTGCCAATGCTCTGGCAATGGCAACTCTCTGTTGCTGACCTCCAGACAATGTGTTTGGAAGATTATTCAGCTTCTCGCCCAATCCAAGCAATTCAATAATTTCTTTCAGATAAACCATATCAGGCTTTCTGTTATCCAATCCGATAGGCAAAATAATATTTTCCCAAACATTCAAAGATGGGACAAGATTAAATGCCTGAAAAATAAAGCCGATCTTTCGTCTGCGAAATGCAGATAAATCCTCTTCATTCATATTGGTTATACACTCATTATCAACCCATACTTCCCCAGAAGTAGGATAGTCCAGACCGCCAATTAAATGAAGCAACGTGCTTTTTCCTGAGCCGGATTTTCCTACAATCGTTACAAAATCGCCTCTTTTAACGCAAATAGAGGTATGGTCTACTGCATTGATATGATTATTGCCTGCCTTATACGTTTTGGTCAGGTCTTTTGTTTCAAGAATAATATCCATCTTAACACTCCTTTACAAATAAGGGCCGTCTTGCCCCATTTAGGTGTAGCATTAGCCAACGCTCTGCTTCATAGCTCTTTTCCAAGTATCTATAACGCTCTAAAATTTGTTCCGCAATATTTTTTTCATCATACAAGAGGGCGGTGTTACGAGCGGAATTTTTCATTTTCATAAGCACACTTGGGGTTTGCAAAACAGAAATTACATTCTGTACCCAATCTTCGATAGAATCTGATGACAATACACCATTTTCTCCATTAACAACATCTGACACTCCGGTTGCACGAATAGCAAAGACCGGAAGATATGCTGCCATCGCCTCTAAAAGTACGATTCCCTGTGTCTCTGATTTTGATGAAAACAGAAACAAGTCACACGCCTGATGATAAGATGTAATTTCTTGATTTGGAACCTCTCCAACAAAGAAAACATTTTCATCAATTTCTAAAGTTCGGGACAGGGCTATCAAATTCTCTTTCTCTGGTCCATCTCCCAAAATAAGCAGATTGAAAATATCTCCTAACTGCTCTTTCACAGCAGCAATACCTTGAAGTAGAAAAGGAAGATTCTTTTCTTTCGCTAATCTTGAAACAGTACAGAACAGATATTTTTTCCCTTGCAGATACCTTTTTCGGAGGTCTGTCGCTTCAGCGTGTCTTTCAAAGTTGACAGAGGGTAAACCTGTAGGTGCAATGCTTATCGGCGTATCTATGTGGAATGGCTCCAAATAATCCTGTATAGACTTTGTCGGTGCAAAAACCATATCACATTTCTCAAGGAAATGATTCAAATAGCGTTGTATGACTTGCTGCTGTACAAAATCAATGATGGCTGCCTCCACCAACTTTCCCTGATTGGCTTTATTTTGCAAATATCCAAAGGGCTTCAGATAGTGCAAATACCGTTCATATCTTGTGTGGTATGTAAAGACAACAGGAATATGAAATTCCTGTCCAAGCCGTGTTGCCACATTTCCAATCATCACAGGATGATGAACATGAATCAAATCAATATCAAGTGTTGAAATAATTTCCTTCACATAACCGTAACTCAAATTGGGAACAGGAATCACTCCGGCAACCTTTCGTTTCATTGTCGGAAAGCGAAATGTATATTCATCATCATCTACTGGAGATTTATAATCAGGTGCAAAGACATATACCGTATGTCCTAAATCTCTCAAACTGTCAGCAAGCCGCTCAATCGAAATAGGAACTCCGCCAACAAAAGGTTTGTAATTATTAGTCATCATGGCAATCCGCATTTCCTCACCCCCTTGTGATTATTTTCAGTATAGGCTCTCCAATGATATAACCGGCCCCCACGAAAAAGCTATTCCAAAGTGTTACTCCCAAAAACGAAGCAATCGAATATTTCATGAACTCCATTTTTAATACACCTGCTGGAATAGAAATCAGTGTTCTGACCATTGGGAGTAGTTTACTGATAAAAATTCCGTAAAAACCATTTTTCCGGATTAAATCAAATGTGCGGTCAATCGCTGATTGATGTTTGGGGAACCTTTTCAAATATATTTTCAGAAAAGCATTTCCACCATACATTCCCAAAAAATATAATATCCAGCTCCCGATTTCTCCGGCTAAGACTGTAATAACAATGGTTGAAAATAGACTTAGCCCTCCGTGTGCTGCATAGATTCCTGCCAGCGGCATAATAATCCCTGCCGGAAATCCCGGAAGATTCATATATTCCAGTAATACAACAATGAAGATGGCTAATCCGCCATAAAGTTCAAAGTAATTATTTAGTGCTGTTATATCCATTTTTTCCTCCCGTACCTTTACATTGATTATTGTATCAAAGAAATATTACGGGAACCTTACAGAACAGCTTACCGTTGTATAACAAAAGACCGGGATTTTCTCCGGCCTTTTATCAGTTCCTAAATTGTAGAATAAATGTACTTCCTTCTTCCGGAACGGATTCAACACGGATAAGACCTCCCTGTCGTTCCAAAATCATGCGTGTGAGGTACAACCCCACACCACTTCCTTCCGTTTTCTTTACATAAGAATGGCTGGAACGATAGAACCGCTGGAAAATTTTATTATGTTCGCCCTGGGAAATACCAATCCCTTCGTCTTTAATCTTCACGAGTGTATAAAAGTGCTGTTTCTCAATAGAAATCGTGATGTGGCTATTTGGGGGACTATACTTTACCGCATTATCCAAGACATTGATGATTGCTTCGGTTGTCCAGTGTTTGTCCAACTGTAGTGCGATATTTTCTGTTTCCTGCAAAGAAATTTCAATGTTTTTTCTTCTTGCTTTTTCGTATACACCATTCACTGCATCTACCAGTAAATCATTTAGAAAAATTGGTTCCTCAGTCAATGAAATCATTGCGGTTTCCAAGCGGGAAATGTTCATAAGGCTTGCAATCAACTGTTCCAGTTTTGTCAACTGAGATTCGCTTCGTTGTAGAAATTCCATCTTCTCATCCAAATCAGTAGCATCTAAATACATATAAAAGCAAGTTTTCAATGCAGCCATCGGTGTTTTTAGCTGATGAGAAATATCAGTCACAAGTGCTTTTGTACTTTCTTTTTCCTCTATAATCCGAGTATTTTTCGTTACAATCTGATGTCCCAGTTGTTTCAAGCGTTCGCCAATTTGGTTGCTCATAAAGTGAATGCGACCTTTTACAATTTTTGCTGTTCCATAAGAAAAAGAAAAATCCTCTGATAGATACTGTTCCAATATCAGCAAAATTTCCTGATTACTATTACGGATAATGCTGTAAAAATATAAGAGTGAAATTACAAGGAGCAAAAACGTGGTAATCAGAAAAAATCCCGTCCAATTTCTCCATGCAATCATGTAAGAAGCATACAGCGTATTGTCTGCCAATAAATGTTCTTCATCATAGCCATAGTGATTCAAAATTTGTTCGCCTTTTTCCTGCCAATGTTCTGTAGGCTGACGTAATCCCATAATGAAATCTTGTTCTACATCAGGATTTTTTTCAAGTACCGCACCACATATTTGTTGTACAGTCACTAATTCCTGTCTGCCTGCTTCTTTTAGCATATCATGCTCAATTTTAGGCAGCACAATAATCTCTGCCACAAATATACTGAATATAGCGAACAGCACAATTTTGAACAGAAAGGAAGTCCTGTTCTTTAACCTCATTGTCTTTCACACCCCATTTCCCACACATATCCCAAGCCTCGTACATTTTTAATGTAAACAGGATTAGAGGGATCTGGCTCTATTTTTTCTCTAAGACGCCGGATATTAACAGCAACTGCATTTTCATCAACATAGTCAGTATTGACATCCCATAAACTTTCCAGAAGTTGTTTCCGTGAAAGAATATGATGAGGATGTTCAATAAACGCCATTAACAGTTTCCAGTCTGTCGGTGTAATTGAAATTACACCGTTGTCTTTTACAACTCGTTTTTCGTTTATATATAATATTAGCTCTCCCGTTTTAACAACATTGGAAGTTGTTTTTTCAGTTCGTTTCAACATTGCACTTATTTTTGAGATAAGAACCGACATACTAAATGGCTTGGTTACATAGTCATCTGCTCCCATTTCATATCCTGTTATCATATCGATCTCTGTATCAAGAGCTGTGAGGAACAGGAATAGCACATCACTTTTCTGGCGAATGCTGGAACATAAATCCAATCCACTGCCATCTGGCAATCCTATATCGCAAATTACAATATCAATAGTATTGGTTTGAAACAAGCTCAAACCTTCTGCGACGCTGGCTGCTGAAAAAACTGTGTAGCCTTCTTTTTGAAGTTTAAGGCTTATACCACGGTTTAGATTATCTTCATCTTCAATTAACAATATATTTTTCATAATGGGCTCCTTTGGTTCTTTATATCAATCATTTTATCCATTACTATACGCTTCGTTTCAAGTCGCTCCAATACCGGCGTGGATTATCTGTGCCGATCATACCTATGTACCTCTCTTTTTTGAGGATAGTCTTAGTTTATCGCATCATTTTGAAAAAATCTACCTGCATCAACAATTTTAGACCTTGCTTTTTGTCGGCTGCCAGTATCGTTTCCGCCAGTGCAGGGTTTCGACGGCGTTTCTGGCATTTAAGGCAGATGTCACGCCGAACCCGTTTGCAGTCAGGTTATAGGCTAACATCTTATTCAAAAAACTGTCGTCCTCGACAATTAAAATCTGCTTCATCTCGTCACTTCCTTTGCTTTTTGTAGATAGTATAACAGGCAAATGTCCGAGAAATGTTACAACGGACAATAATTTCCTTTTTTCTATGTTAACTCTGATAGAGAATATATCCAAGTTATATTTCTAAAAAACGCAGAGGAAAGCACCCATCCTGGGTACTTCATCAATAGGCAAAGAGCATCAAATTCTTTCGGGTAAAGATCAATTTTATCTCCGGCCAATGTAACCGTATAGCATTGTGGATCAACAGTAAGACTGCCTTGTAGGATGACGGGTTGTCGCTCTATATTCATGTGTACTGACATTGCCACACTCCCTATACATTGAATAATAAGTTTATTAAAAAACAATGGAGCCGACAACCTGCGAGTTTGAACTCGATAGGTTATCGGCTCTGCGTCTAGCTCTTTAATAACTGTTACTGTTTGTTCATGTAAATACACATTACGAGATGGTGTTCCCAAACGATTACGGGAATATGATTTATTTTAATCTCTCTTTTTATAATCGGCATTTCTGAACACCTCAATATCTTAATTGCCCAATATAACCAGATTTAATTGCATGGATGTTCTGAGCTATTTTTTCTTCTGGCCAATTCCACCATTGCAGTTCCATAAGCATTGCAATTATATTCTCCGAAAACCGCTTCCTGATTGGTTTTACAGGCACACCGCCTACGATTGTATATGGTAGTACATCTTGTTAAATCACAAATGACACAAACGAAAGGGCAGTTTATCGTAAAATCAACGCTGCTTCTTCGTTTGCCCCATCAGCGATTCTAAGCTAAAGAATTTTTCATAATCTACAACTTTATTCAAAGATAATGTTATAGACTTTATCAGCCTCATCTATATAGTCTTTTGTTACAGATATAGTATCAGTCGAACGTATTCTATAAGGAATTTCATTTGTATCCAACATCTTTTCAAACTCACTTTTGTCCACAGAGTCAGAAAATGAGTAATTTTTGCTTTCGTACTTTTCTTTATTAGAAACTACCATTATTCCGCCTATACAAACCATTATTAAAAAAAGAAGTGATACAATTCCCATTATCCTTAACATTCCATACCGCCTATTTTTTACCATAATCTTCTTGCCCATCACTCTTTCTTATTCTTGCAACTGATTTAAACAACCAGATTGGATAGCCGTAATATTTCTTGCTATCTTTTCTTCTGGCCAATCCCACCATCTTATTTTAAGTAGCTCTTCTAAAGTTTCATTGTCAAAGCGTTTTCTTATTGGTTTCGCCGGCACACCACCTACAATTGTATATGGCGGTACATCTTTTGTAACGACTGCACGAGTTCCTATAATTGCACCGTCTCCAATGGTAACACCAGCCATGATGACTGCCTCATATCCAATCCAGACATCATTACCGATTACAATATCTCCTTTGTTATCCCATGCTGCAGCAACATTTTTCATATCCAGACCCCATTCTTCAAAAAATATCGGGAATGGGTATGTTGAGAACGAAGATAATGTATGGTTTGCACTGTTAAAAATAAACTTTGCACCACAGGCAATCGAGCAGAACTTCCCGATTATCAGTTTATCATGGTTAATTGGATACTGATACAGCACATTATTCTTTTCAAACAGTTTTGGATCATTCACAAAGTCATTATACATAGTATATTCGCCAACCGATATATTGGGATTTGAAATAACCGGTTTTAGGTAAACAGTTTCTTTGTCCCCTGAACGGGGATATATTTTTTCAGCATTTGCCATTTGATACACCTCTTTCTGTTGTTTGCTTATATTTTACCCGTCTATATGCTTTACAGCAATCCACAGAACGCTTCGGCAATATTTTGTATAAAGCAAAGAGGCTGCACAGAGCAGCCCCTTCTACTATTTTTGATAAATTACTCTCCGAATACCTGAAACAGAAAGACTATATTTTTCAGCAAGATGTTCAATAGAAAAGCCTTTGTTATATGCTTCGACTATCTCCGCATTTCTTAGCTGTAATTCTTCTCTATATCCGGATACTTCTCCCCAACGCCGATGCTGGTTTTCATTCGCAGGTATATAGATGTAGCCTCCCTGTATGTATCCCTGCAATTCCTTAACCAACAACTCTGGAAGAATATCTTTTGCATTCAAATATTTCATGCTGGCTTCCTCCTTGATTAAAAATAGTCAAGTAACAAAACCAGTATATATATTGGGCGACTGTCGTTACTCCATGCAAATGTCGCTATTTACTGGTTTTGCATGGAGCCAAGCTTCATTTTGACCTTTTTTATCGGTACGCATAAGCTCACCTCTTTCATTCTGTAAAATCAGTGCCATTATAGCATTCTACCGCAAAAAATTCAACGCCTCCTTCAATTTAAAATACTCTGAATCACCACTCTGAAACCCCTTCTACCCCACGAAACGATACCCTCTCCCCGCCACAATTTCTATATACCCATCTCCACTCTTAAGCCTGATCTGGCTCACCACATTTACAATCGCAGCCTGACACTTATCACGGCTACTTCCAGACCGCTTCGTAGATTATAGATTGCGGGAGAACCAAGAATGGGTGCCTGTCTAAGTAGAGTAATGTGAAAAACTCATGGTATGTCAGTGGGATGAGAGTATCGTTATGGTAGACCGTCTGTTCGTGTATGTAAATTTTCAGGCCGGGGAAAGTGAGGACGGATGGAGAATGGGGATTTGGAATATATCCCATTTCTGCCTCGCCTTCCACCGCTGTAAGGACTTTATTCACGATATGTTCTTCCGAGTCTGAGAAAGTCAGTATAAGAACTTTTCCTCTTGTACACCACCTGCCTTAAAAAAATCGAGCCGACAACCTAAGAAAAACAATCTTTCAATAGGTTACCGGCTCTGCGTCTTAGCGTCTGGCTCTTTGATAACAAATATATTCCGTTGTCGTGCATCAATCATCGTTTCCTGTTTACATTTCGGACAAAACAGAGGAAAATTCTCAAGTACCGTATTTTCATGAATCTTCAATCTTGTTTTACCACCGCAGACAGGACAAAATATCCATTGTTCTTTTACCATGCCTTCCTCCCCTGCTTATCCAATATCTTTTGCTTTCATTTTATTAAGTGATTTGAAACGATATTCTCTACGGCCGTCTATCCAAAGGAAAACCTCCAAAATGATAATAACAGCACAGGCAATAACTAATTCTGTAGAAAGAGGTACATTTTTTAGCCAGACTAATAAACCCATAATAACACAAGAGATGATAGGAATAATTACTCCTAACAAGACTGTATTCCTTGTACTCATATATTTTTGTATCCCAGCTATAAGAAGTGTGATAATGATGGAACCAAAAATCTTTAAAAAATCAATCAACATAATATTTCCTCCTAGTTTAAATGTCCTTAGCACGCATTTTATTCATTTCTTCTTTTTTCTTTTCGTCATATTTCTTTCTGCCATTATCCCATTCTCCAAAAAAAATACTGTTGCAAATAACAAACGGGAAAACCGTTTTCAATTCAAACGGCACTCTGCCACTAGCAAAAATCCAAATTGTACCAATAAGTATTAGTAATGGTATAATTCCTCCCCATAATGGATTTTTTAACTTGGTGCAAATGAGATATTCCAATACCATAAGTATACCTGCTATTGCAAAACCGATTGATAATTCAAACATCTTACCTCTCCTTTTCTTGCTTATATTTTTCAATAATAATCTTTGCAGTTTCTAAATCAATACGGGAATCAACTGCCAACCCTTTGATAAATGTCTGGAATGGTTCTTCCTCCTGTCGATCATTCATCTCTATTTTTTGAATGAGCTTATCCAGTCGTAAGCGTACCGTTGGATACGATACTTCATACAGTTTAGCAATTTCTTTTAATGAACCTGATTTCAAAACAAAATTCTTCAAAAATGTTGCATCCTCCTGTTCCAGCGCAAGTATCCATTGTGGGATTTTGTCTAGCTCCATTTTAATCCTCCTTTCATATTTTCTTTAATAAAACTTAGTATAGCATAAATTTTATTAAAGTCAATACCAAATTCATAGGAAATTTTATTTAATCATATAAAAAAGCCGATAGCCACCCTGTTTCCAGATGCCCGCTACCAGCTCTTATTCATCCCACAAACCGATACCCGCTGCCAACAACAATCTCTATATACCCATCTCCAATCTTCCTTCTAATCGCACTCACCACATTCACTACCGCAGCCTGACACTTATCCCCTGGCTCTCTCCAGACTGCTTCGTAGATTGCAGATTGGGAAAGAACCTAGGATGGGCTGCTTTCTAAAAATCCTCTGAATCTATTACTTTATAACCAGCTCTAATGAGTTCCTGTGCAAACACCCCTTGCCCTTTTACTAATTTCCCGGTAAAACTCCCATCGTAAACCTGATTCACGCCGCAAGTAGGGCTTCTCGATTGAAGGATTGCAAGATCAATATCCATGTGTTCAATTTCTTTCATGGAAATTTCAACAGCATGGCGGTATTCCTTATCAACATTCTCTCCATTTATATTCATTACAACACCATCCACCAATTCAGCCGATGGCCGGGGAATTGGCAGATTAGCCAATAATTCAGGACAAATTTCGATAACGTCTTTATCCCTTAAAAACTCCATAACTTTGGGATTATAATTATTGCCACCATTGTATTTACAGTTTTTACCCATAACACAGGAACTAACTAATACCTTCAAAATCGTTCACCTCAATCAATATTTATTTTATTACCTTTAACTCGGCAATAGCAGCATAATGTAAAATATCAAACTCAGAAGGAGCAATTTCTGCAAGTAATTTAATATGTTCCTTTTCCCACGCAGAAATCTCCTGCTCTGTTAGAGAAGCACCAATGCCTCGGCAGGCTTTCATTCTGCCATTCCAACTTTCACGGGTGAAACGCACCTTCAAAGGATATTCCTCATGATAAACCAGTTCAAATTTTTCCTTATAGCAATCAGGAATGAATATTGGATGAATAGTTTCTCCCGCTCCACTCCACTTAGGACTATATTTTAAAACAAGCCTTTCACTTTCTCCTGCAATTTTGTCTTCAAAGGGTAGCCATGCCATATACAATATAAGAATACATCCATCCGGTTTCAGCATACGAAAAAACTTAGATTTAACCTGTTCGTGATTAAAATACCAAAAGCACTGGCATGCGGTAATTACATCAAAAGAATTTTCTGGAAAATCTATATCTTCTGTAGGCAGTGAATAATAGTCAATATCCATACCTTTGGAAAGAATTCTTGCCTGTTCCACCTGATTCGCAGAAATATCTGTACCTGTCCACTTGGCACCATAACGATACATACTTCTTGGCAGCACTCCGGTTCCTGTTCCTACATCAAGAACACGCTGTCCTTTCATACATAGTTCACGTTTTATTATTTTATCATAAAATTCCTGCGGGTAAATGTCACGGAACTTTGCATAATCTGTTGAAGTTTTACCCCAATCAAATGCTTTTCCGCCATCTATATTTTTATCTGTTATATTCATAAGTTCACATTCCTCAATTCCTATTTTTTTCTTTCGCTCCTTCTCCTTAGTTCATTATATATACAGAAATATTTGTCACCTAGCAGACAGAAAGCTGTTCATTTTTCAATTTCATTTTCAATAAAGCAATTCGCAATTTCAAAGGCTCTTACCCGCCTTTTTGCCAGTGTGATTTGTGAATTTATACCTTTCCACATTTTCTTTGGATTCTAAAGTCTTTATCGTTTCCCTTAACTTATGCAGTGTTGAATCAATCTGTCTTTTCGCTTCTATTAAGTCATCTTTTGAAAATTCCATTTCCATCTTTCATCCTCCTCCAAAGCTGGAACTTGCGTTTTTAATCAAAGATTCCTATAACTTCGTTTACTTTCAGCAATTCCGATGGAGCAATTTTCAATGTGAACAATTCATTTCCAGTGCCGCCATACACAAAATCATGTTTAAGAAGTTTTCTGTCGAATATACAGGGAAGATGTAACCCAACAAGCGGAATGGCTCCAACGTCATATCCAGTTTGGCTTTTTATCTTCTTCCTATCAGCCATTTTCAGCTTGCTGAAACCGAAAACCTGTTTCAACTTGTCAAAATCAAGTCGACCATTCTGGAGAGAAACCATACACCCTATCAAACCATTCTCTGTTTGCAGCACAAATGTAGGTGCTGATTTTTCAACAGGATAATAGCCTTCCGCATCCAATGCCGATAAAATAGGCTTATCCTGTTGAATGACCTCATACTGTATATTTCTCGATGTAAGGAGTTTCTCTATTTCTTTTATTTCCATTTCTATTTCCTTTCTGTGCGTTAAATCCCCATCTATCTATCTTTTTCCTGGATTTCCATTTCTTGTTCATCTTGTCTACCCAGGGTTTAGTTATCACTTCTATTATACCTGCTATAAAATCTGCTACAAAATCAACCATACAGCTTACCTACAACTAAATCCTTCAAATCCATATTTGCTTCTTCGTCCGTATTGCAAGTATACCATAGAGAACGGACTCTTTCCACCGTTTTCAGATGCCTGCTACCAGCTCTATTCTATCCCACAAACCGATACCCGCTGCCAACAACAGTCTCTATATACCCATATCCTATCTTCTTCCGTATTTGACCTACTACATTTGTCACAGCACTACCACAATTCGTACCATAATCTTTCCATACTGCCTCATATATCTGCTCTTTACCGAACACCCGAGATGGATGGGATGCCAAATATGTAAGAGTAAAGAACTCATGATGTGTCAGTGAAACAGAGATGCCGTTGTGGTAGACAGTCTGCTCATGGATGTGGATTTCCAGTCTAAGGAAAGTGAGTAATTTTATAAAAAAATTATACACAAAATCTACCGCTTCACAAATCACCTTTATCGTCTTTTTCTCTTATGACATACTGTCCCTACTATGCAACCAATCACCGCGATAACAAAATAAACTATGGCAAAAATAAGCACAGAAGAATTATAAAAAATCAACATTGTTGGCATAAAGAGTATCGCTACCAACAAAGCAATCCACAACTTAAATCCATATTTTTTACAAAATAATAATGAACAGACAAAAGCGCAAATCGAATTTGAAATCCACAGATCAGTTAAAAAAGTATATGTTTCTGTTACAGGAAACAATCTGTTTATTATAGGTATCATGTTATATACAATAATAGTGGTCAGTATAACTTTCAATATATCTTTTTTCTGCAAAGTATTTCCTCCTACTTTTTCATTTCTCTGTGTGCCTTTCCCTATATGTATTGGAAGCAAGATAGAGCTATTCCACAAGTTCTTATATTTCTATAGCATGAATCTGGTTGGCTAAATCCTTTTGCGTCCATATGTTATTCCTATATGGGCGAACCGTTCATCAAACAAACACACAAGTGTTATATCGTTGCCTTGTTTCCTCTTTCACTCTACTCTCCGCTTCCTTCAACGGAAAGTTTGGTATCTTCTCCAGTAGTTTCAATGCTATTGCCTGCTTCAAATCCACATAATATTTCACACTTCTATCCGACTGCCGCTCCTTCACTGTGGCGAGTTCACTCATATAGGAATCATAATGTTTAAGGATATATTCTGTTGCCATTTTTCCCCGGCAACAACACTCTTGATTGTCTCGTAATTCAATAAATTCTGCTGATCGTCCATAGCTCCATACCCCGGCTGATTGATTTCTTACAGCATACCATACCTTTGAGAAAAAAGCACCCGCCAGTCCTTGACAGATGCCCTCACACCTTAATACATCTCATCGAAATGTCCATTGAATACGCTCATCCGCAACAGCCCACTTTCATTTACATTAAAGACATACCCTTATTATTTTTTAAGTCCATAGCGGTGATAGCTTCTATACACGAAGGGCAGCAAAATGATAGAAATAACAAAATAGAGCAGCATAATACACGGGATTTGCCGGAATACGTAATTCCCTATCTGGAAAATATTTGGATTTTTGGCACACTCGATCACATTTAACAGCATGTCTGGTGTAAGCTTGAAAAATGTAAGGAATGCGGAAAGTGCCCTCCCGATAAACGGCATAACGCAGAACAGGAAAAAAGGAACACAGACTGCCACATTCGCACTCCGCATTTTCGCTGCGATCAGCATGGTTACGGATGCTGCAAGGAGGCTTGCGATATAGCCACACAAAACTGCAAGCAAATAATACTGTCCGTAAGTCATGGCATAGATACTATAAGGCTGGTCAATCTGATATGGCGTAGAAAACCCGCTGATCCCCATCACTCCAAGTGAGACCAGCGACAGGATTCCCATTCCAGCCCAATAGACGATGGTTGTCATCAGAAGTCCAGCCATCACCTTATTTTTCGCTGCGTTCGTGCGCCCGTACCTGGAAGAAAAATACACCGCATCCGCCCTGCTGCGGAATTCTTCAGCAAATATGCCAGCAGCCAGAAATCCAATCACAATCGCCAGGATCATTCCGTATGTTTCCACATACATCATGATTGTATCCCACGAATCCTTTGCCTCATAGGTCAGCGGCAGGTCTGTTTTTTCATACTGTTCTGTGAGAAATCGCTGTTGCTCCGGTGTTTTTCCATATTTTCCGGCCATCTCCTGTAAATTCTTCTCATAAATACTGTATAAGTTCTTCGCCTGCTCATCCTCAAGCTGGTACAAAACACTGGTATCCCAAACCGTATCCGGTGTTAATACTCCTATCACAAAATTCTCGATATCATTATAGGATTGGATCGTCTTTCCATATATCTCATTCGGCACGTCATCCGGATATTGAATCCTGATTTCTTTCCCGCTACTTACCACCTGGGCAATTTTATCTCCGGTCAGTTCTCCTGCCCACCTGTTCCTGTCAGCCGCAAGATTCCTGGACGCTGTAAGCCCTGTATGCCCCACTCCATCCTCACCGACATAGCGCACACTCCCAATAGCAAACACACTAAGCGCCACTGCCGCTAACAGGGCAGCGATAAGTACGATCCGGTTCATTTTCTTAGAAAATACTTTTTTCAATTCATATTTCAGTATCATCTTTATCACCTGCTTTCTCTCCAAAATACAGTAAAAAGGCATCTTCCAGTGTCGCATCTTCCCGCACCGCCTGCTTCGTCGGCGGAACCTTGGAAAGAATCCTAAGCTCTGCGCCGCCCGGTACGGTCTTCACATTATCCACCAGATATTTTCCCACAAAATCATTCACGCTTTGCTTCGGGACCGTACAATGCCAGACGGATTCCTCCATAGAAGAAACCAGGTCTTCCGTAGTCCCCGCATAGAAAAATCTGCCATTTTTCATCAGCATGATCTGGTTTGCAATAAACTCCACATCTGATACAATATGTGTGGAAAGCAATACCAGACGGTCTTCCGACAATTCACTGATCAGATTCCGGAAACGGATTCTTTCATTTGGGTCAAGGCCGGCCGTTGGTTCATCCAGCACCAGTATTTGTGGGTTATTCAGCATTGCCTGGGCAATCCCCACGCGCCTTGCCATTCCTCCGGATAAGGTTTTCATTTTCCGTTTCTCATATTTTGCCAGACCAACCCGGCCCAGTAACTGCTTTGTCCTTTTTCTCGCTGCCCCCTGCCGGATTCCCTTGATAGAAGCAATGTACATCATATAATCATAAATGGAAAGGTCAGGATAATACCCAAAGTCCTGCGGCAGATATCCCAGTATATTACGGTAATCCGCCCCCAATCCAAGAATGTTTTTCCCATTCCATAAAATCTCGCCCCCGGTTGGCCGGATCAGTGTGCACAGCATCCTCATCAATGTGGTTTTTCCGGCTCCGTTCACTCCCAAAAGCCCGTACACTCCCTTTTTCATCGAAAAGGAAACATGGTTTACGGCATGTACACCGGAAAATTCTTTTGATACGTTTTTAAGCTCTAATTCCATCAATAAATTCCTCCCAACTATTTTCGCAGTTTCTCTGTGATTTCTTTACGCAAAAAACAAAATATCCAAAAGACAGAAGCAGAAGGACGAGCCAGACTGGTTCCACAACACTCTGGTAGATCTCATCATGCATGACAATGACGGTCCATATCCCCATCCATACGCCGCAAACAAGCAGTGCCACATATTCCATTTCCTCTCTCCTGCTGTATAGCAGCCTGAAACAGATACATCCTGAAACATTAAATGGAACCAGGAAATCGGTGATCAGCCTGTAAGCTGAAATCTGTATCGTATAAAAGGAAACCGCAAAGAACACCGTGACCATCACCATATCAGCAACTGCAAACAGTAAAATTCTTGCTGCACATATCTGCCGCAGAGAATAAAATGCTGCCCCCTCAATTTCCACAGCCGAATATTTCTGGTTTTTCCATATTTCTGGTATGATCAGGACAACAAACACCGTTGCCAGAATTCCCATCATCCGTCCCATATCGCCCGCATTATCAGAATCTTTTAACAGAAGCCAGAGCAGAAGCAACACCAGCGCCTGCAGCCCCCACCATCTCTTTTTGATAAACCGGGACTGCTCATATAAAAATTCAAAATAGGATATCCTGCTATTCTCCTCCTCTGTCATCAGATCACTGCAGCGTTCAATCACGTTTTGGACTGCGGCATTCCTGACATACTCTTTCTGTATCAGTTCTTTATAATCCTTGATTTTTTTCCGGTATGCTTTCATTCTCTCACCTCCAGATATTCCGATAATAGTTTTTTGGCCCTGCTGACACGGTACTTAACAAGGGACAGCTTGATATCCAGCAATTCTGCAATGTCTTTCTGTTTTAGTTCCTGAAAGAAAAACAAAATGGCGGTTTCCTTCAGCTCCTCCGGTAAACGCTCCACTGCCCGTTCGATATCCATCCTGACTTCCGCATCTCCCATATCATTTCCCGGCATTTCAGGAATTTTCTCCACTGGTATCTCTTTTTTCTTTTTGTAATAATTCTTAATGATATTTCCGGCAATACGGTATAAATAATTCCTGGCTTTTCCATAATCCGTATATGTCTGCAGGGATTCAAAAAAGCGGGTAAATGTTTCCTGTGTCATATCCTCGGCAAGCGCACGGTCATGAATATGCAAAAAGCAGTATTGATATATGGAAGAATAATGCTTCTTTATAAATTGTTCTCCAGCCTGTCCATCTCCATTTTTTGCTTTCTTTATCAGCAAAAAATCCATGTGCATTTATCCCCTCCTTCCCAGCTCTATATAATATAACAACTGACTCTTATAAAAGGTCAGCCATAATCCATATTTTTTTCTGAATATTGATAAACCATTCAGGGATGCCCTGACATTACGGTTTCAACTGCCCTATATATTCTTCCAGGCAGAGATTTTTATCTTTCATTTCTTTTGCCGCTTCCTCTCCTACATACCGATAATGCCAGGGTTCGTTATTCACCCCTGTAATCTCCGTTTTGTCCGGAGGGTACCTTTTGATAAATCCATATTTATATGCGTTTTCATCAAGCCAGGTATAAACCTCATCAGAGGACGAACCGGATGTATCCGCATTAATATCAACAGCGATTCCTAATTGGTGTTCACTGGTTCCAGGCTCCGCAACATATTCCTCAGCCAGTTTTTTTGCTTCCTGCTTTGAATAGCCTTCTTTCTTATATTCCTCTATTCTTTCATCCATAATTGCCTGCTGTTCTTCCCATGTACGGTAGCCCTCCCTCACAAATAAGTGCAGGCCGCCAAGCCTTGCGTCATCAAACATTTCCTGCAGATCCGGGTAAATTCTGGAATCCACTTTCTTACCGTTGGATAGTTCTGTAAGTTCCAGCTCATAATCATCAGGAATTGCATAGTCTCCATTAACAAGAATCAAATTCCAACCAAGGGAAGTATCTGCCTGGTTCACCCCTGATAGAAGGCTTCTGCTTTGTCTTAAAAAACTACCGCCTGTCCGCAGGACCACACTTCCTAAAATAACTACAAGTGCAATAAGCACAATTCTTCTTATATTTTTATGTATATACCTGCTTTTCCTCCCACGTCTTCTCATTAGTTTTTCCTCCAGTATCTCAGAATTTTCTATAAAGTTGTACGCCACCTGATATATATAACAACTCAGCAGTCGGAAAAGTTAGTATATTTTTTTTTCACGGCAACAAAAAATGGTTTTCAGCAGCTTATCGAAGCCGCCAGAAACCATTTTACTGCAACCTTTATTCGCCAAGTAACCTTATGTTCCGCAAATTTATTTTCAAATTAATACACCTCATCAAAATATCCAATGAATATGGTCATCCGCAACAGCCCATCTTTAATCGAAAAAGTCACATTCTCTGCCCTCTCTGCAATCTCTTTTAGCAGCGTCAGTGCCTCCCTGTCACAGAACTCAAAATGTGACTGATACAGGTCTATGGTAGCCTGCCATTTCTGGTAATCCACCTCGCCCCGGATTTTCCCGCCGAACTGTCTTACATAGGCGTCACATTCGCCAAGCAGATACTCATAATCTGCTTTTTCTTTTGGAACCACACGCTTTGGGATTTTGTTCATTTCCTCCTGGTATGCCTGAAAGAAGCCAACATCCATCAATGCGTCTATAAAATCCTGCCCTTTCGCCTTATCACTTCTCTCCCGGAATTCCTCTCCGTAATCTTTCTCGTACACTTCATTTTCCATGCTTCGCACCCTTTCCTGTAGAACAATTTACCACTACGGGTAGGATGTTACCATAGATTTCTTATTATTCGTTGTCATGAAAGATAACTTTATGGGTCTATATTGATAAGTTTGTTAAACTCGCTACGTAGTAGTAATATCATTTTGCCTTCCCATCAAAAAGGAAACAACAAATTTTTTAGTCCATTATTTCCCTACCAACTGTAAATAATCAACGGCATTCATTTTCGTTTCGCCGCCCAATTCCACGCTTATAATTCGCCAAACGCTGTTTATAGCTTTGAGCAATCACACTCTTTTCAGTAACACTACCGTCTGCATTGATAATACTACCGCCCTCATTATTCCATGTCTTAATTGCAATATCCACTAATGGTTCTACAATTCTCATTGGCAATTCATCAAGATTATCAACTGCAAGCCACGGAAATGCTCGAAATATTTTATTATTGCCGATAAGAAACATATAGCCTATCAGCTCCATATCTCTGAAAACAAAATAGAACTGTGGCATTTTGTCTCCAACTGACTTGTCCATTACTCTCTGCATTGTTCTTATTTTTCCGTATGCGGGAAGAAAGCCAATTGAACTTAAAGCATTCAATGCCGATTCCCTCTGTTCAGGAGGCATATCTTGATAATTTAAAATCTGCTCCATATACTACCATTCCTTTCAAACAAAGCCCCATTTCTCCAGACCATTAAATTCTTATTTGCACCTTTGTTTTTAAGTATTCAGTATAGCATACAAGTTTGAATTCTTCTAGGCTCACACAAAATATTTTCCAATGCCCTCGACATAAAAATCCGACAGCCACATCCATTTCACAGATGCCTGCTGCCGGACTTTTACCTATGCTTCAAATTTGTATCCACTGCCGATAACTGTTTTTATGTACCTCTCCCCAATCTTCC
>JAETON010000088.1 GCA_021771695.1 Lachnospiraceae bacterium | reverse complement strand
CTCCAAATGATTATGAAGAACTGTATCGTAGAATCCAGAAAGACGAATTGCTTATGGCAAGTTAAGATGAGGAAAACCTCATTTTAACTTGTACTAAATCTTGACATAGGACCAGTCGGTGATTTCGATATAAGCACAGTGCAATCCAAAGTCCTCCGATTGCTAACGCAATCACTCTTTTGATATATAAATCTCCTGTTACATCATTCCCATACAGCAATAGATAAGAAAGTAAAAATGTGGAATGATTAAAAAAGCGCACTTCATAACAACCAAATACCGTCATTAAAAGCATGCATAAGAAATTAACAAGTGCCCCCCCAAAACATGCCAACCTGATTTGCAAGATGCGGACCAAGCATCAATACTAAAAACATGCCAAACATCACATAACTGCTCTGCTTGACATCATATCCAAGATTCACCTTTCGAAAAGCTAACAAAGCTAAAAGAATCGCCACACCGACAACACTATTTTCATTACCGAAAATCATAGAAACTGCTGTCACAAAAAGAAAGCAAAATGCGACTGTCAGTATAATCTTAAACAAAAACACGCCCTCGTGATAGCATTTTCCCTTTGTAGAGTTACTTTCACTGATCAGCTTCTTAGAGCCTGCCTGATTTAATTGAAGTTCCTGATAAAAAGTCAATATAATTCCTCCTTTATTACAAAAAAAAGCGTAGAATCAGCCTAAATTCTACGCTTTTCGCTGCGTTATCAACAATGAATCCTCATTGATTATGTAATTATCAAGACAAGATTTTAGCAAATGTTATCAGCGGATGTCAAGAGATAAAATAGTGACATTATAAAAATGTTCCACCCCAATGTATTAATTATTCTTTATCAGAACTTTGTATCCGTCTTTTTCCTTCGTGAAGGTAATTTCTCCACCTTTCTCAAGATGTAAAATCTCTTCCATCTCTTCAATTACTTTTTGATAATGTTCTTCCTGCTCTGGTTTTTTTACTCCATCAACCACACAATCTGTCAGTGTTCCTATTAATATTCCCGACAAAACCGATGCAATAAAACGAGCGATAAGTGGATGCTCTTCTGCGACGTTATGCAAATATCCGGCGACACTTTGCTCCCACTGACTTTCTTGGGCAATCATTCCTTTAATCCTCTCCCAACAGTGGAAGAAAAAGTTTTTTTCTCTCTCGATTTCCGATAGGTGATTTGGATCATTTTTCTCAATAACTAGCGGAACCATATATTCCACGAAACATATATTTTGATCCGTAATAACCGTATAATCCGGCTTCCCTTCTCCACATTTTCTAGACCAGTCCGCAACTTTTTGCTGAAGATCTAAGGACGCCTGATCTTTTCCTATGAGTTGCTGAGCATAAGAAATGAGCAATTGCGCACTATCGGAATAAACTCTCTCCTGCTTTTTACGGACCTCGATATTTATATAAATTTCTCTTTCACTGTCTGCAGTACTCCTTTTTTCTGTCTCCTCACGTATTCAACTATACTCCATGAGATAATGTATCTACTGAATTTTTTCAATTGTATCAGAGATCACTCGGACACATTTCTCAATGTCTTCTAATTTTGCTATATCTTCCCGATTCATATTCAATATCTGAAATGGATTCGATGTAATATTTCCGCTTTTGCGAAGCGTTTCTTTAAAAATATCAAGATAAGCTTCTACCAGTGAATTGTGTTCCTGTTCCTGCGCCTGCTCTTCTGTACTTTTCTTCTTGTAACATCCTCTTCGCACACATATATAATCATTGGTATCTGTAACCAAAGTCCGAAGGGCACCGGTCAGCATCCCATCCGTAAATCGTCCCCCAGATTTTTGTTGCGCATACGCAAATAACTCTATTCTGGTATGTTCCTGAGAATCAGCTAATAACTCCTTATATAATTCTTTGATTTGCTGCGCATTTGATAGTCTATCCATTCACAATCACCTCTTCTTTTTCTTAAGTTTACCACCGCACAGTACGTTAGTCAATTATAATTGTTTTAATTTTAATTATTTTTTAGTTTTGCCTTGCTTTCTATGCGATTACTTTTGCCGTATGCGCACTGGTCAGTCTCAAATAAAGTTCCTTGTACTTTTCCAGAAGATTATTTGAATATGAAAAGAACGACCTAACGAAGGCTTTTCTGCCTTGTCTAAGGTCGTTCTTTTCATATTTCTATTCTTTTTTAGACTACTCAACTTTGCCCTTGAGGGGATAGTGGAGTGTACCTCGGAATATATATTTTATTCTAACTCGACAATTACTAATCAATTTTGTTTAGAGATTATTCGTTGTCCTGTTTGCATTTCTTTTGATTATTTGATTTATCCATATTATCCTGCCTATACAGGCTAATGTTATCATTTTGTTATCGGTGTTGATAACACTTGCTCTGTAACTGTGGATAATAGCACTATATTCT
>JAETON010000087.1 GCA_021771695.1 Lachnospiraceae bacterium | reverse complement strand
TATAATCCTGTTTTTGACAGCTAAATCAACAAAAAAGTCCTACACTCCGCATAAACAGAGGCTTGTAGGACTTTTATATATTTTTTGAATGCACGTTACAACTTCACTTTTTTTGTTTGTGAACAAATATTTCTCATTTTTTTAGTTGGAATAATCTGTTTTGATGTGCAAAAATTGAATGCATCGTGTAAATCATCAGTTAGTTTTGTTCGAGTATAGATTGGTTGATATCCTTTTCCTTCATATCTGATAAAATCCATTTCTCTAAGAGTTGAAAGGATCTGATCTATACTGTATTGGTTATCTAACTTTTTTTCTAAGTATCTGTAAATAATTAATGCGATAAAACAAGTGATGAAGTGAGCAAGTATGCGTTCCTGCCTTTTTACGTAGACAGGGCGAGCTTCAAAGTCTGTTTTCATAATGCGAAAGCATTCTTCGATTTCCCAGCGACGTTTATTCACAGCCACAATACTTTCTGCTGAATCATCCAGATTTGTACATACGGCATAAAACCCATCGTATTTTTCCTCATCAGCAATTAAAGATAAATCTATATAACTATCTGCAATAGCTGCGACTTCACCCTCTTTTGTTGCGTGGTTAGTCTTGATAAAACGTTTTGGATCATTCGGCATTTTCTTTGAAATAGAAGCGTTTCCATTTTTTATCAGTTTTTCTGCACGTGCTATCTGGCTGTTTCTTATAGAACGAAGGTATTCGCGGTATTGGATAGAGTAAGAAACAATCAGTTGTTGCTCAATAACAATAGATTTTTTTGTGTTTCCTATGGTGACAACAGATTTTTCTTTTATCCATCTGCTTTTAAAATAAATCTTTCCCCTGTCTGATTCTCCATCAAGATGGTCCAAATGGTATTTTTTTCCAGACGAGTCTCCAGAAAGAGTCCAGCCTTGAGGGTCCAGAGCCCATTCTTTTAAATGTTTTTTTAGTTTTTTTATAGATTGTGTAGTGATAAAAGAACGACATCCATCGTTTTTTTCATAATTATTATAATAACGGTTTCCTGCAGAGGAGAGGCCGGCGTCTGTACATACAACGAAACGTGACATATCGAACTTTTCTGTTAGCTTTTTTTCTAATGGGATCATGGTATTCTGTTCGTTTGTATTTCCAGGAGAAATACCAAAGGCGATGGGGATTCCTTCCATGTCCATAAACAGTCCCATTTCAACAATAGGAAGTGGTTTGTTTTCTTTACTGACTCCGTATTGTTTGTCATCCTCTGCCTGTTCGATTTCAAAATAAAAGTTTGTGCAGTCATAGTAGATTACACCGGTTTTTCTTTTGGATAATTCACTGCTGTTTTTAAAGAGTCTGCTTTGAATATAATCGGATTCTTCAGCAATAACAGAAAGAGCCCTGTAAATGTCATGTAATTCAAAAGAAGGCTGTTCAATAAAACGTTTCGATTCTTTAAAACTGCTTTTTTTAGAAGAAGGAAATAAGATCCTTGTATAAATCAGTCTTGATAGAATACTGTTGAGATCATAGTTGTAAGAATGTCTGCCAGAGATTGCGCGGCAAATCTTATCAAGACCAAGTTCATAATAAATATCCTGAAGAAAAAGATATCCACCATTAAAACGGATTTGTGCATCAAGCGGAAGATCCAAAGAAGGATTCAGTTCAATGTTAAAAGAAGCAGATTCATCCCGTTCAGCTTCGTTCATAAGTCTAACCTGTTCTTTTGCCCAGGCTTTGGCATCAGTTACACCATATGTTTCACAGATAAAACGATCCGAACCGAACGTTTTTATTGGAAGTGTTTTGTTCTTTCCATTAACGCGGATAGTTTTTACGGCTCTGTAAGTAGTGGAATTTTTGTTTTTTGTCCAGCCTAGTCGCATAATATCATACTCCGTTCAAATCAAAATGGGAAAAACGGGTTTGGACTGTCCGGGTCATTGTATACGGTACAATCATACTGCCAGATTTCCATAGAATCCTTAATACAGGAACACAAAATTTCATAATCTTCTTTTTCTATTTTTTCATGATCCAACATACACTTATAAAATTTCTTAATACTGGCAGCATTTGTTTTTATATTAGCTGGTGTAGACCACATGCATTTGCGGATAAAGAAATTTCCGAGATATTCATCCAGCATAGAAATTCCTTCTTCCATAGGCAAAGCACCCGAACGAATTAAAAATTCGTTGAGAAAAAAATCGACATTTGAAAGATGACGGTTGATTGTTTTTTCTTTCAATCCGGATTTGACAAGGTTTTCTTCAAAAAGTTTTAACAAAAGATTATTTGTTCCCTGAATGGTTTGGCATGCTTTGAGATACTGTTCATGATCCATAAGAGATATTTCCTTTCATCATAATATTTTAAATCTATTATACAGTATCTAAAAGTAACGTGCAATATAATACTATAAAATTGACAAAAAAATAAGCCTGGTAAAAGGCTTTAAAGTACTTTTACATTTAGATAGCTGTCAAACTCCCG
>JAETON010000033.1 GCA_021771695.1 Lachnospiraceae bacterium | reverse complement strand
GAACTCATTATACACGAAAAGGGAGGTCAATGCTCTTTTTATTGCAGATTTCCCTAAAAATCAAGGTTTTTATTAGATTTTAGTACAAAAAAACAGGTAGTTTTTGACACTACCTTATGTACAAAGGAGGCAGGCGTTATGAAGAATATGATGGAATTGGGTGAGTACATTAAAGAACATGTGGTTTGGAGTTTGCTTGTTTTCTTATGGTTTATAAAGCTGCTTTTCAGGTGTATACCCGAATTCACTTACACGGAGTCTTTGTTTGGTTTTGTGATTTTGTCGGTAATAGTAATGGCAATATGCATTACGTTAACCTGGAATAGAAACCGAAATTATCGGAATCTAATCGAAAACATAATTCTATGCTGGGGCGTATTTGTCTGTATTACATATATGGACCTGTACCGTACACGTATTGTTTATGTTGGTATTGCTACGGCAGTTATTTCTTTGTTGTTATCCATACTCGTGTTATTCAGACGAATTAGAAGAAGAGACAAACGTTATTTAATCATAAAACGTCGTGTCGAGAATGCAGCTATATTGTGGAAAAGGAATTCGGCGATAGCATCTTTAGTAATAATGGTTCCGGTAGCAACATCGTCCTTGCTATACGGTACAGTGTTAAATTCTAAAGCTGAAGTAGTAAAGGTGTATGGGGATGAACACAGCTTAAAGGCAAATATAGAAGTAATTTCGGATATCGAACCTAGTAGATGGGAAACCCTTAGTATAGAACAGAAATTGCTAGTTGCTCAGAAAATCGTAAATACTGAGGCTAGATTCTATGGAGTCACCCATGAAATTTTGGTGGGAACAGATGATTTGTCTATTGGAACCTTAGCGTACTATAGAGATTCAACGCATCAAATTGTAATTGATTTGGACCATCTTGCAAATGGATATTCCTACGACGTACTCTCAAGTTTATTGCATGAGGTATACCATGCGTATACATGGGACTTAATAAAACTATACCAAAAACTGGATGAAGAAGAACGAAATTTGCTCATATTCTATGATGCATCAGTCTATGTGAAAGAATTTGCTGATTATAAAGATGGAGATGAAAATTTTTATGCTTATTATACTCAACTAGCAGAGATTCATGCGCGGGAGGCTGGAGAAACAGAGTCTCTGGAATATATAAAAGCAATCAATGAATATTTAGGAATAGAGTTGGATGTAGATATGGATGAATTCTCCTGCTTGCAAGAGTATATAGACTATATTTCGAAGGAATAAAATACTGCATGAAGAAGGGAAGTGGTGTTGTGGTATCAATGTATATGTTTGAAAAGCTCTTTTATAAGTCAGAAAACATTAATGCCTGTAGCTTCCCTGTGTTATCAGAATGCGAATTCATGAATATGGAAATTGAAGCCTTTCATGATAGCGAATCTGTATGTTGCTTTGCATATTATCGTCATTCTGGTTCGAACGCATATATTGATATATATGTTTGGGATGTAATGTTACAAAACAGATATAAAAGATTTGTGATTGCTGAGGACTATTCATTTAGCCAAGAGGATGAGAAGTTGTTTCTTGAGTATATGTCTGGGAATATCGTAATTGAAGATGATATGGTTCAGGACCTTGTGAACCGAATTAAGAAAGAACATACAGATTTACACATAGAACCATATTCGGATTCACGCCATGTATTATTACACATCTACTATACATTTCATAGAAATGGCATCTATGAAATCTTGTTTAAGGCTAATTTGAATTGGATAGCTGTAAATCTGGATAGAATTGAAGACTATAATATTATAGGAAGTTCTCCGCAGGAGATATTTAACACACATATAGAGATACTTAGAGCATTTAATTACGCTGGTGGAATCGAATGCATTATCACTTTGTGCGACAGAGAAGTGTTAAACAATCTATATGCTGCTTTCCATAATTATATCCGTGGAAAGAGGATGAATAAATATCAGGTGCTTAATTTGAAGGATATCTATTATTCGGGAGAAAAACTAAATAAGAAGATGTATGAATTTCTGGGAAAAATTTGGAAGGATTCTCAATATTATGCTTATCTGAGGTACAGGGAATATAAGCAGGTTGTAGATGACTATTATTCCATTCTTCCTAAGTATCCAATGCTTGTTGATTTAGAGGAAATGTGCGAAATCTGTGATTGGATAGAAGGGTATATAGAAAATGAAAGGTATTATAATTGGCGTTACTCACAGTACTTTTATGACAATAAAAGAAAATATGAATATGAAAATGATAGATACCAAATGATTATACCAAAGGATGTTTCAGACATTTTAAGAGAGGCAGCACAGCAACATAATTGTCTATACAGATATGTGTGGAAAGTTGCGACAGGTGATACAGTAATACTCTTTATGAGAGATAAGGGAAATTCTTCGAAATCTTTAGTTACGATTGAAGTAAAACATAATGCCATAGTACAGGCATATAGGGCTTTTAACAAGCTACCAAATGAACAGGAGCAAAAGTTTATTGAAGAGTTTGCCGAAGAAAAGAGATTGTGTTTCGAGACAGAATATGATGAAGACGATGAAGAGTGGATAGAAGAGGAGGATGAAGCTGTATGATTTATGTTACGGGAGATTGCCATGGTGAAGAGGGAAGATTTAAGTATATGGATTCGGCTATAGAAAAAGAACTAACCGAGAATGACAAGTTAATTGTCTGTGGCGATTTCGGCTACATAAGTAATGACAGTTATCCGGAAAGAATGTTCTTGAGATTTATGTCCGAGAAACCATATCAGATTCTATGGGTGGATGGAAATCATGAAAACTTTGATCTAATCGATGAATATCCGGTTGAAGAGTGGTGTGGTGGTAGGGTACATGTTATTCGACGTGATAAAGCAGGAAAACCAAAGATTATTCATTTAATGAGAGGACAAGTTTTTAAAATTGAAGGTAAGAGTATATTTACCTTTGGTGGAGCTTATAGCATTGACAAGTATATGAGAACACCACACCGAAGCTGGTGGCCTCAGGAAATGCCGACAGATGCAGAGATGAAGGAAGCCGTTGAGAATCTGAAGAAGGTTGATAACAAGGTAGATTACATTATCACTCATGCTGCTCCAGAAGAAACTATGTGTATCTTTCACCCGAATCATCCAGAGGAGAAACCGTTAAATAATTTTCTGGAATGGGTACGGGAGAATGTCGCATATCGACATTGGTATATGGGCCATTTACACCGTTCGGAGGATGTCTGGCGGCATCAAACGATACTGTGGTTTGATGTTAGAAATATCGAAACCAATGAATCTATTGAATAAACGGTGCAAGCTAAGCAACACGAGCGATTGCGACTATTGAAATGGGTATTTTCTAAGTAGAAAAGGATTATCTAATTCGTTGCAGAAAACAAGTAAAGTTTTCTTATAAAGGAAAAGAGATCCATTTGTGGGAAAAGGATAAAGCTTCACTAGGAGTGGCGGAGTGAGGGCGTATTATTGAACATATTGTCCTGGAAAGTGGGTGAAAATATGCCGAAAAATATGCAAATACTGTTTGTGTTCAATAAGCAGTGCTTAGGAAGATGGACAAGATATTTTAAGAGAGAATATCCTACCATGGATATTGACGCAATTGATTTTGAAACTTTATCTGTAGCAGATAATCAATTTCTGAAGGAATATTCCTTGGTAATTGTTTGCATAGAAAACTATATGGATTTGTTTAAGTATAAAATGCGTAAAAGGAACAGGAACAAAGTCCATCTAATTCATTTGCTTGACATAAATAAAAAGCTTCTTCGACGTATGCTATCCTTTAATAAATTTCTCTATGAGACTGGCAAGCTGAAAGAATGTATAGATGGATTACTAAATATAATGAGAAGCGATAGTGTGGTGTCTCTTAATTGTAATGATCTTTTGACATTGGCAAGTGAATCTGAGCTGTTATGTCAAGGATCCGAAGGCATAAAAGAGGTTGTGTTATTTGATGCTGTGGTTAAATGGAAAACATCTAAATCCTTAAGAAGTTGTTTGGTTAATATTGTAGGTGCTATAACACTGGCAGATGTATCAGAGATATGCTCTTTGATACAGACATATAGTGATGATTCGTTATTGGTGGGATGTAGATATGAGGAAAAGGAGACCATTAATGTTTTTTCGTTGTGGAAACTGATGAAGAAAGAGTAAGTTTTAGTCGAGGAGGAATTGGGTATGCCGGTAATTTATATGCTTAACAAACAGAATAGCTTATTGAAGGAGCCGTATATATCATTTGATAAAAAGTATAAAATGATTTCTGAGAATCTTCACGGAGGTGAAATTGAACTTCCCATAGGAACCGGAAAACAGGGACAGTTTTCTAATGGATTCTACAATTGTGATTACACATATCAACGTAACATGATAATGAAGTTTAATTTTGTGAAGGTAAATCCTGAGCAGGTAGAGATTAACACTTCCAAAGAGTGTACTTTTGTGCGGTGTACCTATTCGTTCGAATATAATGAATCAGATATGCTTGATTATCATTTGAATCGATTAAAAGCACTTACTCTTAGAACGGATTATTTTTATATTCCTAAGGTTGAATACTTGGAATTTTCCTATAAAGTGGATAAAGAAATCAATATTTACTTGGATGCTATTGTTGTTGGACAGGAAGATGTGAAACAGGTGTGTCACTGCATGATTAATCAGTTTATTGCTATTTTTAGTCTGGATGATTGATAGATAGTAAAGAGAAAGAAGGTGCGGAAAATGGCGATGTTATTTACTTCAGATTTGCATTTGGGTCATAAGAACATTTTGTTGTCTCGGCAACAGTTTGCAAGCATAGAAGAACATGATGAGTTTATAATTCGGCAGTGGAATAAGAAGGTTCACAAGAATGATAATGTGTATATTCTTGGTGATTTAAGTTTTAGAGCAGAACACCCTATTTCTTATTACCTGTCAAGAATGAAGGGTAAAAAGCATTTGATTGTTGGAAATCACGATAGTTATTGGATGAAACATGTTGATGAAATATCTGCATTTTTTGATACGGTAGAGTATCTTAAAACTATAAAGTTTGAAAAGAAGCTAATTACTTTATGTCATTATCCGTTGTTAGAGTTTCCTGGAAGCAGGTATATGGAGCAGAAATCATCCTACCTTATCCATGGACATATTCATGACACTAAGGATACGGAGGTGTATGGTCATATTAAGAAGTATCAGCCCCATGCACTAAATGCAGGAGTAGATATTAATGGATTTGAACCAGTTACATTCGAGGAATTGAAAGAGAACAATAATTTTTGGTATCAAAGAGAACGAGAAGACAGGGAAGACGAGACTCATAGTATGTTTGATTATTTCACGGATGGAATGAAATAAGCTGGTTGGTAGGCGAATGTACGGAAAGGAGGAAGTGATGAAATACAATATTGATGGGAAGTATCCAATGATGGCAAACTGGTTACTTGTAAACAAATTAGGCGATGGAATGTATAGTGTTAAGAATTTATTAACGGATGAAATATATGAATTGGATAGCCAGACTTACCACTTTCTCCGTAACTTGAACGGAAATAGAAATCCATATAAAGTTGCGCGTAAACTAGGTGTTGATGCAGAAAAATTGATGGACTTTTTTAATGTGAATCTATTAATTAGAACCGAAGGGAGAACATTAATTATCAGTAGTGGAACTATTTTACATACAGTATTTATTCCAATGAAAAAGAATACAAAAAGTATAATACCCAAATTGTACAACTTAGGATTAAGTGTAGGTTTTTTACCGATGCTTTTGTATGGTTTCTATCGAATTCTATTTACATCCTATAGATTTAATGCAGATTACATGCTCTTAGGGTATGTCTTTGCAATTGCAATTGGATTGACAATGCATGAGTTATCACATGCGATGGCTTGTCTTTGTTATGGTGGAAATTTTTTTGAAGCTGGGATAACGTGGCAGAAGTTTTACCCTGGTGCATATGTTTTGATTGATAAATCGGGGATTAGTTCAAAACTAAAGAGAGTACAGGTTGATGCAGCAGGAGTAGAAATGAACTTGATGCTTACTGGTATATTTCTTGTCTTGAGCACAGTAATTGAAGTGCTGAGTGGATTTTTTCTGTATGCAGCTATGATTAATGGGATATTAGCTGTATTTAATCTTGCTTTTATTGATGGTTTGGATGGAAGTTCTGTTGTTGGGGAATTACTCGGGCTACCGGATGGAGTAGACGGTGCAAAAAATCTTCTTAGGAAGGAATTGAAGCTGAATATCAAAGAAGCATCTGAGAATAAAAAGGTAGCAATCATATCATGTGCCATAATGCTTGTGTATCAGATTTTATTGCCTATAGTGCTTGTAAATAACATACTCTCGATTATTGGAGGTTTCTTATGAGAAAGGTAAATAGAATAAAATTATATTTGGGAGTAAGCAATATGCTGATGATATCAGGAATTGTAGCAAAAACGATGTCTTTGTTTTGGCTTATAATACTGATTGTGTCTGTATTATTTATAGTAGCGGTTGTTCCCTGGTGCAGGCAGCATGAGAATATGTGGTTATTTGTATTAACTGCAATAGGTAGTGTTCCAATTAATATTACTCTGACGCATTATATTTTAGATATAGGGATTTTTGAAACGGATTTTCCGGTTTTGGGAGTGTTCATAACATCGTTAGAAATATATTTGTTATTGTTAGGGATAGAGGAAATTATTATTGGTGTTTTGGGGCGAATGATATGGAAGAGACAGAGAACGATGGATGAAGTGGTATAGTGAAGGAGGTTGGTTACATATGAACAATAAATTGATTTTTACCTCATATGGATTGACAACAGGGATAGGAAGAAAGCTGATTGGCAAAGAGCTTAAGGTGTATAACTTGACAGATAAGAAAATATTTCTATTTCATGAACCTCATTATTCCATAGAATCAATGCTGGTTGAAGCTTGCATAAATTTGGGGTTTAAGAAAGAGAATATTGTTTTATCAGGACAACAGAGAAGTAATCAAGAAGTGTTGGAGTGTGACATTTATAATGTCGGTGAAGGAAATACTTTTGAAGTGTTATCGTTGCTTAGAGAACGAGAATTAGATAGTGTAATAAGGGAAGGATTCAAGCAAGGCAACAAGATCTATATTGGTTGTAGTGCAGGTGCGGCTATTGCGGGTGTGAGTATTGAGGAAATAAAGGAGTTTGATAGAAACTTCGTTGGAATGGTTGATTTTAAAGGATTAGGTTTGTTTGATGGAATTATTATTCCTCATTACACGAAGTCGGAATTGAAACGCTATATTAGTAATAGTCCGGGCATCGAAGAAAAATACAATAAAATACTTTCTGTTTCTAATGAAAAGAGTTTAGTGCTGGAGGTGTAATATGAGCCAGAATAATAAGCTGCTTTTTGTGACGCATAACAAGGGAAAAGTAGAATCTGCAAATAAATACTTTGAGGGGCATCTGGAATTTCAAACATATGATTATGATTTTAGAGAAATTAGGAGTGAAAGTATCGAAGAGATTGCAATAGCGAAGGTCCTTGAAGCATATGAAATGACCAAGAAGCCGACAATTGCATTGGATGCAGGTTTTTATGTGGAGAAGTTAAATGGTTTTCCGGGAGTGTATGTAAAACATTTTCTTGATACTATCGGTATTGCGGGTTTACTTAAGTTATTGCTGGGAGAAGATGAACGAGAGTGTTGCTTTAAGCAATGTTTAGCATATTATGATGGGAATGGTCAACCGAAATTGTTTTATGGAGAGCATATAGGCCTTGTTAGTAAAGAAGCAAAGGGGAAATTGAGTAGGTATGATTGGTCAGAATTGAGTTACATATTTATCCCAGAGGGAAAGGAAGTCGTCTTGGCTGAAATGACGGATGATGAACGAATTATGCTGGCAAAGGGAAATGAAGAAAATTCTGCATTTAAGCACTTCAAGGAATGGTATATAGACTATTTAGCTTCGGAAGAACATTATAAGAAAGTAATACTGAATTCGAATTGGAATAAAACATGTAAATATATTAAGGATAACCATTTGATTATTGACGTATCTTTTCAAACCTGGATAATGCCAATGAAGCTTATTGATTGCTCGGAGGATTGTATTGTGTTTGAGTATATAGATGATACACTTTCTGAGATCCTTAGAGATACAGTAAGATATATTCGAAATCGTTATGGACAGATTATTTTGGAAGCATATAATCATTGTGCTGGAAGCAATTTTAAGGAAATTGAAATTAAGTACGAATAGTTTTGGAAGGAAGTGATTTTATGAGCGAGGTGTTAGTGGATACGCATACACACTATGCACATAGGCGTTTTGATTCAGGACGTGATGAAATATTGCACGGATTAGTAGATAATGGTGTAATTGCTGTGATTGAGGGGGCAATTGACTTTGCGAGCAATCAGAAGATGAAATTACTGTGTGATAAGTATGCGCATGTATTTATGGCAGCAGGTTGTCATCCAAATTGTGTGGAAGAAATGGATGACGAAAAATATCAAGTGATAGTCGAATTGACAAATTATGATAAGGTGCTTGCCATAGGAGAAACCGGATTAGATTACGCAAGGGATAAAAGCGGAGAACAAATATGTAAGCAGAAAGTATGGTTCAGAAAATTTATTGAGCTGGCAGTAGAAAAGAAGAAACCATTAGTAATTCATTGTAGAAAAGCTTATGATGAGGCAATCAATATTTTGCAGGAATATAAGTTGGCGGAATGTCCGGGAGTAATTCATTGTTTCAGTGGAAACTTAGAGCAGGCTAGAAAATTGATGGATATAGGATTCTGTCTAGGAGTTAATGGAATGTTTACGAAAATGGATGAAGATGCAGAATTATGTGTGGCTTTGAAAAGTATTCCTTTGGAGAAGATTGTGTTTGAGACAGATTCACCATATTTGATACCAGATGGTGTTGCAGGAAAAAGAAACACATCAAAAAGCCTTAATGTTATAGTGGAAAAGTTTGCTGAGTTACGAGGTGAATCCCCGGAACATATTCGGGAAGGGGTGTTAAAAAATACGAAAAGGTTATATCCGGAATTATTTGCTGGATGAGATAGGGAGCCATTATGATAAAGGTGTAGATGACAGGCGAGGGAAAAAACTTCGTCTGTTTTGTTTATTGATTTAATGAAAAATCTATTTCAAAAAGAAAAAATAAGTTGAAAAAATGTCACGAAAATTATATAATAATCGTGACAAAAATAAGGAGCGTGGTTTTATGGCAAGTGGCATATATACAGAAATTAAGAAGAGAATAGAATTGGCTGAACCGGGAACGGTTTTTTTGACATCAGATTTTACGGATATTGCTACAACAACAACTGTAAGAAAATGTCTTGGAAGGCAGGTTGAAGAGAAAAACATTCGCAGAATCATTGACGGAGTTTATGAAAAGCCTGTATATAGCAATTTGTTGAAGGAATATATTCCGGCAAATCCTGAAAGGGTAGCGTATGCTATTGCCAGAAGTTTTCATTGGACCATTGCACCATGTGGAGACGTAGCATTAAATAAATTAGGACTATCAACGCAGGTTCCGGTTGTCTGGTCCTATATCAGTGACGGACCATATAGAAAGTTTTCTTGGGAAAATATCACGCTGTCTTTTAAGCATCGTGCAAATCGTGAAATTTCATTTATGTCTGAGACAACCACTTTGGTTGTTGAGGCATTAAAGACATTGGGGAAGAACCGTGTTGATGATGGTATTATTTTGAGTTTGAGAAATAGATTGCCTAAAGAAGAGAAGAAAAAGATGTTAGAGGAAGCAACAGGTGTAAGCGAATGGATATATACAGTAATCAGAAAGGTGTGTGCTGAATAATGAAAGAAGTTGCTAAATTACAGATAAAAGACAGAACTGAATTATTTCAAGCCACTGCAATTTCTATGGGAATGCAGCCTAATGTAATAGAGAAAGACTTTTGGGTATGTTTTATGTTGGAACATTTATTCCATGATTGCAGGTACAAAAACGCTTTTGTATTTAAAGGTGGAACAAGCCTTTCTAAATCATACCATGTTATTGAGCGGTTTTCCGAGGATATAGATTTGATTTTAGACTGGCGAAAAATAATTAATGACGAGGTGAATCCTTGGGAAGAAAGATCAAAAACCAAGCAGGATTTGTTCAATAAGCAGATTAATTCGGAAGCAGCAAAATTTTATAAAGAGAAATTGATACCCCAGTTGAATATAGAAATGAAAGAAAAACTGGGGGATGGAGAATGGATTTCGGTTGATGCAGAAGATGAGATGGTGGTTAATTTTTATTATCCGCAGATATTTGAGGCAGAGTATTTACGTTCTTGTGTAAGATTGGAAATTGGACCATTAGCAGAATGGATGCCATCTCATGAGACAATCGTAACTCCTTTTGCAGCTGAAAAATATCCGGATATTTTTTCACAAAAAGATACATCGGTTTTGACCATTGATGTTGAGAGAACTTTCTGGGAAAAACTCACCATATTACATAAAATTGCAAATTTTCCGGATGGGAAGCCGCTGCCTGCCAGATATGCAAGACATCTATATGATGTGTATAATATGGGTAATTCATGGGTAAAGGAAAGAGCATTTAAACGAAAAGAGTTGTTAGAAAAAGATGTGGCATTTAAGCAGAAATTCTATTATGCAAAAGGTGCACATTATGAAACTGCAACCTTGAGCAGTATTGAACTTCTGCCAAAAGAAGCGGTACTCAATGCGTTGAAAGAGGACTATCAGGCAATGAGTAATATGATATATGGGAATATACCGGAGTTTGAAGGGATTCTAGAGTTTCTTGAAAAGTTGCAAGAAGAAGTACATGGGTTGGAATAGTTGTATTAAGCTTGGAAACAATATGCGACAATACGCGAAGAGAGAAAGGTAATGTGTGTGGGATGATAAAAGATGATAGAATATACCAAGTGCTTCTGAAGTACAATTTTGATTTGTTCAGAGGAGATAAAAATATCACAGAATATATGAGAGAACATTGCAATCAATTTTATTGTGATATCTGCGATGCAGTAAAGGGTGATAATTCCTTTCTGGGAGAAGACTTTGTAAATCTATTAAAAGACGAGTTGGGGGAACTTCAGGACATTTGTTTAATCATACCGGAAATTCTTGAATTAAATGATAGAGGGTTAATAAAGGCTACATATGAAAAAGGTTTTCAGTTATTTGAAAGAATGAAGCCATATTTTTATACCAGATATTCATGGAGGGAAAACGGTGGTTTCTATTATAGAATCCGACAGGGTGATTTTCGTATAAAAGCTGGAGAAGACAGTAAAGAGAAAAAAATGCAGCTGTTTCACATTAAAAAGACACTGAGAAATCGAGCAGGTGCTTATCGGTATAGTGTCGCGGGATCTCCTTGCTTATATCTTGCAAGTGATAGAGAATTAGCGTGGTTTGAGTGTGGGATGCCAAAACAATTTAGTTACTGCCAAATGCTTATTGATGAAGACAATGATAACGGATTGGTTTTGGTGGATTTTTCTTTCAGACCAGTAGATGTACTATCCAGTATTACTTGTTGGTTACTGAATGCAAGACGGCAGGATAAGAAAGATGTGGATGTGTATTATAAATTTTTGCTCAGATACATAATGATATATCCAATTGCGGCAGCATGCTCTGTTAAAGTAAAAGATAGGAATACCAAATTTGTTGAAGAATATGTGTTTCCACAGTTGTTTATGCAATGGATAAGGGAGACTGATGAATTTGATGGAGTAAGATATAAGTCTTCACTTAATACGAATCTTGTTGACGGTATGGGGGCAATTAATATTGCACTACCTGTAAAGGAGTATAGAGCGGATGGACTGGATAGAAGATTAGCTGAAAAAATTTCTGTTTCAGATATAGGATATCTTGATGTAAATAGTGATTTTCAGAAGTACAATGATATATTAGAAAAAATAAAAGATTACATTAATGGTATTCAAATGTTTATGAACCAAGTACCTTTTTATGGCGATTATATGATAGAATTGACAGATGTCTGTAAATGTGTAATCAAAACATATAATGCACTGATGGAAGGCAGTTACCAAAATAGCGAACTCATTTTTAGTTATTTGGATTTGCTCTATGATCATGCAAGTTTACTGTATGCAAATCGTGATTTTAAAATCCAGGAATGCATTAATAAAACAGAGGCACGGCATAGACAAGCTATAGATGAAGAAAAATTAAAAGAACAGTTTGAAGAATTTCATCAATTGATGAATCAAATACTTCATAAGCATGAAGTGTTTGATTTCAGATTGTGTCACAGTTAAAATAAACCCCCTGCTATGCAGGGGGAGGGCAGATCTTTAGATATAAGTATGAGCTCCTGTGCTAGAATAAAAGTGGGTCTGCAAAACCACAAATAAAATAGCACAGGAGGTCCTAAGAATGGACACAAATAGTTTAGCTCATAGTGTGTCCTGAATGCCAGAGGATACTTAAAGAAATTTTAGTAACTGAAAAGCAATGCTTTTCGTGAGATGGAAGTAGGCCTTCCGCAACCGGTGTGCAGGCGTAGGTTGCAAAACACTCATAGATGCTGTAGTCAAAAGCTATGGTATTGAGCGTATGAGAAAAGGCAGGGTAAGAACTGTCAGTTGCGTGCCATGAAGCTGAACGAAAGTGAAGGGCTGATGAAGCATCGTTAATGCTAACAGGTACAGTCAAAACCGGGAAATTGTGTGGTTGCCGGGATAAGTCCATAGGAAACCTGTTTACTGTATGGACGGCTGTCGGTGTTGAGGCTACAGGAGCATGGTATAGGCTCATGAAAGGAACAGGAGAATCCTGTGATATAATGCCAACCGAAAAATACAAGCTAACAAATGTGCGAGTATGAAAGTAGGGATGAATATCACAGGTGCGGAAGAATCCGTAGTAGTGATGAAGTTTCTGTAATGGAGATGGAGCAAAGGGATTCTGTCGTTGGAACTTTAGAATGTAACAACCAGAACTGGGAGGATTACATGAAAGAAGGGAAAGCATTTCAGATTTCACAGAATGAAGTCCTGAATGCCTATAAGGCAGTAAAGGCAAACAAAGGTGCCGGAGGGGTGGATGGAATAGAGTTTCAGGAGTTTGACAAGGACTGGAAAAACAGACTGTATGTATTGTGGAACAGGATGTCCTCTGGAAGCTATTATCCAAAACCCATCAAAGGAGTTGAAATTCCAAAGAAAAATGGGAAAAAGAGACTTCTGGGCATACCAACGATTGAAGACAGGGTGGCACAGATGGTAGTAAGAAACAGACTGGAACCAATGCTGGAACCGATGTTTCATGAAGATTCCTATGGCTACAGACCGAATAAATCAGCACTGGATGCAATAGCGACAGCCAGAAGCAGGTGTTTTAGGATGAAATGGGTTATTGAGTTTGATATTGTTGGTCTTTTTGATAACATCAATCATGAAAAGCTGTTAGAACTGATAAGGAAGCATTGTCAGGAAAAGTGGATGCTCATGTATATTGACAGGTGTTTGAAAGCGCCTATACTTATGCCGGATAAAACATTAAAAGAGAGGAATGAGGGCACACCGCAAGGCGGAGTTATCAGTCCAGTACTGGCAAATCTCTTTATGCATTATGCATTCGACGGCTGGATGGCAGGAAAGTTTCCGAACTGTCCATGGGAAAGGTATGCAGATGATAGAATTATTCATTGTGTAAGTAGAAAACAGGCAGAGTTTGTTCTGGATATGTTAAAAGAACAGATGAAGCGGTATGGACTAACCATACATCCAGAGAAAAGCAAGATAGTATTCTGTAGGAGAAATAATGAGCTGGTACCGGAAGGAGTGGAAACATCCTTTGTATTTTTGGGATATTGTTTCCGACCGAGACTGGTAAAGAGCACACAGGGGATTTACTTTATGGGATTTACTCCAGCAGTAAGTGCGGAAGCGGCACGCTCCTTCCGGGAGAGAATCCGGACAACAATAAGGAAAGCAGGAACAACAGATATAATAAAACTGTCGCAGATGTTGAATCCAGTTATCAGAGGATGGATGAATTATTTCTGTAAATTTACCCCAAGTGAGGCTTTTCAAAAGGGAATAAATTATGTGAATCAGAAGCTTGTCAGATGGATTAGGAAATTTAAAAAGAAAGCAAGACGAAGTTATCGTAAAGCGCAAACATTGCTGAAGAGAATAGCTTTATCCAATCCAAAAATGTTTTATCAGTGGCAGGCTGGTTATATGCCGATGTAAAGACGACAAGAGCCGTATGATGGGAGACTATCACGTACGGTTCCGTGAGAGGCTTGGGGTGAAATTCCCCTTGTCTACTCGACCAAAATGGGAATGCAAGTATCACATCGTTTTTGCACCAAAATATCGTCGACAGGCAATCTACAAAGATATTAAAGCAGATGTGGGAGAAATACTAGGAACATTATGTAGAAGAAAGGGGATAGAAATTATCGAGGCAGAATGTTGTAGCGACCACATCCATATGCTGGTAAGGATTCCGCCGAAATACTCAGTATCAGAAATAGTGGGATACTTGAAAGGAAAAAGTTCGTTAATGATATTTGAAAAGCATGCGAATTTAAAATACAAGTACGGAAACAGGCATTTCTGGTGCCGAGGATATTATGTAGATACAGTAGGAAAGAATACGGCTGCAATCAAGACGTATATTCAAAATCAGCTGAAAGAAGATTTAGAATACGATCAGATGTCATTAGTAGAGTATATCGACCCGTTTACGGGTGAGCCGGTGAAGAAAAACAAGAAATAAACCACTTGGAGTGGTAGTAGGAAGTCAAAGCAAACCAGCAAGCCCCTTTTGGGGCTGCGCCGGAGTAAGGAAGCACTGAAAAAGCCCCTTTAGGGGCGGCTGTGAATGTGGTGCAGTTGGCAGACCTTCAGTGCGCCTTCCGGGCGCAAGCAGGTAATAGCCCCTTATAGGGGCAGTGCAAGCCACCGGCTAAGCCGGTGGTCTTGACTTGAAAATATGGGAAATTATGAGAATTTATAAGAAGATTTCTGGAGTTTTACATTAAATACATACAAATAAAAGAAGAAAAAGTGAAAAAACAATGATATGAGTCCGTACTAATGGACACCGAATAAATTATACTGAAACCAAGATAAGGAACGAACTAACCTTATTCTTGGTTTTTTTTATGTAAGAAGGAGATGTTGAGTAGAAGCGGAATGATATTTTGATAAACTAAACAGCGATTTCACATTACGCTCACATTACCGTTGATAAACGGCGCCTCTAAATGGCGATTTTAGCAGCGTGAAGAGAAACTTTAGAATGTTAAAGATTTTGGTGGAAAAACGACAGTGATTATGATATAATACGGAATAGATATTATTAATATGCGATAGATGTGGAAAGGTGTATGTAATATGGCTGTTTCGTATAATGGATTATGGAAAATTTTGATTGATAAGAATCTCCAAAAGAAAGATTTGACAGAAGAATTGAATATTAGTTCTGCTACCATTGCAAAGATGGGAAAGGGAGAACAGGTTTCGATGGATGTATTAGAACGCATCTGTACATATTTAGATTGCAATATTGGCGATATTATGAGTTTTGAGAAAGAGGAGAACAACAATGGTAGTAAATAAACATGGCAGCTTCTATATGAGAAGTGGATGGGGAACGAAAATCATTCAGGCAGTAGAAGAGGATGACATGATTTTTACTCCGAGTAATGAGCAACAGGCTATAGATAATATTGGTTTGGGAAGAATTATGATTAAAGCCCTGAGATATTGGTCTGAAGCTATGCAATTGACGAGAGAAGAAAAAACACAAACAGGAATTAGATTAGTTCCAGAGAGCATATACGATAACATAAAGAATTATGACTTATATTTTCAGAGACAGGGGTCGTTGTTATTGATGCATAGAAATTTAGCTCTAAATGAAGAAAATGCAACGGCTTGGTACTGGGTGTTCAATGAATGGACATCTAACACTTTTGGTAAAGCGTCTTTTGTAGAAGGTTTCCATGCATATTTATCCGTAAATGGTATGAATATAAAAAAGGATGCTGTAGAAAAGGAATTTAATTGCTTAAAAAACACTTATATAGGTGATAGTAAGTTTGATAAGAACAATATTATGGATGAAGATACATATCCATTCCTTGCACCATTAAAGATTCTGCGGATGAAGGATAAGAATACCATTGAAAAAAGACAGTTAACTGGCAAAGAGATTCCATTAGAGATATTAATTTATGCTATTGCTATGGATAATATAGAAGATAGCCGAAACGGAAATCAGGTTAATATTGATAAATTGATGGAAGAGAAAAAGCAAATTGGTAAATATTTCAGCATGAAGTATTCGAAATTATTAGAACTTCTAATGGAAGCCGAGAATAAAAAGTATATCAACTTAAACAATAACTTTGGAAACAGGTTCATTGAGTTTAACGGGTATGATTATGACAGCTTGATTAAAAAATATTACACGGATAAGGAACGATAGAAATATGAGTTATGCAAATTTGGTAACAAAGAAAAAGCAATATAAATATTCAGCGAATATTTGTTTTGATATGAAGGATGAAGAAAAACTAGCAGGTTTTATTCCCAACATAACAACAACAGAGATTCTTCGCGAATATTTACTTGGAATAATTAATCAAAATGCAGATGTACATTCTAGAATTCTATATGGCTCATATGGAACTGGTAAATCACATTTGCTAACAGTGCTGAGTGATTTGTTAGGTCATCTTAACACAAGTGGAAAGGGAATAGTAGAATTTTTAAAAGCAATTTCAAAGTATGATAAGGAACTTGCGAAAGAAATAAAGAGATTTATAGATGAGGAGAAACCTTATTTAGTAGTTCCGATTTATGCTAATTTCAACGAATTCGATAAATGTATTACTTTTTCTCTGAAGAAGGAAATGGAACGAAATAATATAGATATATGTTTTAAAAGCTATTTCGATGATGCGTTGAAACTTGTTAATAAATGGAAAGAGGGGGAAGAGTCAGCAAAAAGGCTTGATGAAATTTGTAAGGCAAACGAGGTGGATTTGACTGAGTTGTGTCAAGGCTTGGAAACTTATGATTCTTCAAGCGAGAAGAGCTTTAATGTGATTTTTAAAGCTATGACTTATGGGGCTGAATTTGTAAGTGAAGCAGGTAATTTGCTAGATAATATTACGTTGGCTAATAGTATAATTGCGGAAGACTATAGAGGTATAGTCTTTGTGTTTGATGAGTTTGGAAGATACATTGAGGATTCTGGAGAGAATATTCGCGTAAAGGATGTCCAAGACCTGGCAGAGTTTTGTGATCACTCGGATTTTGATGATTATCTTATTTTAGTGTCACATAAGCAGTTATCACTTTATACGGATAAAATGAAAAAATCATTAAGTGATGAGTGGAAAAAAATAGAGGGTAGGTTTAAATCTACATCAATAAATATCAAGTATGATCAATGCTTATCCTTGATACCTTATATTATTCCAAAAACAAAAATTTGGAACAATTTTAAGAAAAAGTTCCAGAGTGAATTAAATGAGATTTATAATCAGGCATATGATTTTAAGGGATTTTTATTGCCACCGGAAGAGGAAGGAGTTAATCCGTTTGAAGGTGGTTTCCCATTGCATCCAATTACATTATATGCATTGGATAGATTGTCCAAGAAGGTTGCGCAGAACGAGAGAACATTCTTTACATACCTTGCAAGTGATGAAGATAATTCTTTGTTTATGCAATTGGCAATGATGGACGAGGATGAATTTCACTTTGTAGGGTTAGATGCTATCTTTGATTATTTTGAGGAAAATATTTGCTCATATAGAAGCGGCGAGGCAAGAGACATTTATAAGAAATATCAAGTAGCAATAAATAAGCTAGGAAATACACAGGAAAATGCTCTTGAGATAAGAATACTAAAAGCTATCACAGTTATATACATTATTGGTGATTTTGGTACTTTATCAGCGGATGTAAACACTCTTATAAATGTTATAGATAACGATAAAAAATATGTTGAAGCAGCAATCTATAATTTAGAAAAGCATAAGATAATAAAGTTTATGCGACAGTATGGATATTATGATTTCTTGGATAGTAGTATTTATGATTTTGATACAATGATAGAGGAAAGAATTGTATCTGTAACAGATGAAACAGCGATATCTATATTGAATGAAGAGTTTGCAAACTTCGTGATTTATCCGCATGATTACAATCTTACATATCATATGAATAGAATATTTTTACCAGTATTTGCTCAAAAAGATGATATTAGTAAGAAGAGTTTTATGCGTTTTCTTCCCAAGTATTACGATGGCGTAATAGCATTCATATTGGACAAGCAGTTTGTAATAGAAGAATATAAAAATATCGAGAATATTCCCGAACGTTCAATATTGGTGATCAATCAGAATGCAACGGACATTTTATACGAAATTAAGAGATATGTTACAACAAAATATTTTTATTCAATTAGAGAAGAGTTAATGAAGGATGATCCTACGGTAGAAAAAGAGCTTACACTTTATTTGGAAGAGCAAAGAGGTGTGGTTTCAGACCTCATATTCCGTTGGAGAAATATTGGAACAAAAGGGATTGGAGTAGTTTCGGGAAATCGAGAGTATATTGTAAATAGCGGGAATGATTTATCAGAGATTGCATCCGAAATCATGATGAATAGCTATCCGGATACAATCATTGTAAACAATGATTTGGTGAATAAGAATGTGGTTTCGGGAGCAATTAGATTAGCAAGAGGAAAAGCTTTGTCATACATTATGAATGATGAGGATATTCTTGAAAACTGTTCATTGCTTTCACCAGAGCATACAATCTTGCGTTCAGTATTGTCTAAAAACGGTATTTATGAAGATGAAACTGCTGGAAGAATAAATACATTGCCTACAGGTGAAATTGCTGGAGAACCAGTAAGAAGAGAGATAAGAAAGTATCTAAAAAAGTGTGCTAAAGGACAGGTTGCATTAATGGATTTGTACGATAAACTCAAGAAACCACCTTATGGGTTGAGAAATGGGTACATTTCTATTTTGCTGGCGTACGAGTTGCGACAGTATGAGAATGTTTCAATATATTTCCACGGTTCAGAGCATGATTATTGCGAAGAAGAGCTTCTTAAGGCATTGGATAATCCGGAAGATTATAGTTTGTATATCTGTAATTGGACTAGCGAACAGGCGGCGTATATTAGTGGATTAGAAGAAATATTCAATAAGTACATCGATAAGTCGGCAAAAAATAGATTGAAAGAATTGTTTGCAGCCATGAATAAGCATTTCGTAGCGATTTCAAAGGCAGCAAGAACTACAAACAAATATGTTTCAGATAATGCAAAGCATTATAGAGAGATAATGAGCATTACGCACAAAGATTATAACAGATTTTTCTTTGAAACACTTTTGCAAATAACTGAGGATTTGCAGGAGTTGGTAATGCAGATAAATACTATAGTTTCTGAACTTAAAAATGTTACTAATTTACAAGTAGCAATATTAGAAAAAGCAGTACGAAGTGTACTTGATATTGATGAGTCTGTTTCAATAACAGAAGAATTAAATAGAGTTTATGAGGCTGATTGGAAAGAAAAGAGATTTAAATCCTTTGATTATCAGACAAGTTTAATGCTCGACTATATAAGTAACATGAATCTTAGTATGAATGATAGTGAGATTGTTCAAGAATTAGGACGTATTGTTACTGGTTTCGAAGTTGAGTACTGGAATGATTCGAAGGTTGAAGATTTCTATGAAGCTTTCTCTAAAATGGTAGGACAGCTTAATGATTATGTTGTTCAAAAAAATGTAGGAAGTGATGAAATCAAAATTACTATCAATACGGGTGATGAAAAAGAGAAGGTAACTCAGTTTAATAAAACAGAATTATCAGGAACTAGTCAGATGATGTTTAATAAAATGAAGGCGACAATTGATAATTTTGGTGAATCTATTAGTTATGAAGAAAAGATGCAAGTGTTAGCAAAGCTTTTCTCCGAAATCATGTAAGGATGGAGTAAAAAATGATCTACTGGTGCAATAAATGTGAGGAACCCGTGTTTGATAAGAAACTACACGAGTTATCTTGTAACGGAAAAATGAGAAAATTGTCAGAAGGTTCAATTTGCAACCCGGTATTTATTCAAGAACGTAAATTACTTAGTAAGATTATTGGGATGGATCTGACAGATAAAAAAATATGGTACTTCGGCTCCAGTAGATATTTGTTTGATGGAGAAGTTCAAAGAATACCATATTTAGAATGGTATAAACAAAAAGAACATCTAAAATATGCGGAAGAGTTACGTGAAAATATAGAGGTAGAACGTGATTATTCTGCATATATGGGTGTTGTTAGAGCAAATGAAGCTTATATAAAAGGTTTGGTATATGAAGCCGAGAAATATGTAGTAGATACATATACGAAGTATACGACGGGAGAATACGAAACAAATAAATATATTCCTACAATATCATTCTCAGGAGGGAAAGATTCAACCGTAGTAAGCAGGATTGTAAGGGATGCTCTTCAGGATAATGCAGTTATTCATTTTTTTGGAGATACAACACTGGAATTTAAAGAAACATATGAATATGTACAGAAGAAGTTTCGTAAAGAGAATCCAATGGTCCCAATGTTACCAAGTGAGACGGAAAATGATTTTTTTAAGTTGTGTAAAGTTTTTGGACCACCGAGTCAGCATGAGCGTTGGTGCTGTACAATTTTTAAAACGAGTAATTTGAACAAAGAATTAGAAAATTTGCCGGGAAACAGTCTTTCGTTTTTGGGAATACGCCATAGCGAGTCAGCAGCAAGAAAAGGATATGAACGTACAGAAGAACATTCAAAAATTTCGTCTCAGGTAAATGCAATGCCTATAATTGAATGGACTGATTATGATGTGTGGCTTTATATCCTTTACAAAAATATCCTGATAAATGATTGTTACCAGTATGGATATAAAAGAGTCGGTTGTTGGTGTTGTCCTAATAATTCAGATTGGTCAATGATGCTTACGGAAATATATCATCCTGAGGATATGCAGCGATGGAAAGATATGGTATATGATTTTGCAAAAAAAGCAGGTAAACCAGATCCAGATAAATATTATGAAGAAGGCAAATGGAAGATAAGGCGTGGTGCGAGTGGTCTAGAAGTGAAGAATGTCACTATTATGGATACTGCTTGTAATCTCTCGGATAAGGCAAGAAACATTATTATTGACAAAAAGTTAAACAAAGATGTTTTGGAATTGTTTAAGCCGTTTGGCGATTTAAAAATCGTTGAAAAGAAGGATGCTACTTATATTCAGGTCTATGATAACGACAAATCAGGGGAATACAGAAAATGTTTTGAGTTAATTATAACTTACGGAACAAATGTAATAAAAGTACTTCCTGAGGATAGAATTGATGTTGCAAATTTAGTCAATAGGATTAAATGCCAGATGCGAAAATATCAGTTTTGTATAAGGTGTTCGGCATGCGATTCTGTCTGCCCATATGGAGCAATAGATACAATTCATGGAAAATACAAAATAGATGAAACAAAGTGTCAACATTGTAAGAAATGCATTGCAAAGTTTTATAACGGATGTATTATCTGCGATAAAGTAGCAGGAAAGAAGGAAGATTAATGGTTTATTTGGATAATGCAGCAACAACTAAATATAAACCGGAAGAAGTGTATAAAGCTTTTGAATATTATGTAAGAGAAATAGGTGTTAGCCCTGGACGAGGAAGTTATCAGCTTGGTATAGAGGCATCAAGGATGCTTTATAAAACAAGAAGAGTTGTAGCTAAGTATTTTGGCATTGATGAACCTAATGTGATTTTTACTAAAAATTCCACAGAAGCAATAAATATGCTCTTTAATGGTTTGTTGGAGAATGGTGACCATGTAATTATCAGTTGTTATGAGCATAATGCGGTTTTGCGACCACTTCATACACTTAAGGAGAAAGGTATCATTGATTATTCAATAATAAGTCGAGAAGATTTACTGTTACCGCCGGAAGAAGTGTATAAGAAGTATGTAAAATCTAATACAGTTTTGTTTGCTACTACACTTGCAAGTAATCTTACGGGGAGGGTTATTTATAATCCAAGTTTAATTAGATACATGAAAGTTAATGGAATAAGCACATTTGTCGATTCGTCACAAGGGGCAGGAAAAATTCAATTGTCTATGAGTGATGAAGAAATAGATTATATTGCTTTTACTGGACATAAAGATTTATTAGGACTGCCCGGGGTAGGAGGACTTGTATGTAGGCAAAAACCAAGTTGGAAACCTTTGATACAAGGAGGAACCGGAGTCCTTGGAGATTCATATGTAAATCCTAATGTATTTCCAGAAGCTTATGAAGCAGGAACATTAAATATGCCTGCAATATGGTCGTTAAATGCATCTTTGGAATGGCTGAAGCAGAATGCGGAGAGCATGATAGAACATGAAAAAGAGCTAATGGATTATCTTGTTACAGAATTGGATGGAATTGCTAATATAACCATCTATGATCGAGAATATGACAGAGTAGGTGCTGTGGGTATTAATATTAAGGACAAGAAATCTAATGAGATTGTCCAATTGCTTGATGATAATGATATATGTACAAGAGGTGGTATACATTGTGCAATATTGGCACATGAAGCATTGGGGACAAAAGAAATAGGTGTAGTTAGAATAAGCATTGGTTGGATGAATAAAAAGGAAGACATAGATGCGTTGATAGAAGTGTTGAAAAGAGTAGGTGGATGCTAATGCATATTGTTTTTTATAGTACAAGCCATGTATTTGAGGCTGAGGAAAGATTAAAAGAAAAAGGTATTGATTGCAAAGTTGTTCCAACACCGGTAACGGACAAAGCATATTGCGGAGTTTGCATAGAAACATATGCAGATAATGTGGAGCAACTGATAAATGATATGGAACATAGTGTTGTAGAATAAAGGTAGGTGTTGGTATGGCGTTTACAGATTTGTGTTTGCTGAAACATTATAAAACGTATAAGAATAATATCGTAAAAGAGTTCTACACACCCGTTTTGCAAGAGGCAGTGTTATATCAAAGGTCAGTTGGATTTTTTTCCTCAACTGCACTAATTGAATTAACAAAAGGTATTGCAGGTATTGTAAAAAACGGCGGAAAGATTCAATTTATTGTATCGCCATATTTAAGTCAGGAAGATGTTAATGCTATACAAAAGGGGTATGAGAAAAAGAAAGTAATCGAGCAAGCTTTATTAAGGGAATTTAAGAAGCCGGAAAACTATTTCCAAGAAGAAAGACTAAACCTATTGGCACATCTAATAGAAGATGGACATTTGGAAATTAAAGTTGCATTTACTCCACCTAATAGGTCTACAGGAATGTATCATGAAAAGGTTGGTATTTTGACAGATAAATTTGGGGACAAAATTGTATTTACAGGTTCTTTAAATGAGACGATAAATGCATTCTACAATAATTATGAATCTATTGTTGTATTTACTTCTTGGGAAGAATCAAAGCTTTATGCAGAAGAAATGCAAGCAGATTTTGATTCGTTGTGGAATAATGAGGACAAGGATCTGGAAGTAATAGAGTTTCCTGATGTATTGATAGAGAAAATTAAAGTTAATCAAAAACCAAAGGTTAATTATGATATAGATGAAGAAGAACAAATTGAAGAAGAGGCAATAAAAAAAGGTATTCCTAGAATTCCAAAAGGATTTGAATTGAGAGAATACCAAAAAGAAGCTATAGAAAAGTGGAAACAGAGAGATTACTGTGGCATTTTTGACATGGCTACCGGAACTGGAAAAACCTACACTGGGTTAGGTGCAGTAACAAAATTGTTTGAAGAAAAGAAAAGACTGGCAATTATTATTGTTTGTCCATATCAACACTTGGTGGAACAATGGGTAGAAGATATAGAATTATTCAATATGTTGCCAACAATAGGCTATTCAGCATCTAGGCAAAAAGATTGGAAGAAGCGTTTAGAAGATGATGTTTTAGACTTTTCTATCGGAGTAATTGATTGCTTCTGTTTTGTAACAACTAATGCAACTTATTCTTCAAAATTTGTTATAGAACAGATGTCGTATTTGGGAAAAGATACACTATTATTGATTGATGAAGCTCATAACTTTGGTTCGCCCAATTTACGAAACAAATTGTATCCAACGATAGAATATAGATTGGCATTATCAGCAACCTTAGATAGACATGGGGATGAAGAAGGTACAGATTGCTTAAAGCATTATTTTGGAGAAAAGTGTATTGAGTATGATCTTCAGCGTGCAATCAAGGAAGGAAAATTAACTCCATATTATTACTATCCGGTTGTGGTTTATCTGGATGAAGAAGAAATAGAGAGATATCGTGATATCTCATATAAAGCTTCAAAAGAATGTCATAAAGATAAGCAGGGTAATGTTAAAATAACAGAAAAAGGTAAAATGCTTTTGTTACAAAGGGCAAGAATTGTGGCAGGAGCAAAAAGTAAGCTTGATGAATTAAGAAATCAAATGCAGCAATACAAGGATGATACACATATATTAGTTTATTGTGGTGCTACAAAAGTGCAGACTTTTGAGTATGATGAATCTGAATATGATGAAGAAGGTGAACGCCAAATAGTTGCAGTATCAAAGATTTTAGGAAATGAATTGGGAATGAAAGTAACACATTTTACATCTAATGAGTCGGCAGAAGAACGAGAAATAATTAAAAATAAGTTCGCAATGGCTGATCCATACCAGGCGATAGTTGCTATCAAGTGTTTAGATGAGGGTGTAAATATCCCAAGTATAAAAACAGCATTTATTCTTGCGAGTACTACGAATCCTAAAGAGTATATTCAAAGGCGTGGAAGAGTTTTGAGATTGGCAAAGAACAAACCATATGCAGTTATTTATGACTTTGTTACGTTGGTTAAACCTTTAGATGAAGTTAATCCGTATAGCGCTGATTATAACTGCGAGAGAGCCTTGGCAAAAAGAGAATTAGCAAGAATAAAAGAATTCGGAGAAATATCATTGAATTCAAGGGATTCGGATGAACTTATTAATGATATTGAATGTGCATATGAACTTAGCGATGAAGATTTGGAGGTAATTGATGATGGATCAGAATTTAGATGAAAAGAAATTGGATACAATTAAGTTGCGTATTTTGGAAATGGAGACGGACAATATTGTAAAGAAAGAATCGAATCCGGCAATGGAAAATAGGATAAGAGGACTCATTATGACGGAGGTGGATAAAAAATGATTTTACATAAATTGGAAATGTACAACTTCAGGCAGTATATAGGTAAACAGAATGTAGAATTTTCAGCTGATCCAGAAAAGAATGTTACTGTTTTGATTGGTGTGAATACTTCAGGTAAAACAACAATTGTCCGTGCTTTTGAATGGTGTTTATATGGGAAAAATGGATTCGAAGACCAAGTTCTTTTAAATACTGAAGTTAGAGATAATATGAATGAGGGAGAATCACAAGATGTTTCTGTAGCGGTTACTTTTGAACATAACAGTATTGTGTATACGTTAAAACGCTTGTATAAATATCTTTGCAATGAGAGAAAAACGGAAGATGGAAAAACAGTGGTGTTATCCGGCAAATTAGACGCTGCCTTCTTCGTCAGATTAAAACAGGCCTTACAGAGCACTTAACAATGGTATGAGGCATATAGTTTTGGACGCTTTTGGCACATTATTTTATGCGAAAGAACCACCATGCAGATTATTTTACATGATGGTTCCTGGGATTATCCGAGTTCACAGTCATTGATTGCTTGCATGACTGCATCGGTAGTTATGATGTTTAGATTGGAGCTGTTTCCAACCAGTAAACTTGCATTGCATAGTTTGTTGATCATACGGGGAGTACCATTGGCAGCATTGAGAATTGCTTCAAGAGCACTATCTTCAAATACAGTCTGTGTGCATCCGGCTCCTTTCAGCTTGGTAGTGACATAGGAATGCCCTTCTGCCTTTGTCATGCCTTCCAGGTTATAATTCATTACAATCCTCTGACGGAACGGTTCGTGTATGCTGAGTCTGAGTGTGCTGTTTAGCTGTGGCAGACCGGAAAGAAGAACAACAGCCCGGTCTCTGGAATCCATTTCAAAGTTGAACAACATTTTCAGGTCATTAAGGACAGCGTTACCGATATAATTCGCTTCATCTATGATGATGACAGGAGTCTGCCGTTTTTCAAGTACGAGGCGGTTGATCTCATCCTGAATGATCTTGAAGTTATCCGTTTTGCGAAATGCAGGCTGAGCACCAAGCTCGGTGGCAAGATTCCGGTAAAAATCGTTCACAGTCAGAGTAGAGAGACTGGAATAGACTACTTTATATAGAGAAGTGTTCAGTCCCGAGACCCAGTTTCTGATAGCAGTGGTCTTGCCTCTTCCGGCACTGCCGGTCAGAAGTCCGAATCCTTTGGTGGTAAGCAGGTAATTCAGGCGGAACAGGACTTCTTTGTATTCCTGTGTTTCTACGAGGACTTCTTTTGAGTTCTTGAGGAAAGGGTTGAATTCCAACCCGTATCTGGCGGTGTAATCCATAGTTATTCGTCTCCTTTGCATAAGCGTACTTTTTCTCTTTTTATCAATGCGTTTTCGGTTTTGTTGAGAAGCCGGATCGGGGTCAGTGTCCCATCGGTTTCTACGATAAAGATTTCCTTCATATCCGGGGAATACCGCAGGCGGATACGTTGTCGTGCAAAACGGTAATCGACTTCATATTCAATCTGGTCGATGACAATTACACTGTCAGCAGAGACCCGGCGTTCAATCTCCAAAAGAAAATCTTTGTCGATGTCTTCCTCGGAAAGTCTGCGGATCTGCTCCGGTTCCGAAAAGAAACGGTCCTGTGGGGACATTCCCCGAAGGGAAGAATGTGGGGACTGGTTGTACTTTTGGACAAAAGCATAGAGACTGCCGCGTAATTCGTCTAAAGAATGAAAGTCCCGCATATCAAGGGCTGCCATCCACTGGTCCTTCATTGTGCGGAACCAGCGTTCAATCTTGGCTTTCCCAGTCGGTGTATATGGCTGGCAGTAACTGAGTGTAGTGCCGATTCTTGCAGCAAGGAGCTCCATCTGTTTGTTCTTATAAGATTTACCATTATCAAAGTTGAATACTTTGGGGCGTCCATACTTGGATACAGCTGATTTCATAACAGACATCAGGTTGATGAAGTTATCATTGTAGAATACATCAATTCCGGTAATGAAACGGCTGGCATCATCGATCAGAGCGATGATATAAATACGGTGTTTTTTCCCATCAGAATCTGTAAGACGTGGACCAACACTGCTGTCACCGCACCAGACTTCGTTGATATGGGGACGCTCATAACGGCGCATATCTTTGTTTGGGGTCTGCCGCAGTTCATTCTGGATCCGGTTCACAAAACGGCAGACGGTGGATTCTGATATCTGTCCGTTTATGACAGAGCCATCTGATTTAAGCTGTCTGTAAATAGCAGCTGCAGACATGCGTGGATAGTTGGTCTTGAAATACCGGATCCGTTCCTGAAGTTCTTCATCGAGCTTGCGGCTCATACCGGCATCCGAGCGGCCTTTCGGGACGAGGCCGTCAAAACCGTGGTTCTGGTAGTTGAGATACCATTTTTCAATGGTGGCGGGAGCATAATGATGGAGTTTTCCGTCCGGCCCTATCAGTCCTTTTGTAGAAATTTCTGTGTAAAAAGCGGTCTTGTTTGGATAACGTTCATCAAGTCCTGCAATAATGGGCGCGATCGCCCCATAGCGCATCAGTGCAATTTCCTGTTGTTTTTCTTGCTTCATAAATAATCTGCCTCCTTTTTCTCAAGGATAACGGATAAGATCAGACCTGTCGTGTAAGGTTATGTTGACAGGATAAAAAGTTTATTAGCGGTTGGTTTAATCTGCATGAACTGTCTGGAAAAACATGAAAAGCATTCTGAAACCAGGCTGGGGATATCAGGAAGTGGGAGCCTCATGGAGAGTAGCCGCTGTTTCCAATGCAACCGATAGTTCCGGATCATGGATTTCAGGTTGTTTTCATCGACACAACATTGTTCTGCCAGTATGCTTTGGGATCCAGCAGTGTGCTCATAAGCATGGATCAGATGGACGTGTAGAATCAATGGAATTTGTGAATAGGGAACCATGGATGAGAGAAGGAGTGCATGGGTATGTCCACAGTTTTTGCAGTACACACGCACAACGGAAAGCGAGAGAACTTCATCAGCAAGCTGAATGCTGCGTCTGTAAGAGCCATAACGTGTGAGGCAGCCGGAGTGTCCGCAGGTACAAGGAATAAGGTTCAAATCAAGAGAAGAGATTGTTTTATTGTAAAAATCCTGAGAAATATGGTTGTAGTTTTCTGTTTTAACTGTTATCATAAGTATGCATGGATATAGCGTAAGCTATGTTTGGTAAAAGCAGAAATCAAACTTTGGTCGGAGAGATTTCTGCTTTTTTG
>JAETON010000004.1 GCA_021771695.1 Lachnospiraceae bacterium | reverse complement strand
ATTGATAATTCCACCTTTCTGATAATAACCGCCTCCTTTCATAGGAGACTATGATACCACATTTGGGACATTTTCCCTTGTGGTATATTAGGACATTATCAAAAATGGCTTATAAAAGGAAGAAAAAATTTGGTAAAACCGTTGACAGAAATAAGAATATATGATAAATTAATCAACGGTTCTGCTGCTGTGGCACAGGAGGTAGCGCACCTCATTGGTAGTGAGGAGGTCACGGGTTCAACTCCCGTCAGCAGCTTATATGAAAGATGGCTTAAATCCAGTAAATACAGGGGTTTGAGCTGTTTTTTGTTTTGAATAATTTTTGCAATCTACTGTGTTTAATATCATTTTTTGGTATTATAATGCAATATTAATGTTGCAGTTTATAATGATTAGAAGTATAATGATTATATTACATACAGAGACAGAGGATAGATGGATGGGAAAAGGAGTCTAGAATGAAGAAAAGCAGCATCCGTACATTTTTGATTTTTGGCTTATTATTGGCACTTCTCGCAAGACAGCCGGTCTTCGCAGCGGAAACTATGCCTGCATCAGAGGAGAAGCAAACAGAAGAAGCAGCAGTTACAACATCAGAAGAATCATCCACAAAAGAAGAGCTTAATACACAGGTAAAGCAGGATAGTTTTTCAGAAAGTACAGAAGTAAAAGAAAAGACTGCAAAAGAAAAGAAAAAACAAAAAGATAAAAAGAAAAAAGAGAAAAAACGGAACATTGAAGCACCAGAAGAAACAGTAAAAAAAGCACCAGTTATGGTGCCGGAAGTGAAAAAACAGCTTCAAAAGGAGCTGAAGGAATTAAACAGCGAAAGAAGCAGTCTTGTTCATGCACAGGAAATTCATAAAGCAATTACAAAGCTTTATAGAAAACTGGAGATTATTTCTGCACAGGAAGCTCTCCCGCTGGAAGTGCTTTTGACCGGAGTAAAAAAAGAAAATACGACAGCTGCAGATTATAATGTAAATCAAGAACTTTCCGCAGTTGCAGTTTTAGAAAAAGGTACTCTGGATACATATTTAAAAGATTATACTTTTGGAACTCAGGGAAGTATGTCCGTGCTGAATGCGGTGAAAGAAGATCAGGTGATTCAGTTGAAACCGTATCTGGATCAGCAATTAAAAGAGACAGGGCAGAGTTTAAAAAAGCGAAAAAAGAGACAGAAAAAGTTGGAACAGCAAATAATCGAAAAAGAAAAGGAGATTGCGAATTTAAAAGCGGATAAAGACAGAGTTTTTTCTCCAACGAACCTGTTAGAGCCAAGCAATCTTTCTGTACCTGAAATTCAAGACATGCTGAAAGGAACTGCGTTGGAAGAACAGGCATCTGCATTTTACAAATGTGAACAGGAATATGGTGTAAATGCAGTTGCAGTTATGGGAATTGCTATTCACGAAAGTGCATGGGGAACCAGCAGAAGAGCAAGAGAAGATAATAATCTAACAGGTTATGGCGTAACTTCTGACAGTGCAAAAGGTATCAATGCAAATACAAAAGAACAGAATCTTTTGATGACAGCAAAATTGTTGAAAGAAAAGTATTTGGTTCCGGAAGGCATTTATTATTGGAAAACCCCAAGCCTTATAGGAGTGAATTATCATTACTGTGTTGGTGACGAATGGGCAGCGGCTGTAACCAATTATGGATATCAATTAATGGAAAAATTAAAATAAAAAAGCAAAAATACCTCAGATTATGAATCCAATGAATGATCTGGGATATTTTTATGTTATACTAAAGAACAGTACAGCCAAGGAGAAAATAAATGAAGAAACGTTATGAAAAAAAGGGCAAAAATTTTTTGTGTTTACTGCTTCTGATTATTTTTATTTTGCCAGTGAATGTATATGCAGCACCGCCGGATTATTTTGAAAATCCAGAGGAAGTTTACCAGAAATTTGAAAATCAAATTTTATATTCTGGATTTAAAGTAAAATATGCTTTTTTAAAAGAAGATGCTCCAATATACAGCGATTATCAAGGGTCTGAACGTATTGGAAAAGCACCAAAGTATTCTGGGGTAGTGGTTGTCAGTCAGACAGAATCTTATGTACAGGTAATTTATGAAAAGAAAAAAGGATATGGTATCGGCTGGATGGACCGGAAATTATATAAAAAAATCTCATGTTTGTACAATGGAAAAGAAAAACAGCTTGCTGCCGACGGAACATATCGGCTTACCAATTTATATTCCGAAGAGGATAGAGAAATTGTATTAAAATTTCAAGGAAATCAAGAGTATCATATTGAGAATATAGATAAAGAAAGAAAAACGAAAACGAAAAAATGGCGTTTGATTCGGGAATATGATCACTTTTATATTAAAGATGAAAAAAGTGGACAATATTTAGCAGCAGATCAGCAGAATCATTTGAGAATGGTGAAAATAAATCAAAATATTACGAATCAATTTGGGCAGCAGAAGGCAAGAGGACCATTAAAATGCCAGTGGAAATTAAAACGAAAATATAGTAAAAATGTAAAGCCATATCGTAATTTCCTGCAGTATGATCCGTCATGGGCGAGAAGAGACTATGGAAATGTCAGCAATTACAGTGGGAAAATGGCTGCAGCGGGATGTGGTGTTGTTGCCATTACCAATGCGGTTTACGCATTGAATGGTCAGTTTATAGATCCAATGCTTTTGGCAGATTATGCAGTAAAAAAGCAGTATCGGATTATTGGTTCGGGAACCGATGATGGGATATTTAAAGCAGCAGCCAAGAAGTATGGAGATGCCTATGGATTCCATTTTATTGGAACAACCCATAGTACATTTAAGATGAGGGATTATTTGAAGCAAGGCTGTGTTGCAATTTCGCATGTACCGGGGCATTATGTTACAGTAGCAGATTATAATCCAAAAACAGAAAAATATTTGGTGCTGGATTCCCATCCGATTGCCAAAAGACCGACCAGTCCGTTTGGGAACTGGTTTCGATGGCATCGTTTAGAGTCAGGAGGATTGACTTCTTCCGGGTATTATATTTTCAGTACAGAAGGGAATTTGGATGCCTGTAAAAAGATAAAAGATATTCACTTTATGGGAGATTTCTTTTACTTTATTGTTTCAATGTGTTAGACTAGAAAAGATGAAAAATTTCAAAAATGAAAGAAGGGTATATTATGTTAGATGGGAAAAAATCCTTATTCAGCGGTATGCAGGCAACTGGGACTATAACACTTGGTAATTATCTTGGAGCATTGAAAAATTGGGTAGATATTGATAAAGATGAATATATGTGTTTTTACAGTGTAGTCGATATGCATTCTATTACTGTAAGACAGAATCCTGCAGAATTAAGAAAGCGTGCCAGAAGCCTTTTGGCTTTATATATTGCAGCAGGGCTTGACCCAGAAGAAAATTGTATCTATTATCAATCTCATGTGTCAGCACATGCAGAATTAATGTGGATTTTAAACTGTTTTACTTATATGGGTGAAATGAACCGTATGACACAGTTTAAAGATAAATCTAAAAAGCACCCGGAAAATATTAATACAGGACTGTTCACATATCCGGTGTTAATGGCTGCAGATATTCTGTTATTTCAAGCGGATGTTGTACCTGTTGGAATTGATCAGATGCAGCACTTGGAAATTACAAGAGATATTGCACAGCGTATGAATAAAATTTATGGAGATATTTTTACAATTCCGGAAGCATATCTTGGAAAAGTTGGAACGAAGATTATGAGTCTTCAAGAACCAACGAAAAAAATGTCAAAATCTGATGAAAATCCCAATGCACATATTTTATTATTGGATGAGCCGGATGTGATTATGAGAAAATTTAAAAAAGCTGTGACAGATTCTGATGCATGTATTGCTTATTCAGAGGATAAACCGGGAATTAAAAATCTTTTGGATATTTATTGTGCGGTCACTGGAAGTACAGTTGATCAAGCTTTGGCAGAATTTGATTCTATGGGATATGGAGCGTTGAAAAAGAGAGTTGGAGAAGCTGTTGTAGAAGAACTTCGACCGATTCAAGAGCGTTATCAGGATTTGATGAAGAATAAAGATTATATAAATTCTATTATTAAAAATAATGCAGAAAAAGCCAATTATTACGCAACAAAAACTTTACGGAAAGTACAGCGCAAAGTTGGTTTCCCAGATCGTATCAGATAGAGGTGTTTTCCTTGACACTACCCTTGGTTCGGTGATATAATTTAGCACATAAAAGCGTTGAAGTATCAACGCGTCAAAGGCTAGAGGAGGAAAAAGTTATGACCTTAAAAAAAGTAATGGCAGTTGGTATGGCTGCAGTGATGGGATTATCTGTTATGACAGGATGTTCCAAGAAAGACAGTGCGGATGAACAAAAGAAGATTGGAGTGGTACAGTTAGTTGAGCATGATGCTTTAGATGCCGCTTACAAAGGTTTTAAAGAAGGACTGGAAGAAGCTGGATATAAAGATGGAGATAAAATCAAAATCGAATATAAAAATGCTCAGAATGAACAATCTAACTGTCAGACCATTGCACAGCAGTTTGTAACAGATGAATGTGATTTAGTCTTAGCAATTGCAACACCAGCAGCACAGGCAATGGCAAATGAATCAAAAGATATTCCAATTCTTGTAACAGCAGTTACAGATCCAAAAGATGCAAAACTGGTAAAATCCAACGAAAAACCAGGAACGAATGTATCTGGAACATCTGATTTGACACCTGTAAAGAAACAGATGAAATTATTAAAAGAACTTGTACCGGATGCAAAGAAAGTTGCTATGCTGTATTGCTCTGCAGAATCTAATTCTAAATTCCAGATTGAGATTGCAAAGAAAGAAGCTAAGAAACTGGGAATGGAACCGGTAGAAGCTACAGTATCTGAATCCAGTGAAATCCGTCAGGTAGTTGAATCCTTAAAAGGAAAAGTAGATGCAATTTATTCTCCAACAGATAATATGATTGCAAATGGTATCAATACGGTTTCTATGGTAACCAATGAAGCAAAAATTCCATTTATCGTAGGTGAAGAAGGAATGTGTACCGGCGGCGGACTTGCTACTTATGGAGTGAACTATTATGAATTAGGAAAACAGACAGCAGCACAGGCTGTTAAGATTCTGGAAGGTAAAGCAGAACCAAAAGATATGGCGATTGAATACCAAGAAAATGCAGACTTGATTATCAACGAAGATACTGTAAAAACTTTAGGAATTAAGATTCCGGAGAAATTACAGAAAGAAGCTAAGATGGTAAAAACGCAGAAGAATAAATAAGAAAAACGGATATTCTGTGAGCATGAAAGGTGCCTTCTTTTCAGAAGGCACTTTCGTTTGTTTTAGAAATGAGGTATAAAACATGAATTTAATCACAAATCTTTACAGCGCTCTTGCACAAGGGACATTGTGGGGAATTATGGCACTGGGTGTATATATTACGTTTAGAATTCTGGATATTGCAGATTTGTCTTGTGATGGTACTTTTGCATTGGGAGGATGTATCAGTGCTGTGTGTATTACAAGAGGAATGAGTCCGATTCTTGCATTGCTGATTGCTTTAGCAGGCGGAATGATTGCAGGATGGGTTACGGGAATTTTACATACAAAATTGATGATACCGGCAATTCTTGCAGGAATTTTAACAATGATCGCATTATGGTCTGTGAATATTCGTATCATGGGCGGACCGAATTTGTCCTTGTTAGGAGAGGATACTACATTTACAATGATGATTCAAAATCTTGGATTAAATCAGACATTGGCAACTTTAGTTGTTGGTGTATTAATTGGAATCATTGTAATTGCAGTCATGTATTGGTTTTTTGGTACAGAAATAGGTTCTGCTCTTCGTGCAACAGGAAATAATGAATATATGGTGCGTGCATTGGGCGGAAATACGGATACGTCGAAAGTAATCGGGCTGGTAATTTCGAATGGATTGATTTCACTTTCTGGAGCATTGGTAGCACAGAATCAGGGATATGGAGATATTAAGATGGGAACTGGAGCTATTGTGATTGGACTTGCTTCCATCGTCATTGGAGAAGTAGTTTTTGGAAACCGCTTTAATTTTGCCTATATTTTAGCCTCCTTAATCGGCGGTTCTATCATTTACCGAATGATTATTTCTCTTGTACTTCATTTAGGATTAAGTACAGATGATATGAAATTATTTACGGCAATTATTGTTGCTCTTGCACTTGGAATTCCTGCAATTAAAGCAAAATATTCACAGCGGAGAATACCAGCATAAAAAGGGAGGATCAGTGTATGTTAGAAATTAAAAATGTTCATAAAACATTTAATAAAGGGACAGTAAATGAAAAGAAAGCATTAAACGGAGTGGAACTACATTTAGATCCGGGAGATTTTGTTACAATCATTGGAGGAAATGGTGCAGGAAAATCTACAATGCTGAATATGATATCAGGAGTTTATCCAATAGATCAAGGGACCATTCTTTTGGATGGAAAAGATATATCAGATTTGCCGGAATATAAAAGGGCATATATGCTTGGACGAGTATTTCAGGATCCAATGATGGGAACTGCTGCCAATATGGAAATTGAAGAGAATATGGCATTGGCTTACCGCCGTGGGAAAAAACGCGGGCTAAGCTGGGGAATTACCAAGAAGGAAAAGAAGCTGTTTAAAGAAAGTTTGAAAATGCTGGATCTTGGCTTGGAAGACCGAATGACTTCCAAGGTAGGACTTCTTTCCGGAGGACAGCGTCAGGCTTTAACCTTGTTAATGGCAACACTGCGGAAACCAAGCCTGCTTTTGCTGGATGAGCATACAGCGGCATTGGATCCGAAAACAGCGAAAAAAGTTTTGGACATTACTCAGAAAATTGTGGAAAGAGACAACTTGACAACTTTGATGGTAACGCATAATATGAAAGATGCAATCAACATTGGGAATCGTCTGATTATGATGAGTGACGGACGAGTGATTTACGATGTAAAAGGTGAAGAAAAGAAAAATTTGAAAGTAGCTGATCTGCTGAAAAAATTTGAAGAAGCAAGTGGTGAAGCATTTGCAAATGATAGAATGTTATTATCATAAAAAATAAGAAAAGAGGACACGATACGATGAGCGATTTTAAAATGGAGACAAAATGTATTCAATCCGGATGGACGCCGACAAAGGGAGAACCTAGAGTTCTGCCGATTTATCACAGGCAGCAAACTTTTATGCAATTATGAATATCTGTGAAGCAGGTGATCATATCGTATGTTCTTCTGCAATTTATGGAGGTACATATAATTTATTTGCTCATACAATCCGCAAAATGGGTGTAGAAGCAACTTTTGTAGAACCGGATGTCAGTGAAGAAGAATTGAATGCGGCTTTTAAAGAAAATACAAAAGCAGTGTTTGGTGAAACAATTTCTAACCCATCTCTGGATGTACTGGATTTTGATAAATTTGTAAAAGCTGCTCATGAACATGGTGTTCCTTTAATTGTAGATAATACGTTTGCGACTCCAATTAACTGCCGTCCGTTTGAATGGGGTGTGGACATTGTAACACATTCTACAACGAAATATATGGATGGACATGCAGCTTGTGTTGGAGGAGCTATTGTAGACAGCGGAAACTTTGACTGGGAAGCTCATGGAGATAAATATGCATGTTTGACACAGCCGGATGAAACATATCATGGAGTTGTTTATACAGAAAGGTTTGGAAAAGGTGCATTTATCACAAAAGCTACTGTTCAGTTGATGCGTGACTTAGGTTCTATTCAGTCACCACAGAATGCATTTCTATTAAATCTTGGATTGGAAACTTTACATTTACGTATGCCAAGACATTGTGAAAATGCGAAAAAGGTTGCTCAATATCTTCAGAATCATGAAAAGGTAGCATGGGTACATACACCAGCTTTAGAAGGAGATAAAAACTATGAGCTGGCACAAAAATATATGCCAAATGGAACCTGCGGAGTTATTACGTTCGGTTTGAAGGGTGGAAGAGATGCTTCTATTAAAATGATGGACAGCTTAAAACTGGTAGCAATCGTTACTCATGTGGCAGATGCACGAAGCTGCGTTCTTCATCCGGCAAGCCATACTCACCGCCAGATGAACGAACAGGAGCTTTTGGAAGCAGGAGTTCAGCCTGATTTAATCCGTTTCAGTGTTGGAATTGAAAATGCAGATGATATTATTGCAGATGTAGAGCAGGCATTGGCGAATGTATAAATTTGCAGAAAAGACTTGACTTTTTCTAAAAAATATTCATAATAGATAGAGGTGGCAGAATTGCCCCTCTATTTATAAGGCTCCATGGTCAAGAGGTTAAGACGTGACCCTCTCAAGGTCGAGTCACGGGTTCGATTCCCGTTGGAGTCATAACTCCCAAGTACTGTGATAGGCGGTTCTTGGGAGTTTTTTATTTCCAAGGAGAAAATGACAAAAGACGATGGAATGATAAAATGAGGTGTAAGAGATGAAATTATTTTTAACAAGCAGTCCTTGTTGTGAATGCAAAGAGGAAGGAATTGAGATTCCATGTCAATTAAATGAAGAAAATGATTTTGTGCAGAATCTTGCAATGGATTGGAAACCAAATGCAAAAGGATTGATTATTACTGCAGATCCGGATAATTTTGGCTTAAATGATGAAATGCGGGATACATTTGAAACTGCATTTCAATATGCAGGATTGTCACTTTGCCAAATGGCTCTTTGTGATTCGAGAAATGCATATCAGATACAGGAATTATTAAATGAAAGTGATTTTGTGATTTTAGGCGGCGGGCATGTACCGACGCAAAATGCTTTTTTTGAAATTCTTGAGTTAAGAGAACATATTCAAGATTATAAAGGTATCATTATGGGGATCAGTGCAGGTTCTATGAACAGTGCCGATACAGTTTATGCACAGCCGGAATTGGAAGGTGAATCTGTAGATCCTGATTATCGAAGATATATACAGGGGCTTGGATTAACTGACGTGATGATTCTGCCGCATTATCAAGCGGTAAAAGATAACTGGCTGGATGGAAAAAGGCTGATGGAAGATATTACATATGGCGACAGCATTGGAAATAAATTTTATACACTGGTAGACGGAAGTTATGTATTGGCTCAAAATGGACAAACATGGATATATGGGGAAGCTTATTTGATTCAAGACGGTGGAATCCGTCAGATATGTGAGGCAGGCGGAAAATTGCTATTGAAAGACGATATGGAAGGCGGGGATAAATGATGGAATTTAAATTTGATGTACATACACATACCATTGCAAGCGGACATGCTTATGGAACTGTTCACGAAATGGCACAAGCAGCGGTAGACCATGGGCTGGAGATGCTTGGAATTACAGAACATGCCAAAGGAATTCCGGGAACATGCGATGAAATTTATTTTATGAATATGAGAGTCATACCAAGAAAAATACATGGAATAAAAATGCTGTTTGGTGCAGAAATTAATATTCTGGATGAAAATGGAACACTTAGCATGAACAGCGAGCTGATTGAACGTTGTTTGGATATCCGAATTGCCGGGATTCATGATTTGTGTTATACCGTTGGAACAACAGCACAAAATACTAATGCTTATGTAAGAGCAATTGAAAATCCACAGATTGATATTATCAGCCATCCGGATGATTCCAGAATCCCAATTGATATTGAGACGATTGTAGATGCGGCTAAGGAAAATCATACATTGTTAGAAGTCAATAATAGTTCTCTAAATCCATTGTCTTCCAGAGTTAATGCATGGGAAAATTTAAGAGTGATGCTGGCATTATGTAAAGAAAGAAATGTACCAGTTATTGCAAATACGGATTCACATTTTACAGATGCTGTAGGAATTTTTCAACATGTAAAAGATTTATTCAAAGAAACCAATTTCCCGGAAGAACTGGTTGTAAACCGTTCTATTGATTTATTGAGAGAGCAGGTTAAGAAACATAGAATAATCCGGAAAATCGGGAAAGAAAGCTGGTTTGAATTAGAAGAAGATTAGAGAAAGAAGAACTGTGATGATTCCGGAAATGCCGATGGCAATACCGCTCATAGCCCCTTCGATTTCACCAAGTTCAACAGCTTTTGAGGTCCCAACAGCATGGCTGCAAGATCCGATGGATACTCCGGCAACAGCAGGATCATCAATCTTTAAAAACTTAATAAAATAAGGACATAAAATAGAACCAAGGATTCCTGTAATAACAACGGCAGCTACTGTGATGGAAGGAATTCCGGATAACTGAGAACTGATTTCCATAGCAATCGGTGTTGTAACAGATTTTGGCAGCATAGAAACACGCAGAGTATCGTCAAAATGAAAAAGACTGCATAAAAAATGGACACTGGCCATAGATGTAAATGCACCTGCCAGACATCCGGCAAGTACTGGAATCCAGTTTTTCTTTAACAGTGGAAACTGGCGGTAAATGGATAATCCAAGGGAAGCAGTTGCCGGTGCCAGAAACATACTGATAAATTGTGCACCTTGGTTATAAAGGTCAAAAGATATGGAGCAAAGCTTGAGCAGCAAAATAATAAATCCAATAGATAAAAGCAGAGGATTTAAAACTGCCAGCCTTGTTTTTTTATTGATCCATGTAAAGATTTCAAATATAAAAATAGATAGTCCAATGGAAAATAAAGGATTTGACATTAGTTCTTTCATTTATTGTTGTCCTTTCTTTGTCTGAAGTTTGATGACCAATTTCATTGTGTAAGCTGTGACAAGAAATGTTAAAAAAGTGGTAATAAGGCATATGAAAAGAAATAAAAACAATCTGCCGGACAGCAGATGAAATTTATCCATGATTGCAACTCCGGCTGGAACGAATAAAAGTGCCATGTTTTGCAAAAGAAAGTCTCCTGCATCAGCAATATGTTCTTCTTTTAAAAATTTCGTTAACAATAGGATAAAAACTAAGAACATGCTCATAATCGTTCCAGGAAAAGTAAAGGGTAAAAGTCCGGCAAGAAAATCGCCGATTATACAGAGAAAAAATAAAATGCTTAATTGGAATAAGTGTTTCATCGGGTGTCCTTTCTAAGTAAATAATAAATATTATGTCTGCAAAATGTAAAAATCTCGTCTTGGCTGGATAAGAATGTATCTCCAGGTTTAAATTTTGAATAGCAATGGCCGGCATCTGCTGGAATTCTTCTGCTTTTATCCACCATATTTCCCATACTTTTGAGAAGAATAATGTCTTCTTCCGGTAAATAATAGTAATCCTTTGGGTTTGGATAATAATGAAACAGCATCCCGTCTTTTCGGAGACAGGTAAGTTTTCCGCGGCAGCCTTGAATTTCTAATTTCATTTCCTTCTTTTCAAAGACAGCAGACTGTGTCCAAGAATGTTCCAAAGAAAGATCAATCCTTAAGAAATCTTCGGTTAACTGGCAGTTTTTTATGGAAAATTGTCCGTCCTTCAATGCAGGATAACAAAGCAGTGAAGCAATATGAAGCAATCCGGTTAAATCTTCTTTATTATGAAGAAGAATCTGTTCTTTATATTTACAATCTTTTGTTTCTAAAAATTTCCGGTAAATTTTTATTAATTTTCTGCCGGAAAGATTGTCTTTTCGAGAGACTTTTAAATAGCGTTCTAAATCTTTCTGCCGGAAAGATTTTAGCGGCAAAAGGCGGCGGTATGGACGAAGAATCTGATAAAGATCTATGTGATCCATATGCTTTAGAGTGTCTTCGATTTTCCATTCCTTTATTTTTGCCTTTAAAAATGGTAAATCAAAAGATGCACCGTTAAATGTTATGAACGTATGAAATGAACTGCAAAAATCAAGGAATTCTAAAAGAATCTTTTTTTGGGATAAGCCATCTTCATTAAACCATTGAGTGATGGTCCCGTCTGGCTGGCAGCAGCCAATCACAGTGATAGCGGAGATATCCGGGCTTAATCCTGTAGTTTCAATATCAACAAATAAAGTTTTGGACTCCATTACTTTCATCTATAGTATCCTCCTGCACACGTGGTTTTTATTATAGTCTTTTGATATTTTTTTTGCAAGGGTTCTTAGACTGGACGAGTTTCGCACAATAAGGTATAATACCAAACAAATGGGCAGCAACAAAGATACATAAAGGAGGAACTGTTGTGATTGCATATATAAAGGGAATACTGGCGGGAGTTTATCCAGATGGAATTGTTCTTGAAAATCAAGGAATTGGCTACCGTCTTATGATGCCTATGAATATGGAACGATTTCCAAGTATTGGACAGGAAATGAAAGTATATACCCATATGCACGTAAGAGAAGATGATATCAGCCTTTTTGGATTCCGTTCCAAGGAAGAACTGGAAGCATTTGAATTATTGATTGGAGTCAATGGAATTGGACCGAAAGTAGGACTTTCGGTATTGTCAACTTTGACGGTATATGAATTGAAAATTGCTGTAATGAGCGAGGATGTAAAGACAATTTCTACGACACCGGGACTTGGTCCTAAAGGAGCTAAGAAGCTGATTTTGGAATTAAAGGATAAACTGGATCTTGACGGTTTAGAAGAAGAAGGTTCTTCCCTTGAGATTTTCCAGGGAACCACAGACGGCAGTGATTCTGTGATGATAACCATAGAAGGGCTGGTGAGCCTTGGATATTCAAAGACGGAGGCTGCAATGGCTGTGAAGAAAGTAGAAGATGCTGCGTCTTATGAGCCGGAAGAATTATTGAAAAAAGCTTTGAAAAATATAATGATATAGGGGAAAAGTATGATAGACCGTATGATTTCCACAGAGCTGGTGGAAGAAGATATTACAATTGAAAATCATTTGCGTCCGCAAAAGTTAGAAGATTATATTGGACAGGAAAAAGTAAAGCAGAATTTAAAGATTTTTATTGAAGCAGCAAAAAGCCGCGGAGAATCCTTGGATCATGTATTGTTTTACGGACCTCCGGGACTTGGAAAAACAACCCTTGCAGGAATTGTTGCCAATGAAATGGGAGTGCATTTAAAGGTAACCAGCGGACCTGCCATTGAGAAACCGGGAGAGATTGCAGCCTTATTAAACAATCTTCAGGAGGGAGATGTTCTTTTTATTGATGAGATTCATCGTTTGAACCGTCAAGTGGAAGAAGTGTTGTATCCTGCAATGGAGGATTACGCGATTGATATTTTAGTTGGAAAGGGGCAGGCGGCAAGGTCCATTCGATTGGAACTGCCGAAATTTACTTTGATTGGAGCAACAACCCGCGCAGGGATGCTGACTGCTCCATTAAGAGACCGTTTTGGTGTTGTGAATCGTTTGAATTTTTATGAAAGTAAGGAATTACAGACAATTATAGAGCGTTCTGCGAAGGTTTTAGAAATTGAGATTGATGAGCAGGGAGCATTGGAAATTGCCAGAAGATCCAGAGGAACGCCGCGTCTTGCAAACCGCCTCTTAAAAAGAGTTAGAGATTTTGCACAGGTAAAATACGACGGAACCATTACATTAGAAGCAGCAAAAGATGCACTCAATCATTTGGAAGTGGATACCATGGGGTTGGATCAAACAGACCGGACACTGCTTCGGACAATGATGGAAACTTTTGACGGCAGGCCGGTTGGTTTGGATACGCTGGCGGCTGCTATTGGTGAGGATTCTGGAACGATAGAAGATGTATATGAGCCATATTTGATACAAAATGGGCTGATTCAAAGAACACCAAGGGGAAGAATGCTGACACGATTTGCTTATGAGCATTTTGGCGTGCCGGTTCCGGAAGGGAAATAGAAAATGAAAAGACAAATCGAAGTATTAGCTCCGGCAGGATCTATGGATTGTCTAAAAGCAGCCATTTTAAATGGAGCAGATGCAGTATATCTTGGCGGAGACATGTTTGGGGCGAGAGCCTATGCAGGAAATTTTCATCAGCAGGAACTTTGTGAAGCTATAGATTATGCACACTTGTTTGGAGTCAAAATTTTTTTGACGATCAATACATTGGTAAAGGAAAAAGAACGAAATGCACTGGTGGATTTTTTAAAACCATATTATGAGCAGGGCTTAGATGCCGTGATTATTCAAGATTTAGGCGTTCTAGCTATGGTGCGGGAGCATTTCCCTGATTTGGAGATTCACGCAAGCACTCAAATGACGATTACAGGTGTCCATGGAGCAAGAATGGCAAAGAAAATGGGTGCCAAACGGATTGTTCCGGCAAGAGAGCTTTCCTTGGAAGAAATCAAAGAAATAAAAGAAGATACAGGGCTTGATATGGAGTGTTTTGTTCATGGAGCCCTTTGTTACTGTTATTCCGGGCAGTGTTTTATGAGCAGTATGTTAGGCGGGCGAAGCGGCAATCGAGGAAGGTGTGCCGGAACCTGCCGGCTGCCATTTTCACTGAAAGGGCAGAAGAACAATAAAAATCCCTATGCGTTAAGTTTGAAAGACCTTTGTACCATTGAACAGCTTCCAGAGATTTTGGATCATGGTGTGGATTCTTTAAAAATTGAAGGAAGAATGAAAGGCGCCAGATATGTTGGAGAAGTCACAAGGATTTATCGTAAATATGTAGATTTATATCTTTCTGGAAAATCTTATCAGGTAGAGGAAAATGATAAAAAGATTTTAATGGAATTATTTAATCGAGGCGGATTTACGGATGGTTATTATAATCAATATCATGGAAAAGAAATGATGAGCATGAAACGTCCAAATCACCAAGGGATTTTTGTGGGCAAAATTAAAACAATTAAAAAAGGAACATTTTCATTTACGGCAAAAGAAGATATTCAAAAAGGGGATGTGTTAGAGATTTCGATATCTGCTTCTGAAAAAGTAGAATTAACCAGCCCTTCGGTTTGGAAAGCAGGGAGTTTGGCAGTTTTAAATGGACAAAAAATGAAAAAACTTCATCCGGGAATGGATATCTATCGAACAAAAAATCAAGCTTTGATGGAACGAATTGATGAACATTTCAAACAGAAAATGAAAGAAAATCTTAAGGGAAAAATCACACTTCGGGTTGGAGAATGTGCTAAACTATGGATAGATAATGGCAAGAAATCTGTTCTTGCAAAGGGAGCTGTGATTGAAAAGGCACAAAAACAGAGCGCAGACAGAGAGCAAATCAGGAAACAGCTTTCTAGAACAGGAGAAACACATTATCAATTTCAAGATATAAAAGTGGAAATGGATGAAAATATTTTTGTTCCGGGTTCTGTGTTGAAAAAACTCCGCAGAGAGGCGTTTGACGCATTAGATCAGAAAAAAGTAGAAAGATACCGTAGAACATATCAGAAACCTGTATATCAGAAAGAGATAAAGCAGAGTCCAAAACCCCAGGAAGAAATAGAATTGACAGTATCCTTAGAAAATATAAAACTTCTTCCAAACGTGCTAAAGGTTTCAGAAGTACAAAATATTTATATTTCATGGATGGATGTAAAGCAGCAGGAACATCCAAAAGACATGTTAGATAAAATTAAGAAAACAGGAAAACAATGTTATTTGATGCTTCCGCAGATTGCAAGAAAACGTCAGATACAAGAAATGCAGGAGCAAAAGAATTTTTTGTTTTCTGAACAGCTGGATGGTTTTGTGGTTCGGAATCTGGAAGAATTTTTCTGGCTGATACAGGAAAATTGTAAAAAAGAGCTTGTACTGGATTATATGATGTATCAATATAATAAGAGAGCAGTGCAAGAATATATAAAAATGTATAATGGAAGAATCCGTATGACATATTCTGTGGAATGCAATCGGCAGGAACTTGCAGATTTAGAGTTAACGGATGCAGATTTACTATTCTACGGATATCTTCCGTTGATGGTGTCAGCACAATGTGTAAAAAATAATTTAAAGGGTTGTAATCAGAAAGAAGAATGGCTGACGTTGACGGACAGATACCAAAAAGAATTTTTTGTAAAGACATGCTGCAGTGACTGCATCAATGAAATATATAATGGTCAGCCAGTATGGCTTGGCAAAGAAGCAGATTTTAGAAACGATCTGCATCCAAAGGCTTATCGGTTTCATTTTACAAAAGAAACGCCTGAGGAAGCAGATAGGATTTTAAAGGCGGCAAAAGAACTATGGAAAGGGAAAAATATTGCTCCGGTAAAAGACTTTACCAAAGGACATATGAACCGGGGAATTTTATAGGTGAAGTATGATACAGATTATTACAGTGATTGCAAAATATTTAATTTTAATCATGTGTCTGGTCTACACATTTTCGTGTTATACCATGTTCCGTCCGAAAAATAAGGAACGGCAGAGAGATCTTCTGGACAATCAGGTTATTTACATGTTTGTATTTTTGTTTTTATGCAATGCAGTATTGTTTTTAAGAAGTTTTGATTTGAAAATTTTGATTTTCTTTGCGGCACAGGTAGTTTTTTTTGAAATTTTAATGATTTTATTTCCGAAAATCTATAAAAGATGTTCACGGTTGTTGATTAATAACTCGTGTTTCCTTTTGGGAATTGGTTTTGTAGTCTTAACAAGATTATCATTTGAACTGGCATTGAAACAGTTTGCCATTGTAGCAGCCAGTGTATTTATTACCAGTCTTATTCCTTTGATGATGCATAAGATTACTTTCTGGGATAAACTCGGATGGCTGTATGCTGTTGCAGGATTCGTACTGCTGGCATCCGTATTTGTTATTGGAGTGCAGAAAAACGGTTCTTATAACTGGGTCAGCATTGGTCCTTTGGCATTTCAGCCGTCAGAATTTGTAAAGATTATCTTCGTATTTTTCTCTGCGGCTTTGCTTTCTAAGGCAAAAGAATTTAAAGATTTGGTAAAAATTACAGTGATAGCGGCATTGTATGTATTGGTGCTGGTTGTAGAAAAAGACCTTGGAGGAGCACTTCTTTATTTTGTTATTTATTTGATGATGCTGTATGCGGCAACAGCGAAGCCGTTATATTTGCTGGGAGGATTGGCAGCAGGTTCTTTGGCAGCAGTCATTGCAAATTTGTTGTTTTCTCATGTGCAGGTACGTGTCGCTGTATGGAGAGATCCTTTTTCCATGATTGAAGGAAGAGGTGCACAGGTATGCCAGTCTTTGTTTGCGATTGGAACCGGAGGATGGTTTGGTTTAGGTCTTGGTATGGGACGTCCTTTTGATATTCCGGTTAGAGAATCTGATTTTATTTTTTCTGTGATTAGCGAAGAATTTGGAGTTATTTTTGGAATTTGCCTGATTTTTGTGCTAATCAGTTGTTTTATTCTTTTTATGGATATTTCTACCAGAAGCAGGAAACTATTTAATAAACTTCTATGTCTTGGTTTTGGAGTATGTTTCTTATTTCAGGTGTTTTTAAGTATTGGCGGAGTGACAAAATTTATTCCGTCGACAGGAGTTACCATCCCTTTGGTAAGTTACGGAGGAACATCTGTTGTAAGTACACTGATTATTTTTAATGTGATTCAGGGATTGCATATGTTAGCAGATAGTGAGGAAGAAGAACATGAACGTATTAAAGCGGAAGAAGAAGCAAGAGAACAAGGAAGAAACCCGATTCCAGAAAAACGCAGAGGGGCAAAAACCCAAAAAGAAAAAGAGAGCTAACCGGCAGATTTTGCAGATTACTTATATTTTTGTAGGATTGTTTCTGGCATTGATTGGGTATATTATTCATTTTGTTGCCGTTGACAGTAAAGATGTCATTACAGACTCTCATAATCTGCGCCTCCACGAATTGGAAAAAACGGTAGTCCGCGGGAAAATTATCAGCAGTGACGGACAGGTTCTTGCCCAGACGGTCACTGAAAATGGAGAAGAAGTCAGAGATTATCCGTACAGCCGTATGTTTGCTCATGTGGTAGGATACAATGACAAAGGAAAATCCGGTTTGGAATCAAAATGTAATTTTGATTTATTGACTTCTAATGCCAATATTTTGTCACAGATTACAAGTAACTTAAAAGGTGAGAAAAGTATTGGGGATAATGTTTATACAACGTTGGATACCCGTTTGCAGAAAGCCGCTTATAATGCTCTTCAGGGGCAGAAAGGTGCAGTTGTGGCAATGGATCCCAAATCAGGTAAGATATATGCGATGGTGTCAAAACCGGATTATCGTCCGGGACTGGCTGCAGAAAATTGGCAGGAGTTAAACAGCAGTGAGAGTTCTCTGTTATTAAACCGTGCAACACAAGGTCTGTATCCGCCGGGTTCAACTTTTAAAGTAGTGACAGCATTGGAATATATGCGGGAACATAGAAATAATTATCAAGATTTTAAATATACATGTACAGGCTCCACAAAGATTGGAGATTTGGATATTCATTGTTATGGCGGGACGGCACATGGAACAGTAGATTTGGAAGAAGCCATAGAAAAATCCTGCAATACCGCATTTGTGCATATGGCAGAGGATTTAAATAAGAGTAAGTTTGCTTCTTTGGCAGAGGATTTAATGTTTGATTCCAAAGTGCCAATCAATCTTTTAGCAAGTAAAAGCCGTTTTTCTATGAATTCCAGCTCCGGAACCAATGAATTGGCACATACATCCATTGGACAAGGGAAGACGCTGATTACACCGCTGCAAAACGCTATGGTGATGAGTGCCATTGCCAATGATGGTGTGATTATGCAGCCATATCTTGTGGAACAAGTAAAAAATATCAATGGCGGAGTAATCAAAGAAACGAAAGCAAAGGAACTGGATGATCCGTTGACCAAAAGCGAATGTCAGACTTTAAAGAAAATGCTTCGGAAAGTAATTACTAATGGAACAGGAACGAAAGCATATTCTTCTCAATATCATGTTTATGGTAAAACAGGTTCTGCCGAATATAACAGTGCGAAAGATTCCCATGCGTGGTTCATTGGATGTGCAGAGAAAAATGGAAGAAAGATTGTGGTGAGTGTACTGGTGGAAGATGGAGATTCCGGCGGAAGAGTGGCAGCACCAATTGCGGATAAAGTATTTCATGCTTTTTTTGAATAGGATTATAGGAAAAGATATTATCGGTTGAAATCATTTTGTAATCACGGTATAATATTTCCAGAGAAAGACACACATAGTCAGAACGAAGGACAGGTTCTGAAGACAGGAGGTTGTAATGACAAAGGCAACGAGCTGTGGTGGTGTCGTAATATTTAGAGGAAAGATTTTGCTGTTGTACAAAAGCTATAAGAATCGATACGATGGCTGGGTACTTCCAAAAGGTACTGTTGAGAAAGGAGAAACCCACGAGGAAACTGCTCTCCGGGAAGTGAAAGAGGAGACAGATGCGGACGCTTCGATTGTGAAGTACGTTGGAAAAAGTGAATATTCTTTTTATTCTTTCCATGAACAGATTGTGAAGAGTGTTCATTGGTATTTAATGGAAACGAATAACTACCATTCCAAGCCACAGAAGGAAGAGTTTTTCGTAGACTCAGGGTACTACAAATTTCACGAGGCTTACCACTTATTAAAATTCCCCAATGAAAAAGAGATTTTGAAAGAAGCATATGAAGAATATAAAAGATTGAAATCTTCCAATCGATGGGGAAACAGATAGGATAGCAAAAGAAACTGCTGTGAAATAACTGAGAAATCAGTTGTTTCGCAGCAGTTTCTTTTGGTTTTGGTTGTCACATTGTATAATATAATATTAATAAATTATACAATGTGACGAAAATATTAGACATGATTGATAGTAAATATATATTGTGTTAATATGTCTATAAGGATAAACACGAAGGAGGTGAAGAAATTGAAACTGGAAACGCTAGCTGGAGTAGAAGCATTGATTATGAAATCAATTTGGACATTGGAAAAAGAAGGGAAACCTATTACAGTGTATGATATTATAGAATATTTAAAAGAACATTATGAAAAAGAGTATCACCGCAACACGGTCAGAACTTATCTTACAAAACTTGAAAAAAAGGGATTTGTATCTATGGAATGGGAAGGCAGATATAGTTATATCATTCTACAGATAGATGAGAAAACTTACCAAAAATATCAAATAGAGAAAATGCAGGAATTTTGGTTTGAAGGTTCATGGAAAGAATTTGTATGTACATTAACAGAGTCCATATCCGGCGAAGAATCAGAGAAAATAAGGGGGATGATAGATGATTTGGATGATTGAAAAAGGACTGATTTATTGGTTTAGTATCATTATTACCTGTTCAGTAACAGGTACAATTCTACAAATCGTATGGGAAAGGATCAATCCGGTTATGGAACAAAATGGATTTATACGAATGAATTACGTATTATTAAGACTTCTTATATTGTTCTATTTAATTCCGGCTGCTACAGTTGTACTTTTTGCATTTTATATAGACGGTATTTTATTTGCTGTAACCATAACAATCGGAAGGATGATGATTGTATTTTTTATCATTTGGATTGGAGGAATCTTGCGGAATATACGAAAATCCAGAAAAACATGGCAAACATTTCAAAAAGTACGAGATTTTCAGTTTCCATGTGAAAAGGAAATTCAGAAAATTGCGGATCAATGTGGGGAAGAAATAGGGATACGTCGGAAAGTTGAAGTGATATGCAGTCCATGGATTTCAACACCAATGATTTATGGAAATATTCATCCGAAAATTTTGCTGCCGGGAAAGAATTTCACAAAAAAGGAGTTACGTATTATTTTTCTACATGAAATGACCCATGAATTACATAAAGATATTTTGTGGAAGCAAATCTGCTGTTTGCTGCAGTGGATTTATTGGTTCCATCCTGCGATAAAAAAGTTGTACCACTATTATGACGAGTGGAGTGAAGCTTATTGTGATTTTAGCGTTTGCAAAATAATAAGAAGCCGAAAAGCATATTTTTCCGCCATCTGTAAGATTGGTACATGTGAATTGCTGTTTCATGGATGTATTTGTTCAGGAATTTATGAAAATGGAAGTAATATTAAAAAAAGAATTTATAGAGCAAAGGCAATTGGAAAAATGAATCATATCAAATGGCTGACAGGAACGGTGCTTTGTCTTGCTTATTGTATTTTAGGAATTACTGCGGTATCTGTAACGGCAGAAGGATATCATAAAGGTTACTTAATTGCAGCACATGCGACGGAAACAGAGACAATATTGGATATTAATGATGTGAAATTATCAGAAATGGATTTGAAAGAATGTGTTAAAAAAGAGGAAAAAGTAGGTCATATAAGAGAATTTCAAGAAAATATGATGAGAGATACTTATTATCTTTTATCTTTTACATTAAATCCAAATATAAGAATACAGACAAAACCTGTATACGTAAAAAGAGGGGAAAAAATATACGTAGATTTGATGAATTCTGAGGATGATGATTCAAAGAGAAAAAAGAAAAAATTTGTCATTGGAATTATAGATAAGAATGGAAAAGAACGATATGTGAAACAGATTTCTGATATTATGTATTCATTTTCAATCAAAGAAAGCGGGCAGTATAGAATTTTTGTAGAAAATCGATATAATCATAAAATTCAAGTGGGCGGAGAATTTGAAATTAAGAAATAAAAAGGAGCGGAAGGATGAAATTGAGGATATTAAGAAAATATATTTTGATGTGTACAGTTGTATTCATAGCAACACCGATATCAGTATTTGCAGAAGATGAAATAAGTAATGAAGTACTGTATCATAAAAAAACAGATAATGGGATGGTGGTTGAATATGAGAAACAATCCATTGAGTTAATGTCTGCACTTCAAAATATATCATGGACAATAAAAGATGGTGTAGAGCGCCGAACGGGGAGTTTTAAATTATCTAAAGGAAAAAGAGTGACGATTAAATTTCATTTATCATCGAATTCAAAAGTAAAAGTGGGGATTATAGATAATTTTGAACACAAAACAGGTGTAAAAGTAAAGTCATATACAAATGTAACAATTGCGGTACCAAAAACTTCTACATATCGTGTGTTTGTCAGCAATCAATCAGGCAAAACAATTACAGTAAAAGGAACATATAAATATTAAAAAGAAAGGAGGGAGATGATAAAAAATCCATACATTACAAATGGTGGGGACCAGTTCTGCAAAAGCAGATAGTAAAGTATGGACAATATTGCGGTGAAAAATAAGTTAAAAAATTCGATTGATATGATTAAAATAAGGAGGCAAAACAAAATGAAGAAAATTTTAAATAAAATTGGACCTGTTAGTTTATTGATTATGGTTTTGTTGAACTCAGTACCTGTGACAGCAGCAGGAAAAAATTCTGGTGCTTATAAATGCAATTCTTTTTATGGAACAGAATCTGATGCAGAAAGATTTAAAAAAGAGATATTAAATAAAGATTCAAGTTATACTTCTTATTACGGAAAATGGTCTAAAGTAACAACTGGTAGCTTTACTACCAAGAAAAGATGTATAAAATATTGGGCAAGTCATGGAGAACATAATGGCACTGTATATGGAAATAAAACGAATGCGAAGCATACTATTAAATCTGGATTTAAATGGAGTGGAGGAAATTTAGAATTTGTTTTTTTAGCTGCATGTTGGCAATTAGATGGATCTGGATCAAATCCGAGAGCTAAATATGCTAAATCAATGATAGGGGATAAAGCTGTAAGGGTAATTTGTGGATATCATGAGAAGGCTCCATCAGGTACGTCATCTTATAGAGGAAAGTCGTATGGAGCAGATAATGCAGTGGTAAGAAGCTTTTTTAGATATGCTAAAAAGTCTGAATCAGTGAAATCATCATGGATTAAAGCAAATGAAAGTGTGAATAATTTAGATTATTGTGTTCTAACACATAAAGGAAATGTTCAATATTCAAGATTTCCTGGTTTTGGTGGGAAGACATATTCACGTCCAGGAGCAAATAGCAAAACTATTTTAAGATTTACAAGAAAAAATCCAAATGGAGCAATACAGTGTGCAAAAGCATTATCCGTAAATAAGATGAAAAAAATTCAAATTAACGATAATATTATTGAGATGCCAAATAATATTCAAGAAGATACGATTAGAAATATACCTCAATATGCATTAAAAGCAAGTGCAATTAATGTAAACGTAAAAAATAAAACTCTGGAAATTGATAATTCAGATGATGATGCTAAAGTTTTATCAAATGGTGAGATAGGTGATACAGAGGTAAAAGAAACAACAGCAGTTCTAAAGGATAAAGTACAGGATGCTTTAATAGATAATTATTTTGCAACAAGTTCAATTAATTTAGAGAATGCTAAAATGCAAATTACACCAATCGTAATGGCAGAAGTACAGGATGATAGTTCTAAAGAAAAAGAAATTAATGTTGCATATTCAGTACAATATAATAATATGTATGATGGCATAGAAATAGATGGTGATCATTATTCAGCTATTATAGATGATGATGGGGTTAAATATTCTTCTTTGAAATGGAATAATTATAAGAAAGTTTTACGATCAAAAGAGGAAACGGTCCAAAATGATAATTTACATAAAGCTCTTATTACGATGACTAAGTCAGATGCATTCTCAAAAATAAAGGAAAAATCTGAGATTGCTGTAAAAGATGCAAGAATTGTTTTTGCTTTAAATGACGATACTAATATGTATGAACCAACTTGGAAAATTATAGTTGATAAAAATCTTGAAGAAGATTCTATATATTTGGTAAATTGTAACAGTTCAATTGTGAAGGAATTAGTAACAGAATAATTATGATTTCATAGGAACAGCAATAATATATTGCTGTTCCTATGAAGAAATTTATTTTAAGGTATGTATTTAGTGACATAATATAAATAGAAAATTGGTCATGATGGATTAAAAGGAGGAAAGATATGAAAAAAGTATTATTCAATGCTATTTGTTTTATTTTATTTTGTGGTATTGTAACTGGCTGTACAAAGGAGTCAGTAAAAACTGAAATGGACACACAAAAATCAGTAGAAGTAAAAGCATATAAAAGATATCCGGGGATCGAATGGATGTTTTATAATCATCCAAATAAAAAGGTACGAGTATCCTTAAAACAACAAGAAGCAGAGGAGTTAATCCAGCAATTAGAGAAGGGAAAACAAATTGCAAAAAAAGAGGTAGTAGATAATGATATTGGATGTGAATTAAATATTTGTTTCATTCAGGGAAAAGACAAAAGTGAGTATCAGTTGATGACTTTAGGTGAAAATATAATTCGGGTAACAAAGCAGGAAAAGAAAAGTTATTATGTGAAATCAAGTGAATTAAATCAGAAAATGAAACAGTATGCAGGCTGCCAAGATTTTACACAGGATGATATTTTAAAATGTGATAAAATTCAGGTGATTTTACCTCAAACAGATAACCAAAAAGAAAAAGCATATACCATGACAAAAAAGCAGCAAAAGAAATTTAATTTATTTTTGAAAAAATTATTAAATGGAAAAACAACGGAAAAATGCGGTTGTCCCAATAATATAGGAGTGAAGTATTATGTAGGTAAAGTGTGTTATAATATGACATTTTCTTTAGATTCAAAAAATGAAGCAAATCATATTGCAGGAATAGGAAGCAAATATTATAGTTTGACAAAAGAAATGAGAGAAAATATTTCTGGAATTTTAAAAAGATAAAGGAAAAATAATATAAAAATTCCGTGGTATCAAAATAGAGTAATATGCAGGTGTGAATGAATATCAGATCAAAGATGGAAGAATAAAACTTCATTATTTATAAATATTAAACTTTTGGACGTCAGGGTAGACGTCCTTTTTCTTTTGAAAATAATAATTTTAAAAACAAATAAAATCAATTGACAAAAAATAAAAATAAAACTATAATCAAAATAAAATTTCTTAAATTAATATTATCGCAAAATAAATTTTTGTGCGTATAAAAAATATTTAACGATACTAAACTGTAACATAAGATGTTCGAGGTGTATTCGATGAAACGATTACTTACAGGAATTTTGGTGCTTTGTTTTTCTTTTATTAACATAGTGTATGCAAACCAGCCGGAGACAGTTGCTACTGCTGCCGAGACAGCAAATTTGTCGTTATCGGCAAAATCTGCGGTGGTAATGGAAGCAAACAGCGGTACATTAATTTACGAAAAAGACAAAGATAAGGAATTGCCGCCGGCAAGTGTGACCAAAGTTATGTCCCTTCTTTTGATTTTTCAGGAGATTGACAGCGGACGACTAAAATTAACAGATAATGTAACAGTCAGCGAACATGCAGCTTCTATGGGCGGATCACAGGTGTTTTTGGAACCATCTGAGGTACAGACAGTGGAAACTTTGATTAAATGTGTGGTTGTTTCCAGTGCCAATGATGCAGTGGTTGCTTTGGCAGAACATATTGCAGGAAGTGAGGAAGGGTTTGTCAAAAGAATGAATCAGGAAGCAAAAAAATTGGGAATGAGACATACCACATTTAAAAATGCTTGTGGATTAGATGAAAAGGGACATGTAACCACGGCTTATGATATTGCCTTAATGTCTAGAGAATTGACGACCAAACATCCGGATATATTTAAATATACAAACATCTGGATGGATACCATTACACACAAAACAAAAAAAGGAACAAAAGAATTTGGATTAAGCAATACCAATAAAATGATTCGTCAATATAATGGCTGCACAGGATTGAAAACAGGCAGCACCAGCACAGCAAAATTTTGTCTAAGTGCCACGGCGGCTAGAAATGGAGTAAATTTAATTGCGGTAGTCATGGCAAGCGATGATTCCAAAACAAGAATCAAAGATGCCAGTGCATTATTAGATTATGGATTTGCCAATTGTCAGGTGATGGAAGATGTTACGACGGCGAAAGAAATAGGAAAAATCAAGGTGGCAAAAGGAAAAAAAGAAAATGTTTCTTATTCAGACCATATGAAAGTAAAAGTTATCAATATCAAAGGAAATCAAAAAAATATAAAAAAGGAAATTAAGACAAAATCGTTAACTGCACCAGTGAAAAAGGGCCAGACGATTGGTACGATTATTTATAAAAATGGAAATCAAATTCTTATGAAGAAAGAGATTAAGGCATCGGAAAATGTTGAAAAAATGGATTATTTAACGAGTCTTTGGCGGATTGCAGGAAAATACTTCTAAAACAATACGCAAAATTTCATCCAGCTGGAAAATGACGATATTAAATTTCATATATCCGCTCATTATAATGAAGCCATGAAACAAAGAAACCGAGTTTTAGAAGGAGGATTATAATGAGCGAATCTTGGTTGAAACTAGAAGGAAAGACCGTCATTGTTACTGGAGGGGCTTCTGGAATTGGAAAAGCAGTTGCACAGGGATTTTTGAATGTAGGTGCAAATGTAGTAATTTCTGATATGGCTCCTGAAGCTCCTGCAATGGATGAAGCAGAAGGAAAACTTTTGTATGTGAAAACAGATGTTACAAACCCTTCTGATGTGGAAGCAATGGTGGAGCAGGCAAAAGAAACTTTTGGAACGGTGGATGTTTTGATTAATAATGCAGGTATTAACATTCCTCGTCTGCTGGTTGATCCAAAAGAACCAAAAGGACAGTATGAGCTGGATGAAGCAGTATGGGATAAGGTATGTAATGTAAATTTAAAAGGTGTATTCTTCTGTGCACAGGCAGTTGGAAGAGTTCTTGCTGAAAAAGGAGAAGGAGTCATTATTAATATGTCTTCTGAAAGTGGTTTAGAAGGTTCTGAGGGACAAAGTGTGTATGCCGCAACAAAGAATGCAGTAAATTCTTTGACAAGATCTTGGGCGAAAGAACTTGGAAAACTGGGAATTAGAGTGATTGGCGTAGCCCCTGGAATCATGGAGGCTACCGGACTTCGTACACTGGCTTATGAGTCAGCACTGGCATATACCAGAGGAATTACAGTGGATGATTTAAGAGCTGGATATGCGAAAACATCCACCACACCGTTGGGACGTTCTGGAAAACTTTCTGAAGTAGCAGATATGTGCGTATATCTTGCAAGTGAGAGAGCTTCTTATGTGCACGGGGTTACGATCAATGTAGCCGGAGGAAAAACCAGAGGATAAAAAGTCATAACTGATGGAAAGGATCAATATGAAGCTTTTTTTTGAGGAAAACAGAATATCAGCAATCTTAAAAAGTATTGAGATGCAGTCTGTATGTAGTGTAGAAAAACTTGCATCAAAGCTGAATGTATCTACGAAAACCATCCGAAATGATATCAAAGAACTGAATTGTCTGTTAGGCGGGTATGCCTGCATCAGCAGCAAAAAAGGAGATTATAAACTGATTGTTTTTGATCAGAAAGGATATTTGGAAATCCGAAATAAAATTTTTCAGCAGGATGATTTATTTAACTCTTCGCAGACAAGAATGGCATATTTATTTTGGCAGTTAATGGATGCAAAAGCTCCATATCTTATAGATGATTTATCAGAAGAGATGAAAGTTGGACGGACAACAACAATCAGTGATTTGAATAAGCTTCGTAAGATTATCGGGAAATATCAGTTGAAAATTAAAGGAAAGGCCAATACCGGCTTAGAATTGGCAGGGGATGAACTGCAGATACGGCTGTTTTTACTGGAAAATATTTATGAACAGATTTATTTGAATTTTCCATTGGGACAAGCTGCAAGAGAAAAATTATATAATTTTCAGAAAAAATTATCTCTGGATGCTTTAGGATTTGGATTTTTTTATCGATTCTTTGTCGTGATGATTCATCGAATGGAAAGTGGACATCCAATGAAGAAACTTCCTGAAAAATATCAAGAATTATATGTAAATCAGGCATATACGATTGTCGATGAATTTTTGGATGAAATCGAGGAAGTAAAAGGATATTCCATTCCAAAAGAAGAAAGGATCTTCTTATGTATTTCCGTAGCGGGTATGAGAACACCTGCCAATACACAGGAAATAGAGCAGAGAATCAGTATATCTGAAGATACCGCGGATTTAATCATTGAAATGCTGGACCGGATTCAAGAGGAAATGGACGTAACAATTATTGCAAACGAATTGTTTGATGATTTTGTTTATCATGTGTTTTTTATGATTAACCGTCTGAAATATGGATTTCATATACATAATTCTATGGTGGATGATTTTAAAGATCAATATAGTGTTGCATATAAGATGGCGGAGATTGGAAAAGAAGTCATCGAAAAGAGAGAGGACATTACCATTACAGAAGATGAAATGGGATTTCTTGCAGCATATTTTGGAGTATTTCTAATTGAGCAGGAACCAGAAAAGAAGAGATGTAAAATTGCAATTGTCTGTGGTTCTGGAAAAATTATTGGGAGACTATTGGAGAATCAGTTAAAGAAATTATTTAATGTAGAACCGGAATTTCAGTTTTTCTATGATGGAGATTTTCAAGAGGATGTTTATCATCCATTTGACTATGTTATCACAACAACAGATATGGATTTTGATACAAAATCTCCGGTGATTTTTATGGAAGAGGTGTTTGATAAAACATATATCCGAAGAAAATTTGAAAATATAAAGTATTTATCTGATGCCGGCAGGACAATTCGGAAAGGAATTGATTCCATTTTTTTAAATCTATTGGATGAACAAAGGTTTTTTGTATTAGATGAAACGATGTCTTATGAAGAAAATGTGGAGATGATGGCAGAGGCATTAAACAGCCAAGGAGAGTTGGATGATGGATTTGCAGAAAGAGTTCGTCAGAGAGAACGGTATTCTACAATGATTTTGGATCAAAATATAGCATTTCCGCATACCAAAAATCTTTTGCCGAAATTAGTTTTGGCTTTGGGCGTATATCCGAAAAAATCACAAGATTTAGAATATGGCAATGTAAAATTAATTATTATGCTGGGGATTCCGGAAGTTATGGAGAATGATACAGTTTTAGTAAAATTGTATGACGATATTTTGGCAGTGGCAAAAGATTCAGAAACGATTGAAAAGATTCGGAGAATGAAAAGCTATAGAGAATTGCTGCTATATATCGCAGAAGAAAACAATATTTTTAAGTAAGAAATGAAGGAGGAAGAACATGTCTTATTTTATGATCGTTGCGGTGGGGTTTTTAGCTGCTTTGATTCTGCAGTTTTTATTTCAAATGGTTCAGATGAAAAGCTTTAATAAATATTATACAAGGCTTCGGAAAATGGGCAGAGTTGCTATTGGAAAAACAAAGGGCGGATTCCATGCGGGAGCAATTGTCATGTTTGCAATTGATCAAGACGGGATAATTTTAGACGGCTGCTTTATGAGAGGATTTACTATGTTTGCGCGGTTCAAAGATTGGAATTTTTTTAATGGAAATGACGTAGGGAAAATCCAAAAAGAAGACTGCAGTACCATCGGTGTATCTTTAAGAAGGGCTGTTTTAGATGCTTCCTCCAATTACAACACAATTATGAGTGGAGGCGAGGTCTTGGAGAAACCGGGATTGCTGACAAGAATCGGAGACAGTATTTTCGGATTCAATAAGAAGAAAGCCTAAGAGAAAGGAGTTATTTATGAATGCTATTGTAAAAGGCGCATCAGGATTTATGGGATTATTTGATACAGGAGCAGCAACTTTTGTCAGCTGGGTATCAACGATTGTTCCAAAAGTATTATTACTGTTAATTTTAATGAACACAATTATTGCTCTGATTGGACAGGATCGAGTAAATAAATTTGCAAAAGTGTGTGCAGGAAATGTTGTTTTGGCATATGGGGTACTGCCATTTATCTCTGCTTTTATGCTTGGAAATCCAATGGCATTATCTATGGGTAAATTTTTACCGGAAAGAATGAAACCAAGTTATTACGCTTCTGCATCTTTCCATTGTCATACAAACAGCGGTTTGTTCCCTCATATCAACGCTGGAGAGCTGTTTATCTATACGGGAATTGCACAGGGAGTTGCAAAATTAGGCTTTTCAGAAACAGATTTGGCAATCCGTTATCTTCTGGTTGGTCTTGTTATGAATTTTGTTGCTGGATGGGTAACAGATTTTACAACAAAAATAGTAATGAAACAGCAGGGTATCGAGTTAAGTAATGAATTGAAGTAAATTTGGATGAAATTTGAAGGAGGAAAAACAATGTCAGAATATAGAGCAATTACAATCAGACAGGGAAGCGGCGGATTTGGCGGACCACTGACAGTAAAACCGCAAGAAGGAAAAGACGTATTATTATATATTACAGGCGGCGGAGCAGAACCGGATATTTTACAGAAAATTGTGGAACTTACAGGATGCCGCCCGGTTAATGGATTTAAAACAACGGTACCGGAGGAAGAAATTTTCCTTGTAATTATTGACTGCGGCGGAACACTTCGCTGTGGAATTTATCCTCAGAAGAGAATTCCAACGATTAATATTAATCCGGTTGGAAAATCCGGACCAATGGCAAAATATATTACAGAAGATATTTATGTATCCGGTGTAACAAATAAAGAAATCGAACTGGCAGACGGCAGTGAAGCACCAATTGCACAGGAAGTAAAAACTGAACCGAAAGAGGAAAAAGAATTTAAATACAGTGCAGATAAAAAAGTATCTGAAACACTGGGAAGTAATGCAAAATCAAGTATCATTCAGAAAATTGGTATGGGAGCAGGAAAGGTTGTAGCAACTTTTAATAGTGCAGCAAAAGAATCTGTGAATACTATTTTACATACGATCCTTCCATTTATGGGATTTGTTGCACTGTTAATTGGTATCATTCAGGGATCTGGATTTGGTAACTGGTTTGCAGCAATGTTAAAACCGTTATGTGGAAATATTATTGGACTTTGTATCCTTGGATTTATCTGTTCCATTCCGCTGTTAAGCTGTCTGTTAGGACCTGGAGCTGTTATTGCACAGATTATTGGTACTTTGATTGGTGTGGAAATCGGAAAAGGAAATATTGATCCAAGTCTTGCACTGCCGGCATTGTTTGCAATTAATACACAGTGTGCATGTGACTTTGTTCCAGTTGGATTAGGTCTTGCAGAAGCAGATCCTGAAACAGTAGAAGTTGGTGTTCCATCTGTATTGTATTCAAGATTTATTGTGGGTGTACCAAGAGTTTTGGTTGCCTTCCTGGCAAGTTTTGGATTATATGCAAAATAGAAAATAAAACAATTTTGAAAGAAAGGAAAGTAGTATGATGTATCAGGTAACAATTAAAGGAAAAGGTGAAATGGTGGAGGCATTTAAGGAAGAGGGAATCTTTGTTACATTTGGTGACAATGCACCAGATACGTTAAAAGATTTTTGTTATTCCATAGATGTAAATCCAGTCAATGGAGAAGTAAAACCAGGATGCAAACTGGTGATTGATGGAAAAGAATTTGCTATCGTAAAAGTTGGAAATGTGGCAAATGAAAATCTTAAAAATCTTGGACATGTTACATACAGCTTCAATGGGAAAGAGGCAGAATGTCTTCCGGGAACTATTTGTGTGGAAAAAGCAGAACTGCCAGCACTTGATATTGGAAGTACAATTGCAATCGTAGAGTAAACTATTTTCCTTTTGGAGAAATTATGAAAAGTTTAGAAAAGCAGGAGATGATAGAATTTCATCTTCTGTTTTTCTGTTATAATAAAGGTAACGAGGAGGAAAGCGGATGGAATATATCAAAGCAAAACATATTGTTACCAAAGGACCGGGGGATGCGTGGTTTGGAGAAGACTATAATATGAATATTTACAAAGGATGCTGCCATGGCTGTATTTATTGCGACAGCAGAAGTGACTGCTATCATATTGAACAATTTGATCAGGTGCGGGCAAAAGAAAATGCACTGGAGATCATACGGGACGATTTAAGAAGAAAGGTAAAGCGGGGAATTGTCGCAACAGGTGCTATGAGTGATCCCTATAATCCTTTTGAAAAAGAGCTTTTATTAACCAGACATGCTTTGGAATTAATCAGTGCTTTTGGATTTGGAAGTGCCATAACCACAAAAAGTGATTTAATTATCCGCGATCTTGATATTTTGGAAGAAATCCAAGAACATTCTCCTGTGTTATGTAAAATTACCATTACAACCTGTGATGATGATTTATGTAAAAAGATTGAACCAAGAGTCAGTGTTTCTTCCAAAAGGTTTGAGGCAATTGCAAAACTAAAAGAAGCTGGAATCTTTACAGGAATTTTATTAATGCCGGTGCTGCCATGGCTTTGTGATTCAAAGGAAAATATATTAGGAATTGTAAAGGAGGCCAAGGAGTGCGGAGCAGATTTTATTTATCCTGCTTTCGGCATGACCCTTCGTCAGAATCAGCGGGAGTGGTATTATGAAAAATTAAGGAAATTGTATCCAAAAGAGCATTTGGATGAAAAATACCAAAAGAGATATGGAAATCGATACCAGTGTGTAAGTCCAAATGCGAAAAAATTATGGGAAATTTTTGCAAATGCCTGTAATGATGCAGGAATTTTATATCAGATGCGTCATATTATGACTGCATATAAACGTCCGTATCAGATGGAACAAATGTCTCTTTTTGATTTATAATATACAAGATATAAGAAAATGATTCCCATCAAGGCCTATGGGTTGTATTTTTTTCTTATATTTAGTAAAATAGGAAAAAGACACACGTAACATGAAAAAAGAAAAAGGAGTATTTATGATTCCTTTATGGATTGTATGGATTATTATTATCATTTTAGCGGCAATTTGTGTAGTGGTAGTTGTCAGCAGCTATGAAAATAAAAGGCTTGTAGTTGAACATTATAAGATTACTTCCAAAAAGATTCCAGATGCTTTTGATGATTTTCGGATTGTTTTTTTAACAGATCTTCACTGCAATGAATTTGGAGCAGGGAATCAACAGCTGCTGGAGAAGATTCACCAGTGCAGACCGGATGTAGTGCTGGCTGGAGGAGATATGGTAACCAGCCGGGAAGATGTACCTGTAGATGTTCCGTTGAAGCTAATGAAGGATCTGGCAGAAGAATATATGGTTTATTATGCAGACGGAAACCATGAACTGCGTTTGATGCGGAATGAAGAGATATTTGGACTTCGTTATAAAGAGTATATACATCAGTTGAAAGAGTTTGGTGTTCACCATATGTCAAATGAAACTATTGTTATGGAAGCAGAAGGTGAAGAGATTTCTTTAACGGCATTTGATTTAGAGAAGAAGTTTTATGACCGTTTTCAGATTCCAGAGATGACATATGAGGATATGCTGGAAGATGTCGGAGAGAAGCCGGAAAGAAGCTTTAACATTTTGCTGGCGCATAATCCCAATTATTTTAAAACATATGCACAATGGGGCAGTGATTTGGTTCTTGCCGGACATTTTCACGGTGGAATGATTCGGATTCCGAAGCTTGGCGGAGTCATTTCTCCTCAGTTTCAACTGTTTCCGAAATATGATTCCGGAGAGTTTCATATAGGAGACAGCACGATGGTATTAAGCCGGGGATTGGGAAACCATTCGATTAAATTAAGACTGTTTAATCAGCCGGAAATATCCTGTATTACATTAAAGAAACAGAGGAATGAACATGGCAATTGATGTAAAACTGAATATATTTGAAGGGCCGCTGGATTTACTGCTTCATTTAATTGAGAAAAATAAAGTTGATATTTATGATATACCTATTTCGGAGATTACTAAGCAGTATCTTGAATACATCCGTGCTATGGAAAAGGAAGACTTGGATGTCATGAGTGAATTTTTGGTGATGGCGGCAGAATTATTAGAAATTAAAGCGAAGATGCTGCTTCCGGCACCGGAAGAAGAGGGAGAAGAAGGAGATCCTCGTGAGGAATTGGTACGGCGTTTGATTGAGTATAAAATTTATAAATATGCATCCAATGAATTGAAGAAGCAGAAGGAAGAAGCAGGAAAAAGTATTTTTAAGCAGCAGCAGATTCCGGAAGAGGTGCTTGCCTATCGAGAAGAGATTGATCTGGCACAGGTGCTGGAAGATGTCACGTTGGAGAAGCTTCGTGAGGTTTTCCAATTTGTCATGAGGAAAAAAGAGAATAAGATAGATCCAATTCGCAGCAATTTTGGTGAAATCAAACAAGAAGAAATCAAACTGGAAGATAAGATGATAGAAGTCGGTGAATATATCCAAAAGCATAGAAAGGTAAGCTTTTTTCATTTACTGGAAGGACAGAACTCAAAAGAAGCAGTTGTAGTTACTTTTTTATCTGTGCTGGAGCTTATGAAAATGGGAAGAATCCATGCTGGACAAAATGAAATCGGCGGAGATATTTTAATAGAGACATTGGAGCAGATGGTATGAAACAGAAACAGGCAATGATTGAAGGCATCTTGTTTTCCATGGGAGGAAGCGTGTCAAAGAAACAGTTGATGACAGCCCTTGATGTGGACGAGGATGTTCTTGCATACTTGATCGATCAGTTAAAAAGAGAATATAAGAGAAAAGAAAGAGGGATACAGCTGCTGGAACTGGATGGAGCATATCAGATGTGCACCAAACCGGAATATTACGAGCAGCTGATTAAAATAGTAAAGCACCCAAAGAAGCCGAAATTAACGGATGTTATGATGGAAACATTATCTATTATTGCGTATAAGCAGCCGGTGACAAAGCAAGAGATTGAGGCTATCCGCGGGGTGAAGTGTGATCATCCGGTGAATAAGCTGCTGGAATATAATCTTATTTGCGAGGCAGGACGTATGGATGCTGTAGGACGTCCCATTTTATTTAAAACGACAGAAGAATTTTTACGCTGCTTCGGAGTGGCTTCCATCAAAGACCTTCCGGTTGTTCAGGAGGATAAAGTGGAAGATTTTAAAATGGAAGCACAGGAAGAAGTGAAATTTGCTTTAGATGATGCAGAAACTGAGAAGATGGAGGAAAAATAGTATGGGTAAAATCACAGGAAATGAGTTTTTAGTAAAAGCACTGCGGGAAGAAGGTGTCGAGAAGGTTTTTGGTTATCCTGGAGCCTGCGTCATTGATATTTTTGATGAGATATATAAACAGGATCAAATAGAATTGGTGCTTCCAAGACATGAACAGGGATTGATTCATGCGGCAGATGGATATGCACGGTCCACAGGCAAAGTTGGAGTTTGTCTGGCAACCAGCGGGCCGGGAGCTACGAATCTGGTAACCGGAATTGCAACAGCCAATTATGATAGTGTTCCGTTGGTTTGTTTTACCGGACAGGTTGCTACCAGTCTGATTGGGAATGATACATTTCAAGAAGTAGATATTGTCGGAGTTACAAGAAATATTGCAAAATTTGTAATTGTTGTCCGTAAAAGAGAAGATTTAAATCGTTTAATTAAGGAAGCGTTTTACATTGCACGGTCTGGGAAACCGGGGCCGGTTCTTTTGGATTTGCCAAAGGATGTTATGGCTGAGCTGGGAAGTGATGAATATCCGGACAGTGTAAGTATCCGCGGATATAAGCCGAATACCAAAGCACATCATGGACAGATTTTAAGAGCCATGGAGATGATTTATAAGGCAAAGAGACCTCTGTTTTTGATTGGCGGCGGTACAAAAATTTCTGGTGCGTTTGATGAAATGACAAAACTTATGGAATTATTAAAGATTCCGGTAGTTACAACGATTATGGGAAGGGGAAGCGTACCAACCAACCATCCATTATATTTTGGAAACATTGGAATGCATGGAAATTATGCAGCAAATGAGGCGGTAAATTCCTGTGACCTTCTGATTTCCATTGGAACAAGATTTAATGATAGAATTACAGGAAAACTTGGTACTTTTGCATCCAAGGCGAAAATTATCCATATTGATATTGATACTGCGGCAATTTCCAAAAATGTTACCGTAGATGTTCCAATTGTAGGTGACGCAAAAGAAGCGATTACATTGATGCTTCATATTGCAGAAAATGAAGAAAAATGTAATACAGAGCGCTGGCTGGAGACAATGGAAAGCTGGCAGAAAAAACGGCCAATCGAAATGGAAGAAAAAGAAAAATTGGTGCCGAAACAGATTATAGATGCAATTAATACCTGCTATAATGAGCCGATTGTTACCACTGATGTAGGACAAAATCAGATGTGGACAACACAATTTTTGGAACTGTATGGGAAACGCCAGATGCTGACTTCCGGTGGATTGGGAACCATGGGATATGGACTTCCGGCAGCCATAGGGGCAGCTATTGGAAATCCGGGAAGAGAAGTTATTACGATTTGCGGTGACGGAGGATTCCAGATGAATTCACAGGAAATGGCAACGGCAGTAATTCAGGAACTTCCAATTACAATTTGTATTTTCAATAATGGTTACCTTGGAATGGTACGTCAGTGGCAGGATTTATTTTATGGGAAAAAATATGCTGGGACATGCTTGAGAAGAAGAAAGAGCTGTGAGCATTTTTGTGGAAATCGAAATGAAAAATGTCCTCCATATACACCGGATTTTGTGAAACTGGCAGAAAGTTATGGAGCACAGGGAATCCGTGTCTTTAAGAAAGAGGAGATTATTCCAGCATTTGAAAAAGCAAAAGCGAAAAAAGATGGTCCCACATTGATTGAATTTATTATAGAAGATGAAGAGCTGGTTATGCCAATGGTAAAACCGGGCGGCTCTATTACGGATTTGATTACAGAAAGAGAGGGGGAATAAGTATGAAGAGAAGATGGTTATCTTTGTTTGTAGAAAATAGAGTTGGTGTTCTTGCAAGAATTTCCGGATTGTTTTCAGGAAAAGCATATAATATACATAGTTTAACAGTCGGAGAAACAGAAGATCCTACCATGTCTCGTATGACAATCTGTATTGATGCGGACGATAAGACATTTGAACAGATTAAAAAGCAGTTGAACCGAAGTGTTGAAGTTATCAAAGTTATTGATTATACAGATGTATCTATTCGGACAAAGGAAATTATGTACATCAAAGTTAAAAGCATTAATGCAAAACAACGTGCAGAAATTTTCCAAATGGCAGAAGTGTTCCGCTTTTTGATTAAGGACATGGGAAAGGACAGTTTATTAATAGAAGCAATTCGTACAGAAACGAAAAACGATTCCATATTGAAAGTGTTTAAAGAACGTTATACTAATATTGAAGTTGTCCGGGGAGGTCCGGTTGCAATTGAGTGTATCAGTATGCAGGACCGTTAATGAACGGCATTAATATAGAAGAAAAAGAGCAGTTTCTGCTCTTTTTTTGAGGCTTTTTTGTTATTTTTTTCACGAAAAGCCTGACGGGATTATAGGAATGATAGATAAAACTTGTGAATAATTTGGAATGATTTTATGGATAGATAAGAATTGTGTTAAAAAAAATACAATCTCAAATATGGAGTGTATACAGTAAAAAACCGCATAAATACGTGGTTTTAGCAGATGTCACTATTTATTGGGAACTCTTTTGAGAAATTATTAATTGAAAAGAAAGAATGATTGTGATACTATTAACATATCGGTGGAATACACCACTTGGCACAAAAATCAAGTTTATGGAGGAGAATTGATATGGCAAAGAAAGTAGTTATTGCAGGTGCATGTCGTACAGCTATTGGAAAAATGGGTGGAGGATTAAGTACAACTCCAGCACCTGTACTGGGATCTATTGTAATTAAAGAAGCACTTGAAAGAGCAGGAGTTCCAGCTGATCAGGTTGATCAGGTATATATGGGATGTGTAATTCAGGCTGGTTTAGGACAGAATGTTGCACGTCAGGCTTCAATTAAAGCAGGACTTCCAATTGAAGTACCTGCAGTTACAGTTAACGTTGTTTGTGGTTCAGGATTGAACTGTGTAAACATGGCAGCTCAGATGATTCAGGCAGGAGATGCTGACATTGTTGTTGCAGGTGGAATGGAAAATATGTCAATGGCTCCATATGCAATGATGAATGGACGTTTTGGATATCGTATGAACAATGGAACATTAGTTGACACAATGGTTAATGATGCATTAACAGATGCATTCAATAATTATCATATGATGATTACAGCAGAAAACGTTGCTGATCAGTGGGGATTAACTCGTGAAGAATTAGATGCTTTTGCAGCTTCTTCTCAGCAGAAAGCAGTAGCAGCACAGGAAAGCGGTGCATTTAAAGATGAAATCGTTCCTGTAGAAGTAAAATCAAGAAAGAAAACAATCATTGTTGATACAGATGAAGGACCAAGACCGGGAACAACACCGGAATCTCTGTCTGGATTAAGATGCTGTTCTGGAAAAGCTGATGGAGTTGTTACAGCAGGAAATGCTTCTGGTATCAATGATGGTGCAGCAGCTGTTGTAGTTATGAGCGAAGAAAAAGCAAAAGAATTAGGAGTTACTCCTATGGCTACTTATGTAACAGGAGCACTTGGAGGAGTTGATCCTTCTATCATGGGTGTTGGACCAGTTGCATCTACAAAGAAAGCATTAGCAAAAGCTGATTTAACAATTGATGATATGGACTTAATCGAAGCTAACGAAGCATTCGCAGCTCAGTCAGTAGCAGTTGCAAGAGACCTGAAATTCGATATGGACAAAGTAAATGTAAACGGTGGTGCAATCGCACTTGGACATCCTGTTGGAGCATCTGGATGCCGTATCCTTGTTACACTGCTTCATGCAATGCAGAAGAGAGACGCTAAGAAAGGTTTGGCTACTCTTTGCATCGGTGGTGGAATGGGTTGTACAACAATCGTTGAAAGAGATTAATTTCAGGAAAGGAGAATTCTAAGATGGAATTCGTTACATATGAACAGGACGGATTTGTAGGTGTTGTTACAATCAATCGTCCAAAAGCATTAAACGCTTTAAATAGTACAGTATTAAAAGAAATCGAAGCAGCATTTGATGCTATCGATTTAGAAACAACAAGGGCTGTTGTATTGACAGGTGCTGGAGATAAATCTTTTGTAGCAGGTGCTGATATTGGAGAAATGAGCACTCTGACAAAAGAAGAAGGGGAAGCATTTGGAAAAGTTGGTAATGACGTATTCCGTAAAATTGAAACATTCCCTATTCCTGTTATCGCAGCAATCAATGGATTTGCTTTAGGCGGAGGATGCGAGATCTCAATGAGTTGTGATATCAGACTTTGCTCTGACAATGCAATTTTCGGACAGCCGGAAGTTGGACTCGGAATTACACCAGGATTCGGCGGTACACAGAGATTAGCTCGTATTGTCGGTGTAGGTAAAGCAAAAGAAATGATCTACACAGCTTTCAATATTAAAGCTGACGAAGCATATAGAATTGGTCTTGTAAATGCTGTATATCCACAGGCTGAATTATTAGATGCAGCTAAGAAGATGGCAGCTAAAATTGCAAAGAATGCGCCAATTGCTGTTCGTGCATGTAAAAAAGCAATCAACGAAGGTCTCGATGTAGACATGGATCAGGCAGTCGTTATCGAAGAAAAGGCTTTCGGAAGCTGTTTTGAAACAGAAGATCAGAAAGCAGGAATGGGCAATTTCCTTGAAAAAGACAAATCTAAGAAATTAAAGGTTGTGCCTTTCCAAAACAAATAGTTCGTTATGTGGTTGATTTATTCCTGCCGGATTTCCGGCAGGAAGACCATTTAAATTATTATATTTATCAGGAGGAATTACGATGAAAGTTGGAGTTATCGGTGCTGGAACAATGGGTAGCGGAATCGCTCAGGCATTTGCACAGACAGAAGGTTATGAAGTATGTCTTTGCGACATTAATGATGAATTTGCTGCAAACGGTAAAGCTAAAATTGCAAAAGGATTTGAAAAACGTGTAGCAAGAGGAAAAATGGATCAGGAAAAAGCTGATGCTGTCTTAGCTAAAATCACAACAGGAACAAAAGATATTTGTGGAGATTGTGATTTAATCGTTGAAGCTGCAATTGAAAACATGGAAATTAAAAAACAGACATTTAAAGAATTACAGGATATTTGTAAAGAAGATGCAATCTTTGCTACAAATACATCTTCTTTATCTATTACGGAAATTGGTGCAGGTCTTGACCGTCCAATGATCGGAATGCATTTCTTCAATCCAGCTCCAGTTATGAAGCTTGTTGAAGTAATTGCTGGTATTAATACACCACAGGAAATTGTAGATAAAATTATTGCAATTGCTGAAGAAATCGGAAAGACTCCAGTACAGGTAGAAGAAGCTGCAGGATTTGTTGTTAACAGAATTCTGATTCCTATGATTAATGAAGCAATCGGAATCTATGCAGACGGTGTTGCATCTGTAGAAGGTATTGATGCAGCTATGAAACTTGGAGCAAATCATCCAATGGGACCTTTAGCTCTTGGAGATTTAGTTGGTCTTGATGTTTGCCTTGCAATCATGGAAGTTCTTTACAATGAATTTGGTGACCCAAAATACCGCCCACATCCATTATTAAGAAAGATGGTTCGCGGAGGATTATTAGGACAGAAGACTGGAAAAGGATTCTACGATTACAGCAAATAAGAATGAAATTTATGGAGGAATAAAGAATGGATTTCACATTAAGTAAAAAACATGAAATGGCAAGAACTCTGTTCAAAGAGTTTGCTGAAAACGAAGTAAAGCCTCTTGCACAGGATACAGATGAAAATGAACAGTTCCCTGCAGAAACTGTGAAAAAGATGGCAAAATGCGGCTTCATGGGCATTCCGGTTCCAAAAGAATACGGCGGACAGGGATGTGACCCTCTTACATACACTATGTGTGTAGAAGAATTAGCAAAAGTATGCGGAACAACTTCTGTAGTTGTATCTGCTCATACTTCATTATGTATTGACCCAATCCTTACTTATGGTACAGAGGAACAGAAAAAGAAATATGTTCCAGATTTAGCTTCTGGTAAAAAACTTGGAGCATTCGGTCTGACAGAACCAGGTGCTGGTACAGATGCACAGGGACAGCAGACAAAAGCTGTGTTAGATGGAGATGAATGGGTCATCAATGGTTCTAAATGCTTCATTACAAACGGAAGCTATGCAGATGTTTACATTGTAATTGCTGTAACAGGAACTATTGAAAAACGTGGAAGAAAGATGAAAGAAATTTCTGCATTCATCGTTGAAAAAGGAACTCCTGGATTTTCATTTGGAACAAAAGAAAAGAAAATGGGTATCCGCGGATCAGCTACATATGAATTAATCTTTGAAGACTGCCGTATTCCAAAAGAAAATCTGTTAGGAAAACAGGGAAGAGGATTTGGTATCGCTATGCATACTTTGGATGGAGGTCGTATCGGTATTGCTTCTCAGGCTCTTGGTCTTGCAGAAGGTGCTTTGGAAAGAACCATCGAATATGTAAAAGAAAGAAAACAGTTTGGACGTACTATCGGACAGTTCCAGAATACACAGTTCCAGTTAGCTGACATGGCTACAAAAGTAGAAGCAGCTAAGATGCTGGTTTACAAAGCAGCTATGGCAAAAGCTACACAGAAAGTATACAGTGTAGAAGCAGCTATGGCTAAATTATATGCAGCAGAAGTTGCTATGGAAGTAACAACAAAAGCTGTTCAGTTACATGGTGGTTACGGATACATCAGAGAATATGATGTAGAACGTATGATGCGCGATGCTAAGATTACAGAAATCTACGAAGGAACATCTGAAGTTCAGCGTATGGTTATTTCTGGAAACTTATTGAAATAAGGGAGGTACTTACCGTGAAGATAGTTGTTTGTGTAAAACAGGTACCAGATACAAAAGGCGGAGTAAAATTTAATCCGGATGGTACATTGGACAGAGGTGCAATGCTTACAATCATGAACCCAGATGATAAAGCTGGATTGGAAGCAGCACTGAGATTAAAAGATGAATATGATGCAGAAGTTACAGTTGTAACAATGGGACTTCCAAAAGCAGATGAAGTTCTTCGTGAAGCTATGGCAATGGGTGCTGACAAGGGAATTCTTGTAACAGACAGAGTATTAGGTGGAGCAGATACATGGGCTACTTCTACAACAATCGCAGGAGCAATCAGAAACCTTGACTATGATCTGATTATTACAGGACGTCAGGCAATTGACGGTGATACAGCTCAGGTTGGACCACAGATTTCTGAACATCTTGATATCCCTGTTATTTCTTATGCAGAAGATATTAAGATTGATGGAGACAGCGTAATTGTACAGCGTCAATATGAAGACAGATACCATGTCTTAAAAGCAAAAATGCCTTGCTTAGTTACAGCACTGGCTGAATTAAATGAGCCACGTTACATGACACCAGGCGGAATCTTTGATGCATATGATGCAGAAGTAACTGTTTGGGGCAGAAAAGACCTGAAAGATGTAGATGATAAAAACATCGGTCTGGCTGGATCTCCAACTAAGATTGCAAAAGCATCTGACAAAGTAAGAAAAGGTGCTGGTGAAAAAGTTACACTTGATCCAGAAGAAGCAGTAGATTATATCATGGATAAATTAGCTGAAAAACATGTAATTTAGTGAAAAGGAAAAGTGGTGAATAAAATGGGTTTAGAAGAATATAAAGGCGTATTTGTCTTTGCACAGCAGGTAGATAACGAATTAAGCGGAATCGCTTTTGAATTACTTGGAAAAGCAAAAGACTTAGCAAAAGACTTAGACACAGATGTAACAGCTGTTCTGATTGGTTCCGAAGTAAAAGGACTGACAGATGATCTTGCAGCATATGGTGCAGATAAAGTTATCGTTGTAGATGATCCAGAATTAAAAGATTACAGAACAGAACCTTATACACATGCATTAGCATCTGTTATTAATGAATTCAAACCAGAAATCATGTTAGTTGGTGCTACAGCAATTGGACGTGATCTTGGACCTCGCGTATCTGCAAGAGTTGAAACAGGTCTGACAGCTGACTGTACAGTTCTTGAAATCGGTGATTTCCCATTAGTGGCAATTCCAGGAAAAGAACAGAAACATAATCAGTTATTAATGACTCGTCCAGCATTCGGTGGAAATACAATCGCAACGATTGCCTGCCCGGACAACCGTCCTCAGATGGCAACTGTTCGTCCTGGTGTTATGCAGAAGATTGATCCAATCGAAGGAGCAAAAGCAGAAGTTATCGAATACAATCCAGGATTTACTCCAAACGACAAGTACGTTGAAATCATGGAAATTGTAAAATCTGTTTCTGAAACAGTAGATATCATGGACGCTAAGATTCTTGTATCTGGCGGACGTGGAGTTGGAGAAGATGGATTCGGAATGTTAAAAGAATTGGCAGATGTACTTGGAGGAGAAGTAAGCTGTTCTCGTGCCGTTGTAGATAACGGATGGCAGCCAAGAGATATCCAGGTAGGGCAGACAGGAAAAACTGTACGTCCAAACGTATACTTTGCTATTGGTATTTCCGGAGCAATCCAGCATGTAGCAGGTATGGAAGAATCTGATATCATCGTTGCAATCAACAAAGATGAAACAGCTCCTATCTTTGATGTGGCTGATTACGGAATTGTTGGAGACTTAAACAAAATCGTTCCAGCATTAACAGAAAAATTAAAAGCAGTTGTAAAATAAATCAACTTTTTTTAGAATTTAATCCTTAAAACCCTGCAGCAAACGCTGCAGGGTTTTATTTTCGCTCTTGGATATTGTTTCATTATAATTTGAAATTTGGATATTTTACTGTTAAAATATTCTGAAGTAGAACTAAAGGAGCAAAACAAAATGATAAAGATACAAAGAGATGACATTATTATTAGAAAAGGCATTTTACATATTTTAGACAGTCACAATGGATATTTAGGGTTGTCCAATGATTTGCTGGAAATGGGACCGGATTTGATGGAGTTTGTCAGGGGACATATATTTAAAATTTTAGAAAGCGATGACGCAAAAAAATGTCGGTTTGATGGAAGTGTTTCACCAATACTCAGTTTGTTAGAATCAATGGAAGAAGCTGAGGATGAAAGTTTTATTGAAGCAACCAGAGTGCTGGCAGAAAATTTATTTGATATTATGTGTGACAGCGTGACAATCCCTGCGGCAGATTTACTTTGTGTAACATTTCAAGTGCAAAGTGTTGTTCATATGGCATTATTAAAAATGAATTATAAAATGACATATGTTCATAAACAGGATGAAAATGATGTGAATGATATTGTAAAACAGAGAGTTATGCCGACTGATTCCGCCAAATTAACGGAAGCTGTAATTATTGATTTAACGGAATATAAAGTTCAACTGGTTGAAAAGAAATATGAAATGTTAAATGGGGATAAGATGAACTATCTATCTGAAAGATTTTTGCAATGTTATGCGGAAATGGCACCAAAAAAGAAATTTCAGATTCTAAATAAAGTCATTACAGATATTAATAACCGTTATCCAGAAGATGGAGTGGCAAAACGTTTGGAGGCAAAAAGCCGGTTAAGAGAAGAATTCACAGAGAATCAAGCGTTTAAAGTAAGTGAAATCGGTGATAAATTATTTGGAAATCATCAAGGGAAAAAACAGGAGTTTGATGAAAAATTAGAGCGATATGATATGCAGTATGATACTTTTACAGTTGCCAAAGAAAACACTGTCAAAAAACTGGAGTATCAAATGATTGAAACGGATACAGGAATTGAAATTAAAATTCCCATGGAAGAGTATAATACAAAAAGTAATGTTGAGATTATTGAGGAACCTGGCGGCGGAAGCACGATTGTTATAAAAAATATTGAGCAGGTGAAAATAAAGTAGGACGGAGGTATTTCCGTCCTTTTACTTTAGGGTAAATCCAGTTTTTCAATGATGGATTTTAGAGTATTTGCAGATTCTTTCAGCTTTTTATGTTCAGATTCATTTAGTTCAATTTCCAGAACCTGAACTGCTCCGGTTCGGTTGACAATTGTAGGAATACTCAAATATAAATCTTCAATTCCATATTGGCCGGAAAGCAGGCTGGATACAGGCAGTACGGAATTCTTATTTCGGATGATACTTTCGGTAATATGTCCTACGGCCATGGCAATGCCGTAATAGGTGGCGCCTTTTCGGTCAATAATTTTATAGGCACTGCTTTTTACGTTTTCATAGATTTCGGTCATTGCAGCTTGATGATTGTAGTGTCCACGGAATTCACAAAAATCATGTATGGGAATCCCGGATACATTGGCTCCGCTCCAAACGGCCAGCTCGCTGTCTCCGTGTTCTCCGATAATAAAAGCATGAATACTTTCTGTATCAACTTTTAAATGCTCACTTAGAAGATAACGGAATCTGGCAGAATCCAGTACGGTGCCGGAACCAAAAACGCGGTTGCTTGGAAAACCAGACAAGCGGTAAGCGGCATAAGTCAGGATGTCGACTGGATTTGCCACAATGAGTAAAATTCCTTCGCAGTTTCGTTTTGTAATTTCCGGGATAATTGATTTTAAAATAGCAACATTTTTGTGAACCAGATCTAAACGGGTTTCGTTGGGGTTTTGATTAGCTCCAGCAGTAATAATAATCATAGAACAGTCACAGATGTCATCGTAAGTTCCGGCATAAATTTTTGCGGTATCTACATATGGGCGTCCATGGCTTAAATCCATAGCTTCTCCTTCTGCCTTTTCTTGATCTACATCTATTAATACAAGTTCGGTAAACAGCCCTTGGTGCATGAGGCTGAATGCCGTGGTGGCGCCAACAAATCCACAGCCGATAATGGCAGCTTTTCGCATATTGATCATAAAAAATCCTCCTTTACCCAAATAGTATTGGATAAAGGAGGAAAATTATTCATGAAATGAAAAATCTATTTGTTGGATTTTCTCCAAATTTTAGCTGCTTCTGCATCTTTGATTAACTGATCTCTAAAGTCAGGATGTGCAATGTTGATCAATGCTTCTGCACGTTCCCAGGCAGATAATCCTTTTAAATTTGCCATTCCATATTCTGTTACAATATAATGTGCATTTGCACGGGTATCTGTAACAATAGATCCATTATGTAAAGTAGGAAGAATTCTAGAGAAAGTTTCTCCTTTTTTATTTGTAAAGGTAGAAGATAAACATACAAAACTCTTTCCGCCGTTGGATAAGTATGCACCCATAACGAAATCAAGCTGTCCGCCAGCGCCGCTGATCTGTCTGATTCCTGAAGATTCAGAACTGATCTGTCCGTAAAGGTCGATATCTACAGCATTGTTGATAGAAATAAAGTTATCCAAAGATGAAATGGTTGCAATGCTGTTTGTATAATCAACAGGTGCACTCATACACTCTGGGTTATTGTCAAGGTAGTCATATAACTTCTTTGTTCCGGCAGCAAATGCATAAGTCTGGCGGTAACGGTCAATATTTTTGTTTGCACCAGTGATTTTTCCGGCCTTTGCAATGTCAACAAAAGCGTCAACATACATTTCAGTATGAACACCTAAGTCCTTTAAATCAGATTCGGCGATCATAGAGCCGACTGCATTTGGCATTCCACCGATACCAAGCTGAAGACAGGCACCATCTGGAATCTGTTCGACAATCAGTTTAGCAACTGCTTTATCAACATCCGTTGCAGCTGCGCCGCCAGCCATTTCTGGGATGGAAGGATTATCTCCCTCAACAATCATATCAACTTTTGAAATATGAATTCCTTCTTCAAATCCGCCAAGACAGCGAGGCATATTTTCGTTTACTTCGACGATGACACAGTCTGCTTTTTCAAGCATAGCTGCTGTATGAGATGCACTTGGACCGAAATTAAAAAATCCATGTTCATCCATCGGGGCTACCTGCATCATAGCTACATTTGTTCTAGGAAGGTAATCCCGGTAGTAACTTGGAAGTTCAGAATAACGAATCGGTGCATAGAAAGAAAATCCTTCGTTGATCCATTTTCTTTCTAATCCAGACATATGCCAGGAATTCCATGTAAAATGATCTGCAGGATTTTCGATTTGAGTGATAGCCAAAGGCTGCATAACAATCCCGCCGTGAATCTGAATATTTTCCAGATCCGGCATACGTTTTGCAAGGGCTTCATCCAGAGCAACAGGTGTAGTGACACACCAGCCGTAGTCCAGACGGTCGCCTGATTTGATAACTTTTACTGCCTCATCAGCAGTTGTTAGTTTTTTCTGATACTCTTGAGTAAATGACATATTAGTTCCTCCTAAATAAAAACAGCGTTCTGCTTTGTTCCAATTAGCACACTATATATATTTTAACATTCCAGGAGTTTAAAGACAAGATAAATGTGAATTTTTTATCAATCTTTTGTGGTGGAAAGGTTTTTTTTGAATACAATCCGAAAGAAACCAAAAAAAGTATGGTTATTTTACCTTATATGTATTATAATTAAAAACTGTATCTAGGAGGTTGAAAATGAAGAAAAAATTAACATGGAAACATTATACCGGAATTGGTATAGGAATCCTTGTGCTGGTTTATTGTCTGGTTGCACTTTTTTACGGTAAAAGTTTTGTATGCGGAACAAAGATCAATGGAATTGATGTTTCAGGGAAAAGTGCAGAAGAAGTGATTGAGATTTTCAATAAAAAGGCAGACAATTACTCTTTGACAATAAAAGAGCGTAAGAATCAAAAAGAAGTATTAAAAAACAGTCAGATTCAAGCAAAGTTTGAAGGGGCAGATGAGATTCAGAAGATTAAGGATGAACAAAGTTCATTTTTATGGATCAAAGGTCTTTTTGGCGGAGAAAAGTATGACGATGTAACAATGTTTTCTTATAATCAGGATATTTTTTTGAAAGCCTATAAGAAACTTAACTGTTTTAATAAGAAAAAGATTATTAAAATTGTCAATGCAAAACCTGTATATAAGGATGGAAAATTTATAATCCAGAAAGAAGAAGTAGGAACCAAGCTGGATGCAGCAGTAACTTCTAAAAAGGTAGATGAATATATCCGCAGCGGTATTAGTACCATCAATCTGGAAAAGGAAAAATGTTATTACAATCCGGAATATACCAGTGAAAGCAAAGAAATTAAAGAGCTTGCCAAGAAGATGAATGATGCTTTAAAAGGCAGCATTACATATAAATTTGGAAAACAGACCGTTGTACTTGACAAGAATACATATTCTAAATGGTTTAAGATTAAAAAGAATCATATTGATTATATAATTGATAAAGATGCCAAAGAAAACTGGCTTCTGAAATTTATGTATAAGTACAACACGCAGTATGGATGGCATAAATTTAAAACCCATGACGGACGTACAAAGAAGATTTACGGTGGTCCGTATGGATGGAGAATCAGCAAAGATAAAGAAGAAAAAGCTATTACCAAAATGCTGAGTGAAGGAACACAAGAAACCAGAGAGCCGTATTGGAGAGCAAAAGGAAAAGTATACGACGGGGTAAATGGCGATATTGGAGATACTTATGTGGAAGTGGATATTAGTGCTCAGACGGTATACTATTATCGAAACGGCAAACAGAAGTTTGCGACATCCTGTGTTACAGGTAAGATGACTGCTGGACGCAAGACACCGGAATGTGTTGCTTATATTCTTTATAAACAGCCGACAGCAACATTGGTTGGACAGGGATATAGTTCACCGGTAAAATATTGGATGCCGTTTATTGGAAATGTTGGATTCCATTCTGCTTCATGGAGAAGTTCTTTTGGCGGAAGTGAATATATTTCCAATGGATCTCATGGATGTGTCAATCTTCCATCTTACTCTGCAGCTACATTATACAGTTTGGTGAAAAAGGGAGATCCGGTTGTTGTTTACTATTAAAAAGAGATTTGGAGAAGCTTTATGTTTTATGAAGCTTCTTTTTTTTCCTATAAGGAGGATCAATGAGAATTACAATTACAGACTGGATTCATAAAGTGTTGGAGAATTACATTTCCTTGGGGGATTTGTGTATTGATGCAACTATGGGAAAGGGAAATGATACATTATTTTTATGTCAGCAGACAGGAAGGACAGGGGAAGTGTCTGCTTTTGATATACAAGAAGCTGCCTTGAAATTTACAAAGGAAAAATTAGAGAAACATGGGATGACGGCTGAACTAATACTGGATGGACATGAACATATGGGAAATTATTTTCAATCGGAAACGGTACAATGTATTATGTTTAATTTAGGATACCTGCCGGGAGGAGACCACCATTTGGCGACAAAAGCAGAAACAAGTATCCAGGCTTTTGAAGAGGGATTTTCTCTGCTGAAGCCGGGAGGAATTATGAGTATCTGTATTTACAGTGGTGGTGACAGCGGATTTGAGGAGAGAGATCAAGTGCTGGAATATTTGAAAACATTGGATGATAAGAAATATTTTGTAGTCCGGCAAGATTTTCCTAATAAAGCCAATCATCCGCCAATGCCGATATTTATTTTAAAATTGTAATAATGAGATGATTTGATTCATATAATGATGGAGAACAGGAAGGACAACATGTATGAAGAAAATCATCTCATTTTTATTGTCATTCATTTGTGCTGCAGGCTGCATACATCCGGTTTCTGCCGAAGAGGTGAAATTGTATGCAAAATCTGCCATACTTATGGATGCAGAAAGCGGGAAAATTTTATATGGGAAATCAGAGAAGATCAAGATGGCAAATGCCAGCACCACAAAGATTATGACATGTTTCTATGTTTTGAAATACTGCAATCTGGATGATACGGCAAAAGTGTCAAAAAGAGCAGCTTCTCAGCCGAAGGTAAGATTGGGAGTTCGGATAGGAGAAAAATATAAAGTGAGAGACTTGCTGTATGGACTGATGCTGGAATCGTTTAATGACTGTGCAGTTGTATTGGCAGAACATGCAGCAGGCAGTGTGGAAAATTTCTCCAAAAAAATAAATGCAGAAGCAAAAAAAATGGGAGCAAGGTCTACGCATTTTGTTTCACCAAATGGATTAGATGCATCGGATTCCGAGGGCAGTCACGGAACGACAGCCTATGATTTGGCAGTGATTATGAAACATTGTATGAAAAATCAGGATTTTTTGACAATTACAAGACAGAAAAATTATTCTTTTCATGATAACTCTGGAAAACGAAATTTTACCTGTCATAATCACAATGCACTGTTGTCAACAATGAAGGGTGCTATTTCCGGGAAAACCGGGTATACATCAAAAGCAGGATATTGTTATGTAGGTGCTGTAGAACAAAATGGGATGAAAATGATAGCAGTTGTTTTGGCAAGCGGATGGCCGCCTCATAAAAGTTATAAGTGGACAGATGTAAGAAATCTGGTAGAGTATGGAGCAAAAAACTATGAATACCGGGATATTCTGCCGGATACCAGTAAGATAACAAGACTTCCGGTAAAAAACAGTATGGATTCTTTTGTAAAGTTAAATGTGCGGAGAAAAAAAGTTCATCTGCTGTTAAAAAAGGATGATAAGGTTGAAATAAAGTGCAAAATACCTAAGGAAACAGAGGCACCATTGAAAAAAGGGCAAAAGATTGGAGAGATTCGATATCTTGTAAATGGCAGATGTGTGAAAACATGTGCAGTTACTGTACAAAATGATATACGAAAAAAAGATTATTGGTGGTATTTAGGAAGAACAATTGAAGAATTTTCTTTATAAGCAGACAGGATATAGTTCCTGTCTGTATTTTTTTTGATTTATGTGATAAGATAAACAACAAAGCATAATGAGAGAAAGGAGATTTCTATGTTATTTTTAGAATACCCAAAATGCAGTACATGCAAAAAAGCAAAAAAATGGCTGGATGAAAATGAAAAGACGTATGAGGATCGTCATATTGTAGAAGAAAATCCAACTGCGGAGGAATTAAAGGTATGGTATGAAAAAAGCGGTCTTCCATTGAAACGTTTCTTTAATACCAGCGGAATGAAATACAGAGAACTTCAATTGAAAGATAAACTGCCGGAAATGACAGAAGAAGAGCAGATTGAACTGTTATCTACGGATGGGATGCTGGTAAAACGGCCATTGGTGATTGGAGACGATTTTGTTTTAGTGGGATTTAAAGAAAAGGAATGGAAGGAGACTTTGTAATGGAACGAAAAAATGCATGGACAACTTATGAAGGAAAAGACTTAGAGGAATTAACGGCATTGGCGGAAGATTATAAGGAGTTTTTATCCAATGGAAAGACAGAAAGAGAATGTGTAAAACAATCTGCTGCATTGGCAGAGAAAGCTGGTTATCACAATTTGGAGGATTTGATTGCCAATCATACACCATTAAAATCCGGTGATAAAGTATATCGAACATGGATGGGAAAAGCGATTGTTCTATTCCAAATGGGAAAGGAACCATTAGAAGCAGGATTGAATATTTTAGGTGCACATATCGATTCTCCACGATTGGATTTAAAACAGAACCCATTATATGAAGATACAGAAATGGTTCTTTTAGATACCCATTATTACGGCGGCGTAAAAAAATATCAGTGGGTGACACTTCCAATGGCACTGCATGGTGTTGTGGTGAAAAAAGATGGAACAAAGATAGATATTTGCATTGGGGAAAAAGAAGATGAACCAGTTGTTGGAGTAACAGATTTGCTGATTCATTTGGCTGGAAAACAAATGGAGAAAAAAGCGAATATTGTCGTAGAAGGTGAAGACTTAAATGTTTTGATTGGCAGCAGACCGTTGAAAGATGAAGATAAAGATGCAGTGAAAAAACAGATGTTGAATCTGTTAAAAGAAGAATATAATATTGAAGAAGGAGATTTTCTTTCTGCAGAGATTGAAGTAGTTCCGGCAGGAAAGGCAAGAGATTTTGGATTGGATCGAAGCATGGTAATGTCTTATGGGCAGGATGACCGGGTTTGTGCTTATACTTCCTTAGCAGCAATGTTGAAGGTTGAAGCTCCTCAAAGAACTGCCTGCTGTATTCTTGTGGATAAAGAAGAAATCGGAAGTGTTGGTGCAACAGGAATGCATTCTCATTTCTTTGAAAATACAGTGGCAGAAATGTTGGCACTTTGCGGAGATTATAATGATTTGGTATTAAGAAGAACTTTACAAAATTCCTATATGTTATCTTCTGATGTGAGTGCAGCATTTGATCCCAATTATCCGGGAGTGATGGAAAAGAAAAATGCAGCATATTTTGGAAAAGGGCTGGTATTGAATAAATATACCGGGGCAAGAGGAAAATCCGGTTCCAATGATGCAAATCCGGAATTTATTGCAAAACTTCGGAAGATTTTTGATGATAATGAAATTGCATTTCAGACGGCAGAACTTGGAAAAGTAGATGCAGGCGGCGGTGGAACCATTGCGTATATTCCGGCAGTCTATGGAATGAATGTTATCGACTGTGGAGTTGCGGTACTAAGTATGCATGCTCCATGGGAAATTACAAGTAAATCCGATATATATGAAGTGGAAAAAGGATATGAAGCTTTTTTAAGGAATTGTAGATAAGAAGAAAGAGTGATGGAATGACAGAGCGGCAGAGTAAGATTCTGGAAATGGTAAGCCGGAAACAGAAAGTAGAAGTGAATACATTGTCAGAAGTGATGGGAGTATCACAAGTGACGATCCGCAAAGATTTGGATGCTTTGGAAAGCATTGGACTTCTTACGAGAGAACATGGCTGTGCAGTGATTCGGAATATCGCAGATATTGGGAATCGGCTGGCAATTCGTTATGAAATTAAATACAAGATTGCCAAGGCAGCAGCAGCTTTGGTATCAGATGGAGAAACCGTCATGATTGAATCCGGTTCCAGTTGTGCATTGCTTGCAGGGTTGTTGGCGGAAGAAAAAAAGGACGTAACGATTATTACAAATTCTGCTTTTATTGCCCGCCATATCCGGGAGACATCGGTTGGAAAAGTCGTACTTTTGGGAGGAGAATATCAAAAAGAATCAGAAGTTATGGTTGGTCCGATGGTTCGGATTTGTGCCAGAGAATTCTATGTAGATAAATTTTTTATGGGAACTGACGGATTTATTCCTGAAGTTGGATTTACCTGCGGCGATATGATGCGGGGAGAAGCTATGAAAAACATGGCAGAATCTGCCAAACGTACGATGATCTTAACAGATTCCAGTAAATTTTCACAACACGGAGTGGTGCTTCAAGCAAGACTGGATGCGATTGATACTGTATTTACAGATACGGGGATTCCGATAGAAGCAAAAAACATTTTAATTGAAAATGGCATAAAAGTTGAAACGGCAGAGTGATTTCTGCCGTTTTATATTTTGACATGAAAACCATTGGAACGAAAGATTTCTGTATATTCAATTAAATCTTCCGGGTGAAGAGCTTTTTGATCTTTGAAAGAATAATCAAGATGCAGTTTTTCGTATTTGTTTTGCCCAAATTGATGAAAAGGCAGAAGATTTACTTCATGGATACCGATTTTATTCAGAAGACTGCAGAAAGCAGAAGCATCTTCCAAGGAGTTGTTCACACATGGAATCACAGGAATTCTTGCAATGATTTTTTTGTGACTGCTTACAGCACATTTCATATTTTGCAGGATTGGCTGGTTGGAAACTCCTGTATAATGCAGATGCTTTTTTTCGTCATAATGCTTCATATCAAATAAAAGGAGATCGGCATATGCTGTAACTTTCTGAAAGATTTTTGGTGAGGCATAACCGCTGGTTTCTATGGCGGTGTGAAGGCGGTTTTGTCTGCATTGTGCCAAAAGTTTGGCTGCAAAGTCAGACTGCATGAGGACTTCTCCTCCGGATAAGGTAACCCCGCCCCCGGATTCTTCGTAAAAATCCCAGTCCTTCATAATTTCTTCCATAATTTCTTCAATGGACATAGATTTTTCTTTATATTCTAAAGCAGTTTTTGGAACATGTAATACGAGAGATTCTGGATTTGCACACCATTGACAGTGTAAAGGGCAGCCTTTAAAAAATATAACAGTACGAATACCGGGTCCATCATGAAGACTGAATTTCTGGATATTAAAAATATTTGCTTTCATATGTAAATTCCTCCTTACAAAAATATAGCATACTTATGAAAAAAAGTAAATAAAATATTGAATGTAAATAATTAAAGTTTCAAATGAAAGAAAAATATTGACAAAATGAAAATATCATAGTATATTATAAATAGAAAAGTTTTCTGAGAACACAGGAGGTAGAACTATGAAAAATCATCATTTTGGACAGTTGACGAAACGTATGAATGAATTTCGGGAAGAATTATTGGAGGCGAAACCTTATGTATGTGCTGAACGTGCTGTTTTTACTACAGAAAGTTATAAAAAGCATGCAGATCAGCCGGTTGTATTAAAACGAGCTTATATGCTTCAAAACATATTGGAACATATGACAATTTTTATTGAACCGCAGACTTTGATCGCAGGAAATCAGGCTTCTATGAACCGAAGTGCACCAATTTTTCCAGAATATGCAATGGATTGGGTGATAAAGGAATTGGATGAATTTGAGAAACGTGATGGAGATGTGTTTTATATTACAGAAGATACGAAGCAGACCTTAAGAGAGTTGGCACCTTTTTGGGAGCATAATACAACCAAAGACCGTGGATTGGCAGCTATGCCTCCATCCAGTAAGATTTTTTATGATTTGGGAATCATAAAGGCAGAGGGCAATATTACTTCTGGAGATGCGCATTTAGCAGTAGAATATGAAAAAGTTATGCAATGTGGATTAAAAGATTATGAAGCACGTACAAGAGCAGTTATGGAAAAAATGGACTTAACAGAAATGGAAAATTTGAAAAAATATTATTTCCATCAAGCCATTTTAATTGTCATCGAAGCAGTAAAGAATTTTGCCGGAAGATATGCTGATTTGGCACTTTCCATGGCAGAAAAGGAACAGCCGGAGAGAGCAGCAGAATTAAAAGAAATGGCACGAATTTTAAAGAAAGTGCCTTATGAACCGGCAGAGACATTGAAAGAAGCTGTTCAGAGCATGTGGCTGATTCATCTGGTACTGCAGATTGAATCCAACGGACATTCTTTATCTTATGGAAGAATGGACCAGTATTTGTATCCATATTATAAGAAAGATTTGGAAAACGGGGCGGAAACAGAAGACTCTGCCTGTGAACTTTTCACAAATCTATGGTTAAAAACATACACAATTAATAAAATCAGAAGCTGGTCTCATACGCAGTTTAGTGCAGGAAGTCCATTGTATCAAAATGTTACCATCGGCGGACAGACATCCGATAAAAAAGATGCAGTCAATCCATTGTCTTTTTTGATTTTAAAAAGTGTTGCCCAGACACATTTGCCGCAGCCAAATTTAACCGTTAGATATCATGCAGGATTGGATCAAGATTTTATGAAAGAAGCCATTGAAGTAGTCCGCTGTGGATTTGGTATGCCTGCGTTTAACAATGATGAAATTATCATTCCTTCTTTTATTGAAAAAGGAGTCAAAGAGGAAGATGCCTATAATTATAGTGCCATTGGATGTGTGGAGACTGCAGTACCGGGGAAATGGGGATACCGCTGTACCGGAATGAGTTTCTTGAATTTTCCAAAATCCCTTTTAATTGCCATGAATGATGGAGTTGATCCGGAATCTGGTATTAAGGTCACAAAAGGAGCCGGACATTTTTTACAAATGGAATCGTATGAAGATATTGAAAAAGCATGGGATAAGATTATCCGTGATTTTACCAGACACAGCGTGATTATTGAAACCTGCTGTGACATGGTGTTGGAAGAAACTGTACCAGATGTTCTTTGTTCAGCGTTAGTACAGGATTGTATTGGAAGGGGAAAGACCTTAAAAGAAGGCGGAGCCATTTATGATTTTATCAGCGGACTTCAAGTTGGAATTGCCAATATGGCAGATTCTCTGGCTGCTATCAAAAAATGTGTATTTGAAGATCAGTCTGTGACAAAGGAAGAATTATGGAGTGCTCTCCAAAATGATTTTGAAGGAGAAGAAGGAATTCGTATTCAAAATATTCTTTTGGGTGCACCAAAGTATGGAAATGATGATGATTATGTAGATTTACTCATTCGTTCTGCTTATGATGTATACATTGATGAAATCGGGAAATATCATAATACTCGTTATGGAAGAGGTCCTATCGGCGGAACTTATTATGCCGGGACATCTTCAATTTCTGCAAATGTTGGGCAGGGATTGGGAACTTTAGCAACGCCGGATGGAAGAAAGGCACGCACTCCGCTGGCAGAAGGATGCTCTCCAAGTCATGCCATGGATAAAAAAGGCCCGACAGCAGTATTTAAAACAGTTTCAAAACTGCCGACAAAAGATATTACCGGAGGTGTTTTGTTGAATCAGAAGGTTACTCCGCAGATTTTAGAAAAAGAAGAAGACCGTATGAAACTAATTGCTATGATTCGGACATTCTTTAACCGTCTTCATGGTTATCATGTACAATATAATGTAGTTTCCAAAGAAACTTTACGGGATGCACAGATACATCCGGAGAAGCATAGAGATTTGATTGTACGAGTTGCCGGATATTCAGCATTTTTCAATGTATTATCAAAACAGACACAGGATGATATTATAGAAAGAACGGAACAAGTATTTTAAAAATGAATGATCCCTGCCATACAACAATTTACAAGGTGTGAACCGTCCCAAATTGTTTTTGGCAGGGGTTAGTTTTTATTTCTTAGAAGGTACGATTTCAATCCAGTATCCATCGGGATCATTGATAAAATAAACACCCATATCAATATTTTCATAGCAGATGCAGCCCATTTCTTTGTGATGTGTGTATACTTTGTCAAAATCATCAACATTCATTGCAAGATGGAATTCTTCATCGCCGAGATTATAAGGTTCTTTACGGTCTTTTAACCATGTAAGTTCCAATCGGAAATCTGTTACACCGTCACCTAAAAACACAAGTTTGAAACTCCCGTCCGATGCTTCTTTTTCACGGACTGGTTCTAAATCCAAAGCCTCTTTATAAAATTTTAAACTTTTTTCTAAGTCAATGACATTAAAGTTAAAATGATTGAACGTAATCATAAAATCCTCCTTTATAATTATTAAATTTTTTTTAAATTTATAATATCATACATTTTCTTATTTACAAGTTGAAAATAGGAATATATAATATATAAAGAAAAATTAAGTAAAATTTCAGGAAGGAAATATATATGAAGAATCTTATCACACATAGTAAGAAGTTGTGTGCAGGACTGTTGATTCTTGTGATGGCTTTTGGTATGTCATTTTCAGAACCTAAGACAGTACAAGCACAGACAAAATATTGGATTAAAGTTAACAAACAGGCAAATGTAGCAACGGTTTATCAGTTAAAGAGCGGAAAATATAAAGCGGTCAAAGCTTTTTTAGTGTCCTGTGGAGGTTCTAATACTCCAAGCGGTACATTTTACACACCTGCGAAATACCGCTGGCATACATTAGACGGCCCAAGTTACGGACAGTATTGTACAAGAATTCATGGAGGAGTGTTGTTCCATTCTGTATGGTACTATTCCCACAGCAAGGCAAGCCAGTCTACGGTACAGTTTAATAAACTTGGAACGACAGCATCTCATGGATGTGTCCGTCTGACTGTTGCAGATGCAAAATGGATTTATGATCATTGTGCATTGGGAACGAAAGTAACGATTTACAGCAGCAAGAATCCGGGACCTCTTGGAAAACCAAAAGGAATCAAAGTTTCTACTGCAAGAAAAATGTACTGGGACCCAACAGATCCAGACAAAAATAACCCATATCATAAGCTGAAACCGTCTATTACCATTTCTAAGAAGAAGAAAAGGACGGTACAGTATGGTGAAAAATACAGTATCAAATCCGGAGTAACTGCAAAACAGAAAAACAAAGTATCGTTAACGAAGAAGATTAAATATACAGTTACAAAATACAACAGCAAGAAAAAGAAATATACGAAGGCGAAGTTTTCAACAAAGAAACTTGGAACCTATAAGATTACATATAAAGTAACCAGCAAAGGCGGAACAAGTACCAGCAAAGTATTGAAAGTAAAAGTTGTTGATACAAAGGCACCGATGATTACAGCGAAGAACCGTGCATTGACCATCGGAAAGACAACGCCGGCTAATGCGGTGTCTGGAGTAACTGCAAAACAGAGAAGCGGTGCATCCAGAACCAGTGCAATGAGTGTATATATTAAAGCACCGGGTGCTAAGAAGTACACGAAATACACTTACAGCAAAGCAAAATCATATAAGTTTACAAAGACGGGAACTTATCAGATTCAGTACCGGGTAACGAATAAGTATAAGACATCTGTAACAGCAAAGAAGAATATTACGATAAGTGTAAAATATGCAAATGCGGCACTGAATATCAAGAATCCGGCATTGACATATGAAGAAGGTTCAATACTGCCGACAGTAGATGAGTTAAAAGAGGCAGCAGGCATCAAAGCATATGACTATAATGGAAAAGAGATTTTTAAAGTTGATATTGATACGAAAGCAATAGATATGAATACACCGGGAACCTACAAAGTTGCAGTTTCTGTGACAGGTTCCAGTAAAGTAAAAGTTTCCAAGACTGTAACTATTGTGGTGAAAGAAAAAGCAACCACTGAAACAGCAGATTCAACTACAGCCTCAGAAGCAGCAACAACAGAAAGCAGTCAACAGTAAGATTGTAAAGCGGGGACGTAGTTTTTTGAAACTTACGTCCCCGTTTTTCATAAAATATTGTTCCATATTAATACCATACATAGGATAAAGGAGGGTGTTTCAATTACGATGCAGGAAAAGGGAAAATTGTCTTTTGAGGAATTTCTGAGAAAAGGAACGAAGGAAGAAATTGATTTTTTTGTCAAAGAGTATATTGACAGCTTTGACAGGAACAGTATGGGCTCTTTTCTATTTCGACAGTACATTTTACTGGAAGTTTGTTGTACTGTGAAAGAGTTTTTTGATGATAGTTATCATGCAAAAAAGGAAATTGCAGATAACATGTTTGGAGAAAACTACCATCTAACTGATATTGATACACTGGATAAAACCAAAGATTATCTGAGTAAGCTGCTGGCATTGGTAATTGATCTTAGAAATCAGAATATGGCAGTAAATTAAAATGAGAAGTAAAGGAAAAATCCCGAAACATGGGATTTTTCCTTTTTTAGGTGTTTGTGCAGTTGACACATAGTTTCAATATGATAAAATAAATGAGTTAGAAATATTTATTTGCAAAAAAATACATATACGATATAAATAATTACAGCTAGGAGGAAGAAAAATATGGCAACACCTTATAATCATAAGGCAATTGAGCAAAAGTGGAGAAAACACTGGGAAGAGCATCCAGTGAATGTAAATGATGGGAAAAAGCCTAAATATTATTGTTTAGATATGTTCCCGTATCCATCTGGAAGCGGACTTCACGTAGGGCACTGGAGAGGATATGTAATCAGTGATGTATGGAGCCGTTATAAGTTATTAAACGGCTATTATATCGTTCATCCAATGGGATGGGATGCATTCGGACTCCCGGCAGAAAATTATGCAATTAAGATGGGAACTCATCCAAGAATTTCCACAGAAGAAAATATTAAAAACATTAAACGTCAGATTAATGAAATCGCAGCAATTTACGACTGGGATATGGAAGTAAATACAACAGATCCGAATTTTTACAAATGGACACAGTGGATTTTTGTAAAGATGTTTAAGAAAGGATTGGCATATGAAAAACAGATGCCAATTAACTGGTGCCCTTCTTGTAAAACTGGTTTGGCAAATGAAGAAGTTGTTAATGGTAAATGTGAGCGCTGCGGTGCAGATGTAACAAAGAAGAATTTAAGACAGTGGATGTTAAAGATTACTGCTTATGCAGACCGTCTGCTGGAAGATTTAAATAAACTGGATTGGCCGGAAAAAGTAAAAAAAATGCAGGCAGAATGGATTGGAAAGAGCCATGGTGCAGAAGTTGACTTTAAAGTTGATGGAAGCGGTGAGACAATCACTGTTTATACAACCCGTCCGGATACATTACACGGAGCAACTTTTATGGTATTGGCTCCGGAACATGAATTGGCAGCAGGACTTGCAACAGAAGAAACAAAAGATGCAGTCGAAGATTACATTTACCAGGCATCCTTAAAATCTTCTGTAGACCGTATGCAGGATAAAGAAAAGACTGGTGTATTTACAGGAAGTTATGCCATCAATCCAATCAATGGGGCAAAAGTACCAATCTGGTTATCCGATTATGTATTGGCGGATTATGGTACTGGAGCAATTATGTGTGTACCTGCACATGATGACCGTGACTTTGAATTTGCAAAGAAATTTGATATCCCGATTATTCAGGTAATTGCAAAAGACGGCAAAGAAATTGAAAATATGGAAGAAGCCTACACAGATGCTTCTGGTATTATGATTAATTCCGGGGATTGGAATGGAAGAGAATCTGCAGAATTAAAAGAGGAAGCACCGGAAATCATTGAAAAGATGGGTGTTGGTAAAAAAACAACCAATTATAAACTGCGTGACTGGGTATTCAGCCGCCAGCGTTATTGGGGTGAACCAATTCCAATTGTTCATTGTCCGGATTGTGGTGCTGTTCCTGTGCCGGAAGAAGAACTTCCTTTGGAATTGCCGGAAGTTGAGAGATATGAACCGACAGGAACCGGAGAATCTCCGTTGGCTGATATTGAAGAATGGGTAAACTGTAAGTGTCCTGTTTGTGGAAAGCCGGCAAAGAGAGAGACAAATACTATGCCGCAATGGGCAGGTTCTTCATGGTATTTCTTGCGATATATCGACAATAAGAATGATAAAGAACTGGTTTCCAGAGAAAAAGCAGATCAGTATCTGCCGGTAGATATGTACATCGGCGGGGTAGAACATGCGGTACTGCATCTTCTGTACTCTCGTTTCTACACAAAATTCCTGTATGATATTGGAGTTGTGGACTTTGATGAACCATTCCATAAGCTGTTTAATCAGGGAATGATTACTGGTAAAAATGGTATCAAAATGAGTAAATCCAAAGGGAATGTAGTTTCACCGGATGATTTGGTAAGAGATTATGGATGTGATTCTCTGCGTATGTATGAGTTATTTGTAGGTCCGCCGGAACTGGATGCAGAGTGGGATGAAAGAGGAATTGACGGAGTATACCGTTTCTTAACAAAATTCTATAAGCTGGTTATGGATCAGAAAGATGCCCAAGTGAAAGCAGACAAAGAACTTCTGAAAGAGCATCATAAACTGATTTACGATATTACAACACGTTTGGACAATTTCAGCTTAAATACAGTTGTCAGTGGTTTCATGGAACATACCAATAAATTAACTGCAATGGCGAAGAAAAACGGTGTAGATAAAGAAACATTGGAAACAGCAGTTGTACTTTTAGCACCATTTGCACCTCATATTGCAGAAGAATTATGGGAAGCACTGGGACATGAAGACAGCGTATTTGCTCAGACATGGCCGGTATATGATGAAGAGGCTATGAAAGAGGACGAAATTGAAATTGCTGTTCAGATCAATGGAAAAGCAAGAGGTAAAATTACCATTGGGGCAGAAGAAGCAAAAGATTCTGTGCTTGCAAAAGCGAAAGAGGCATTGGCAGACAAGATTTCTGGAAACATTGTAAAAGAAATTTATGTGCCGGGAAGAATTGTCAACATTGTTATGAAATAATGTAAATATTTTAAGGTGAAAAGGTTATATTAAGAAGAAATATGCCTTTTGAAAACATAAAAGAAGAATACAATAACAAATAAGTTACTGTGTTCTTCTTTTTTTATATATTGGAATTTGTAAGTTGGTGTAAGTTCGACAATCAAAGTTTATTAAGTTATACAAACAACTCATTCTCTTTCTTTTCAGAACATGCTTTTTTTATTGTCAAAGCCGCAATTGAAGTCATAACACTGCTTACTTTTCTTGCATTTTGCGGACAAACAGAAACACATCTCATACATGAAATGCATTTTTTACTGTCTGTTACTTTGGGATTATTTCGGTCAATTGCCTGCATCGGGCAGACGTTTGCACATAAACCACACGATACGCAGGATGATGTGCACTTCGGAACAAGACCGGCACCGCTGGCTTTTTTATACGGACGGTTTCCGGGAAGAACAAGCTTTGATATCTTTTCTTCTAAACTCTTTTCCGCTATCCTATCTGCAAATGATGACAACTGTGCTATATCGGATTGATTCGGTCTTCCGGTTGCGTATTGATGAATAATAGAATGTTCTGCGACCGCCGATACTCCCGCAATAACACGAAAATCGCTTTTTTCGGCTGCATCCTGCATCTGAACAAGTGTATCTTCGTACGCACGGTTTCCGTAAACCGCAACCACTACACATTTTGCCTCGTTTCCTGAAATCTGTAACAATCTGTCGATTGCTGTTTTCGGTGCTAATCCGCCAAAGGACGGCATAGCCACTAACACCATATCCTCAGAAGAAAACTTATATTCGGAAAAATCAGTCTCTGCTTTTGATAAATCAATCTTTTCTACATCCGACCAATTTTTCGTCAATATATCTGCTACTCTTGCAGTTCCTCCCGTTGGGCTGAAAACGATTTGTGCATAACTCATATTCCTCATATTCCTTTCGGTTAAATTATATTTTTTCGCGTTTCATGATCTCATTTATGCAGTCTTTAAGTGTTCTTTCCTGCATTTTTAAAGAAAGTTCATTCTCCAAATCCCGAAACATATTGCCAAGCACCGGCTTTATATGCCTGCCGACAATACACCGGTCATTCGGGTTTTCATGAATATTAAACAGCGACAGATTTCCGCCAGACACAGCCCTGTAAATCTGAAGCAATGACAAAGACTCTTTATCCATATTTAGTGCAAAGCCTCTGATCCCCCGGTGAGCTGATATGATGCCGGCGTTTCTGAGCGAAGTTAATACCTTGCGTATATAGCTTGGGTTTACTCCTGCACTGGCTGCTATCTGCTCAGATGTCAGCGGAACATCCGACTCCGCAATTAATATTAAAGAGTGAACCGCAACCGAAAATCTTGTATCCATAAGTACTATCCTCTTAACAAAAATGAGTATCACTAACTGATACTCATTATATGATATAAATATTCAATATGTCAATAGAAATTCTTAAAAATAAAATAGTGCAAACACCACGCTTATGTGTTAGGAGGAGAGTGAAAATGAGTAGAAAAATTATTGATGGCGAATCTGCATTAGAAGGCCTTGTTGCAGCATTTCCAAAGAAAAAATTAAAAAATTTGTATAGCAGAATTGAAAGGTTGATTATTGAAAAAGAACTATAATATAGTAAACAAAAAATTTTTCAAACTGTCTCATTGCATTCAATAATAAAAAGAATTATTCTTAAGTCAGGAGGTATTTGATATGGCAAATGAAGATAAAAAAGATTTTAATGCAATGCTGCATGACGGCAAGGGTATGCCGAAATTTCAAATCATTACGGATCAGAAGAGCATTGAGAGATATGGCGGAGATACAATGTATTTTGCACCGCCGATAGATTATGATAAAATAATGAAGCGGGTTCCATATGGTAAAATTATTACCATTGGAGAAATTCGAGAATATTTTGCAAGAGAAAATGATGCAGATTTTACAGACCCTATTACTGCCGGAATTTTTGTATCCATTGCAGCATGGGCAAGTTACCAACGGGAGGAAAACAAAACACCATATTGGAGAACATTGAAAGCAAAAGGTGAATTAAATCCCAAATATCCGGGAGGGATCGAAGCACAAAAAGAAAAATTGGAAGCCGAAGGGCATATTGTTCTTCAAAAAGGAAGAAAAAATATTAGATATTATGTAAAGGATTATGAAAATATACTTTATGAATTAAAGTGAATGTTGTAACGGGAAGGATAAGCAATGATTATAAATACTGGAAACAGGACCGATATTCCGGCTTATTACAGTGAATGGTTTTACAATCGGATCAAAGAGGGATATGTGATGACAAGAAATCCTTATTATCCGGAACAGGTTTTAAAATATCAATTAAGCCCCGATATTGTAGATGTATTATGTTTTTGTACAAAAAATCCAGAACCAATGCTTGCACGAATGAATGAAATAAAAAAATTTGGACAGTTTTGGTTTGTGACTATTACACCCTATGGAACAGATATTGAACCAAATGTTCCAGTGAAGGAACAGGTGATGGATTCATTTCAAAAATTGTCTGAAATTGTTGGAGCTGATGCGGTCAGCTGGCGGTATGATCCGATTTTTATATCAGAAAAATATACACTGAATTTTCATATAAAATATTTTGAAAGTATGGCAAAAAAATTGAGTGGATTTACAAACCAATGTGTGATTAGTTTTATTGATTTATATGCAAAAACAAAACGAAATTTTCCAAAAGTCCGAGAAGTTTCATGGGAAGAACAGGAAGTTATTGCAAAAGAATTTGGTAGAATCGGAAAGAGATATGGCATCAAAATACATGCCTGTTGTGAAAGTAAAAAACTTGAAAAATACGGGATTGATATTTCCGGCTGTATGACAAAATCAGTATTGGAAAAAGCGATTGGATGTACACTGGATGTACCAAAGAGCCAAAAATCTTCTCGAGCAGAATGTAATTGTCTGCTTGGAAATGACATTGGGATGTATAATACTTGCGGACATGCGTGTGTTTATTGCTATGCAAATTATGAACGGAGAACTGTGGTGCAGAATATGAAACTTCATGATCCTAAATCGCCATTTTTAATTGGCGGATTCGGGGAAAATGATAAAATAAAAGAAGTAAAACAGAAGTCTTGGCTGGATGGACAATTAAGTTTTCAATTTGAAGAAGGGGAAGAGTAATATGTATACATTTGATAGTAAGATTCGTTATAGTGAGACGGATACAACAGGAAAATTAGCAGTCCCTGGCGTTTTAAACTATTTTCAGGACTGCAGTGTGTTTCAATCAGAAGAGTTAGGGGTAGGAGTAAAATATTTGGCAAAAAAGAAACGGGCATGGATATTGAATGCATGGCAGTTAGTGATAGAGCATTTACCAGAAGAATGTGAAAAAGTGCAGGTAGGTACTTGGGCTTCGGGATTTGATAAATTCCATGCATCAAGAAATTTTACAATGAAAAACGAGAAGAATGAAATGCTTGCTTATGCCAATTCGATTTGGGTATATGTAGATACAGAAAGCGGACATCCGGTAAAACCATTAGAGAGTGAAATAGAAGTGTATCAGATGGAAGATCCATTGGAAATGGATTATCAGCCGCGAAAAATAAAAATGCCGAAAGAATGGGAGGAACGAGAAGCGATACGAGTGAAACATGACTGGATTGACAGCAATCATCATGTGAACAATAATTTGTATGTAAAAACTGCTTATAATGAACTGCCGGATCATATAAACATTCATCAAGTTCGTGTAGAATATAAAAAACAGGCAGTTGAAGGTGATGCTTTATATTTAAGAATTGCAAAAGAAGAAAGCAGAATTGTTGTTGCCTTATGTGATGAAAAGAAAAAACCGTATGCAGTTGTGGAATTTCAATAATGTATAAGAAGGAGAAAAGAACAAAGGCAGTCCGATATGAAAAGGACTGCCTTATTAAATTAGATAATTTTACATGATTAAATTCCGAATCATTTCAACACGCTGTTGTTCTTCTGGAGTCATCCCATCTTTTAGTGCATCAATGATGATGCCGGTCTCTTCATTGGTAAAAGAAAGTCCTTGTTCAGACATTCGGCTGGATGCAGCCATTAAATCGGGTAATATCATTTCGAGGGATTTTCCTTGACATTGGGTGACTAAAAGTTCCATGATTTCTAATTTTTTTGGATTGATTTTTGCTAATCCCGGATGTTGTTTCCATGATTGGTTCATAACTAGCTCCTTTTATTTATTTAAAATCTGATTTAATTGAGACATAAAATCATTGTTTGGTGCTTTTGGCTGCTGCTGGCTGGAAGGTGTTTGGTTCCCGGACATCAGCATGGGCATTAGTTTTGAGAGCATGTCGTTTTCAGAGTTTGCAGACATAGAAGATGCCAGCTTTGGATTGGCTTTCATAAAGTCTTGATATGTTTGATACAATTTCATCATCTGCATCATTTGCTGTAATTGCTCAATCTGAGCGGCGGTTTCTTTTGGAGCACGAAGTTTCATTGCATTTAATAAAAGTTCCAAAGATGCATTATTTTGATCCAGCCCGCAGGCAGAAAGGGTTTGTTCATTATCGAATTCATTGGCGATATTGGTGAGTTCTGTTAATTTGATGTAAAGAGCCGCAGTTTTTTTCAAACCGGGCGGCAGATATGGAAGAGCGTCTTCCAGCATGTTTGAAGAATCATCACGGAAAAAATGATCCCATGATTTCTTTTTTTGTTCCATTTTCGTCACAACCTTAGGTTTTCTTCTCATATCCTATAGTATTAGGAGGTGAGATGATTTATGAGTGAAATTTTTGTAGAAGAAGAAAATACTGTTTATGAAGTGGATGAAGAGTGTTTAAAGAAAAAACAGAAGGGAAAAAAACAGACAGAATGCAGAGGAAAATATAAAGCACAGAATGTGGGAAATTCATCACGATTCATATGGATTTTGCTGATACTCTGTATATGTAAGTAGAAAAAGAGGATTGTTGGAGAATTATTTGGTTTAGTCTCTGACAATCCTTGTTTATGCAAAAAACAGAAATTGGACGCTTATTGCAATCTAACGCTTTATGGAAAATGGAGAAAAGTTAGGATTGGACACATCTACTATGAGTTTACTTATAGGGCAGCCTATGAATATATGAGAGACAGTATGGATATGCGTATGCAGGCAGAATACCCGTGATACAAAGATGAAGATAAAGTAGTTGAATGGCGGATTTTATATTATCCGGATTATAACGAATATACAGATTGATTATAACAAGGAGCTGATGCATTGCATCAGCTCCTTGATTTTAGGCTATTTGCGGTTTCCTAGCATCCGCATCCACATCCGTTGCCGCCGAAACCATTTCCGCAGCAGCTCAGCAAGATGATAATCCAGATAATGCTTTCGCATCCGCAGCCATCGCCGCCAAATCCGAATCCATCACCGCATCCTCCACAGCAGAAAAGTAAGATGATTAAGAGAAGACATCCGTTTCCTCCAAATCCTGAATTGCAAGAGCTTCCGCATCCTGTTGCAGCTAAATCACTCATGTTAAATCCTCCTAATTTTGTTTACAGTTTATAGTATTCGGAGAAAGGAAGGATGTGAAAAAAATATAAGTAAAAAAGAAGAAGCAGGATAAGGTGCTTTATGATATAATTATTGAGATTACAAAAAAGGAGATAAAACCATGAAAAATATTGCATACCATAAAGTGATGGAAAATATGAAAAAAAATCCTTCTTTGGTCCATTGTATTACAAATTATGTGACGGTCAATGATGTGGCAAATATCATCCTTGCTTCTGGAGCGTCTCCGATTATGGCAGATGATAAGATGGAAGTAGAAGATATTACAAGTATTTGTACATCTCTTGTAATAAATATTGGAACGTTAAATGAACGCACGATTGAGTCTATGATTTTGGCGGGGAAAAAGGCAAATGAACTGGGACATCCGGTAGTTTTTGATCCGGTAGGTGCGGGTGCATCCATATTCCGCACCAGAACAGCTCAGAAATTAATACAGGAAATAAGATTTTCAGTTATTCGCGGAAACATATCAGAGATTAAAACACTTTGTTATGGGAGTGGAACTACCATGGGAGTTGACGCTGATGAAGCGGATGCCGTATCAGAAGATAATATGAAAAGCATCATTGCCATGACACAGGAGTTATCTGCTGCCACTGGAGCAGTCATTGCAATTACTGGAGCCATTGATTTGGTTGTGGATTGTAAAAATGCTTATGCAGTCTACAATGGAAATGCAGATATGGCAAGAATTACAGGAACCGGATGCATGCTGGATGGTGTGATAGGCGGATTTGCCGGTTCTAATCAAGAGAACATATTGGATGCGGTGGTTGCAGCAATTGCAGCGATGGGGCTATGCGGTGAATATGCAAAAGAAAGATGTTATGGAACATCATCAATGAAAATGTATTTAATTGATGCTATGAGCAATTTAACAGCAGAACAGTTAGAAAGGGGTAAAAAAGTTGAAAGTAAGTGCTGATGCGATGACCTTATATGCTGTAACAGATACAGCATGGACAGGGCCAAAAACGTTAATGGAACAAGTAAAAGAGGCTTTAGATGGAGGAATTACATTTTTGCAGCTTCGGGAAAAGAATTTATCAGAAGAAGATTTTTTACAGGAGGCCTTGGAAATGAAACAATTGGCAGATAAATATGAGGTTCCTTTTGTAATCAATGATAATATAGAAGTAGCATTAAAATCTGGAGCAGACGGTGTCCATGTGGGACAAGATGATATGCCGGTGGGAGAAGTTAGGAAGTTTCTTGGAGATGATAAAATTATTGGAGTATCTGCACATAATGTGGAAGAGGCAGTAAAGGCAGAAAAAGGCGGAGCTGATTATCTTGGGGTTGGTGCAGTCTGTGCGACACCTACCAAGACAGATGCATCAGTTGTATCCTTGGAAGAAATGAAAAAAATTTGTGATACAGTGTCAATTCCAGTTGTAGCCATTGGGGGGATCAAAGAAAATAACATTATGAATTTAAAGGGAACAAATGTAGACGGAGCCGCCGTTGTATCTGCAATTTTTGGAGCTGAAAATATAAAAGAGGCTTCCCAGACTTTGTTAGAAACTGTAAGGAGAATGAAAGAAGAAGCATAAAAAAGGAATGAATTAACATTTGCATTATTTGAAAACCATGCTATACTAAGTAATTGTGTTATAAAGTATTGTAGTAAATCAAAAGATAACGGGAGGATAAACCAATGATTAATTGGATCGCCGGAGGTGTTTTACCAATCACGGCATTTATTGGAGTCATTGCAGCATTTGCTATGACCTGTATTCTGACATCAAAATTAAATGATTATTTACCAAAAGATATGGGTAGAGATTTTGCACATAATGGCAAACTGTCTGCAGGAAAACCAAGAGGTGCAGGAATTATTTTCATTTCTGTATTTACCGCGGCTGCATTACTTTTTGGAGAATTATCTGTAGAAATGGCTATTTATCTTGTATTAGTATTTATTGAAATGCTGACAGGATATATGGATGATGCGGCGGATGAACCTTGGAATGAATATAAGAAAGGAATTCTTGACTTTTTGGTAGCAGCGGTTGTTGCATTAAATTATATTTATTTTAACGGCACAGAAATTCGTATTGCAACAATTGGAATGGATGTATGGATTCATCCGGCAGTATTTTTCATTTTAACGATTATTTTAGTATGGGCGGCGATTAATGTAACCAACTGTTCGGATGGGGTGGATGGACTTTCCGGAACCCTAACAATTATTACATTGGTTACGATTTATGTTATTAATGAAATAACATTAAAACCGAGAGGAATTTTTTCAGAATTTTCTTATATGATCTTATTGTTTGTTGTATGTATTCTTGGGTATCTTTGGTACAATGCAACACCAAGCAAGCTGATGATGGGGGATGCCGGTTCCCGTGCCATGGGTATTTTCATTAGTATCGCTGTTTTAAAAACAGGAAGTCCTTTCTTGTTCCTATTAGCAGCTTTGGTCTTAATTGTAGATGGGGGACTTGGGTTAATTAAAGTTGCATTATTGAGATTTTTAAAGATACATATTTTTAAGAATACTACCATGCCGCTCCATGATCATGTAAGAAAACAGATTGGATGGTCCAATACACAGACAGTATTCCGCTTTGCGATTATTCAGATTGTAATATCTATTGCAACTGTATATATGCTGATTATTTAAAATTAAATATAGAAGTTATAGAAGTAAAACACACACTCCAAAGAATGAATCTGGACGGAACGCAGTGAGGGAATAGTTTTGAGGGGTGTGTGCTTTTTATATCTTTCATAATTTGTGCTTTTATGCTATAATTATTAGAAAATTGCATTGCAGGAGGAGAGAGACATGATTAATTTATTTTCAGAAGGTGCATATCTTGTAAATGGAACGACTTTGGTGAAAGAATCTGACAAAGAACAGTTAAATCAATTGGTTGGGAATGTTCCAGCGAAAGAAGAAGCAGCGAAGAATACAATTGCCTATGGCATTTTAAAAGAACATAATACATCCGGGAATATGGAGAAGCTTCAGATTAAATTTGATAAGCTGACCTCCCATGACATTACATTTGTAGGAATCATCCAGACAGCGAGAGCATCAGGGATTGAAAAATTTCCAGTACCGTATGTTTTGACGAATTGTCATAACAGCCTTTGTGCAGTTGGTGGGACAATCAATGAAGATGACCATATGTTTGGTTTGACCGCAGCGAAAAAATACGGTGGAATGTATGTACCGCCGCATCAAGCAGTTATCCACCAATTTGCAAGAGAAATGCTTGCAGGCGGAGGAAAGATGATTCTTGGTTCCGACAGCCATACCCGTTATGGTGCTCTTGGAACAATGGCAATGGGTGAAGGCGGACCGGAACTGGTAAAACAGTTATTAAACAGAACTTATGATATTAATATGCCGGGAGTTGTTGGAATTTACTTAAAAGGAAAACCAGCCAAAGGAGTTGGACCTCAGGACGTTGCCCTTGCTATTATTGGTGCTGTATTTGAAAAAGGATATGTAAACAATAAGGTTATGGAATTCGTAGGACCGGGCGTATCAAATTTAAGTGCAGATTTCCGTATCGGTGTGGATGTAATGACCACAGAAACAACTTGCCTTTCTTCTATTTGGAGAACAGATGATACAATCAAAGAATTTTATGAGATTCATGGGCGTGAAGAAGAATACAAAGAGTTAAATCCTGGTGCAGTTGCATACTATGATGGAATCGTTGAAGTTGATTTAGATAAAGTAAAACCAATGATTGCCATGCCGTTCCATCCAAGTAATACATATACGATTGAAGAAGTCAATGCAAATCTTGAGGATATTCTGGCAGATGTTGAGAAACGTGCATTAGTCAGCTTAGATGGTGCGGTAGATTATTCACTGCAAAGTAAAATCCGTAATGGAAAATTATATGTAGATCAGGGAATCATTGCCGGATGTGCCGGTGGAGGATATGAAAATATCTGCGAGGCAGCAAATATTTTGAAAGGTGCCAGCATCGGTTCCAATGAATTTACCTTAAGTGTATATCCTGCAAGTACACCAATTTATATGGAATTAGTTAAAAATGGAGCAGTTGCAGATTTGATGGCGACAGGAGCAATCGTAAAGACTGCATTCTGCGGGCCATGTTTTGGTGCCGGAGATACACCTGCAAACAATGCGTTTAGTATCCGTCATTCTACCAGAAACTTCCCGAACAGAGAAGGCTCTAAGCTGCAGAGCGGACAGATTTCCTCTGTTGCATTGATGGATGCACGTTCTATTGCAGCGACTGCAGCAAATCAGGGATATTTAACTCCTGCAACAGATGTAGAAGCAAGTGATTTTATTCCAAAATACCACTTTGATAAAACAATTTATGAAAATAGAGTATTTGACAGTAAAGGTGTGGCAGATCCTTCTGTGGAAATTCAGTTTGGGCCAAATATTAAGGACTGGCCGGAAATGTCTGCACTGCCGGAGAATATGCTGTTAAAGGTAGTTTCTGAGATTCATGATCCGGTAACAACGACAGATGAATTGATTCCATCTGGAGAAACATCTTCTTACCGTTCTAATCCATTGGGACTGGCTGAGTTTGCATTATCCAGAAAAGATCCTGCTTATGTAGGTCTTGCAAAAGAAGTACAGACAGCACAGAAAGCCATTGAAGCCGGGGAGTGTCCTGAAGAAGCATTCCCAGAAGTGAAACCAATGCTTGATAAAATAAAAGAGATGTATGCGGATGTAAACAAAACAAATTTAGGTATTGGAAGTACTATTTTTGCTGTGAAGCCGGGAGATGGTTCTGCGCGTGAGCAGGCGGCATCCTGTCAGAAAGTATTAGGCGGATGGGCAAACATTGCGAATGAATATGCAACAAAGAGATATCGTTCTAATTTAATTAACTGGGGTATGCTTCCATTTACCATTGAGGAAGGAAAACTTCCATTTAAGAATAAAGATTACATTTTCATTCCGGATATTAAGATGGCAGTAGAAGATAAGCTGACGAAGATTCCAGCTTATGTGGTAAACGAAGGAATGAAAGAAATTACATTAACACTTGGTGAATTAACCGATGATGAGAGAGAAATTATCCTAAAAGGATGTTTGATTAACTATTATAGAAATTAAGGAGAAAAAAACAAATGACAGGTACATTTTGGGCAATATTTCCGCCGGTAATCGCCATTGTTTTGGCGTTAATAACAAAGGAGGTATATTTATCACTGATGATAGGAATTGCATCAGGAGCCCTTATGTATCATGGCTTCCATCCGATTCATGCGATGGATACGATTTTCTCGATTATGTCAGAGAAGATTGGAGGCAACTGTGATATTTTAATCTTTCTTGTTCTATTAGGGATTTTAGTTGCATTAATTACAAAATCCGGTGCTTCCAGAGCTTATGGGAAATGGGCTTCTAAGGCTATCAAAACCAAAAGACAGGCATTGCTTGCAACGATGTGTCTTGGAGTCGTGATTTTTGTAGATGATTATTTTAATTGTCTGACGGTTGGAACAGTTATGCGTCCGGTAACAGATAAATATAAAATTACAAGAGCAAAATTAGCTTATGTGATCGATGCTACAGCGGCACCGGTATGCATTATTGCTCCGATTTCCAGCTGGGCGGCAGCGGTTGGTTCTTCTCTGCCCGAAAACAGTAATATTGATGGATTTTCGTTATTTATCCGTGCAATTCCGTTTAATTATTATGCGTTGTTAACTTTGGTATTTTTAATTTCTCTGCTTGTTGTAAATGTAGATTATTCTAAAATGAGGCAATATGAATTAAATCATGAAACAGAAGAATTAGAGGTGGACGGTGAAGAGGAAATGCAGATTGTAGGCCGCGGACAAGTTTTGGATTTGATTTTACCGATTATATTTTTGATCTTATCCTGTATTACATTTATGCTGTATACAGGTGGATTTTTTCGAGGTGCGTCAATTATTGATGCTTTTGCAAATTGTTCCAGTTCAAGAAGTCTTGTGTTAGGCTCATTTTTGACACTGATTTTTACTTTCTTATTGTATGTTCCAAGAAAAGTTATTGCATTTGTAGATTTTTGCGGAAGTTTTGTACAAGGATTTAAATCGATGACTTCTGCAATTATGATTTTATGTCTTGCATGGTCATTATCAGGAATCTGCAGTGAACAGTATTTAAATATTCAAGGTTTTGTAAAAACGGCCATTGGCGGCAGCACTATGGCAGTTATAGTTATGCCTGTGATATTTTTCTTTATTTCTATGGGACTTGCTTTTGCAACAGGAACATCTTGGGGAACTTTTGGTATTTTAATCCCAATTTCGGTTACAATTTTAGGTGGAAATCTTATGATGATGGCAGTCTGCGTAGGAGCGATTCTTGCAGGTGCAGTCTGCGGCGATCATATTTCACCGATTTCAGATACAACGATTTTATCTTCTGCCGGAGCACAATGTAAACATATTGACCATGTGTCAACACAGATGCCGTATGCTTTTACAGTAGCAGGATGTGCAGCCATTGGATATGTTACAGCTGGAATTACTGGAAATGGGTATTTTGGATTAATGGCAGCTGCGGCAATGCTGGTAATTGTAATGGGAATTATTTTAGTAAATGTAAAGCGGGGATAAATGTATGAAGGAGTTATTCATCTGTGAGCAGGCCGGAAAGGCAATGAATGAGATTGGAAAAGTAATTATTGGCAAGAATCGAATTATCCGGCAGGTTATGACTGCAATTTTAGCCAGTGGACACATTTTGATTGAAGATATTCCAGGGGTTGGAAAAACAACTTTGGCGTTATCTTTTTCTAAGGTTTTAGGACTGGATTATCAAAGAATCCAGTTTACACCAGATGTTATGCCTGCAGATATTGCAGGATTTTCTGTGTACAAGCCGGAAACAGGAACGTTTGAATATCAAAAAGGCGGGGCTATGACCAATTTGCTGCTGGCAGATGAAATTAATCGAACTTCTCCAAAAACACAGTCTGCATTGTTGGAGGCAATGGAAGAAGGAAGAATTACCGTTGATGGAGTTACCAGAGAGCTTCCGAAACCATATGTTGTGATAGCAACACAGAATCCTTTGGGTTCTATAGGAACACATTCTCTGCCAGAATCGCAGCTGGATCGTTTTATGATTCGTATTTCTATGGGATATCCAGATCAGGAAAGTGAAGTTACAATGTTAAAACAGGGCAGGGTGAATATTGCAATTGATCAGATGAAAGAACAGATTACGATAGATGAATTGATGGAAATACGACAGGAAGTCGAGCAGGTTTTTGTACATGATGATATTTTGCGGTATGTGGTAAGTCTGGCAAATGCAAGCAGACGTTCTAAAAATTTGGAGCTGGGGTTAAGTCCAAGAGGAACGATTGCACTGCTTCAGATGGCAAAAGCCAATGCATATTTGTCCAATCGGACTTATTTAGTACCGGAGGACATCAAAGATGTCTTTTTTGTAACAGCGGGACACCGGGTTATCAAGAGTAAGGAAGCGAAAATTCAGAAGAAAACCAGCGATGACATATTGAAAGAAATCTTAAAATCTGTCCCTCTGCCAAAGGGGAATCAGTGAGGTGGACGATGTATTTCTTTTTTATAATTTTAAGTATCGTTTATTGGCTGTTATATTGGAACTGGATAGGGGGATGTCTTACGGCATCCTTATTTCTTGTTCTCATTTTTTCAATTTATTCTGCGGTAAAAGAAAAACAGCAAATGGGGTTAACCGTAGAATTAAAAGAACGGATTTTGATAGAGAATGATGTGTTGGAAGCTGCCTGCAAAATTGACGGGCGGAGGTTTCTAAACACACGGCGGTGTGAACTGGAATATGTGATAGAATCTGTACTTCGAGGAAAAAAGCGGAAAAAGACGATTCGTTTTCCATGGGGAAAGTTAGAAAAGGATCAAATTTTGATGAAGCGGAAATTTCAGGAATGTGATTTGTATAAAATTCGTTTTGTTTCCTTAAAATGGAGAGATTTGACGGGGTTATATACAGTAAAAAAGGAACTGTTTATGGAAGAAGAGGTCCTTGTTATGCCAAAAAGATTTCCGTTGGAGGCAATGAACGATAAACTTCAAAAAATACGGCTGGAAGAAGAAGGGTTTGAATATGATGGAATCCGTATGTATCATCCGGGAGATAGATTATCAAGAATCCACTGGAAATTATTTGCCGGCAAAGGAGAACTTTATGTGCGGAAATCAGAGGATGAAACTGCAGATCCAACAGCCATTGCACTGGATATTTCAGACTTAAAAAAGAAGCAGTATTCGGATTATTTTTCTGTATTCTATTCTGTATCCGGATTTTTGCTGGATGAGGGAATACCACAGAAAATATTTTTTGGGGAAAGCTGTTATTTTTTAAAGTCATTCGAACAATATGAAGAATTGTTTACGAAAATCTTTCGTGAAAATTTGAAGCAGCCGATTGCAGAAAGTGAACAAGATATGATAAAAATTACGCTTGGCAGTCGTGGACAAAATGTAGAAGATTATGTGTATGATATGGAGTTATGATGGAATACCAATGGAAGCAGAAAACTGAATATATGATGCTTGCACTGATTTTTGCAGCAATGATTCAAAGTATTTTTGCGGGATTTTACATTGAGCAGTATCATTGGGCATTGGTAATAACAGGAGCATTGGTTTTACTGGCTTCTTGTATATTGATTGATTATGTCAAATGGACAATCCCGTGTTATATTTTAATGATTGCGGGATTGCTGCTGATGAAACGAGAGGCATTAATCAATGGTTTTCGGATTATTAGTAATAAAATGACTGATGCAATTAATCAAAGTACAGATATGGGATTTTATTACTATGTTTCTGTAGATTTGGATCACAGCCGTGTAGACAGTGTCTTGGCAGTCTTTTTCTTTTTCTTGTGTGCTGGGCTTCTGATTGGAGTGATGCGGTATAAGCCTTTGAGTTTATTTGTTTTTACCAGCCTTTTTCAAGTAGTTGTGATGATTTTGGCACCTTATGCTATTACATCTGCTTTTCTTCTGTTTTTAGGAGCATGGGCTGCGTATTATAATTTTCGGAAAAATCATATACAATTTGGAGGGATTCTTTTTGCAGCATTTTTCATTATTGTAATACCGCTTTACTTTTATGATCAAGTTGTGGTGCCGGAGGAGACTGCGGTAAAAAGGTTTGTTTTACTGCAGGTCCGAAAAGCTGTACAGGGGGATGAGTATCAAGTCACCGGCGGTATTGGAAATGGTGAAATTGGAAAAACAGGGGCAGTATCTCTTTCAGGGACAAAATTGTTCCGGGTTTCTGTAGATGATCATGAAGAAACATTATATTTAAAAGGATATGTCAGTGGTGATTATCAAAATGGAGTATGGAAGACAAAAGAAGAAGAGGCAAAAATATTTGCAGGAGAATCTGCTCTTGGACTGCCATTTTTATTTCCAGAACTAAAAATTGATGAATTGATACCGGAAAAGGAACAGAAAGACCTTTTTCATGGAGACAGGGAATTAACCATTGCTTATCAGAAAAAGAATGATGCATCGGTTCTTATGCCGTATTTTGCAGATATCAATGAAATGAAAGGAATTGTTTCCGGGGATACTTCGATTATAAAGACAAATGCCGAAAAGCAATATCAGATTCGCTATTATAGTATGAAAGATTCTATGGATTTTCTGAAATTGGAAGGAAAAGTTCAGGAAAGTATATTGGAAGGATTGTCAAACTCGGAAATCGAGTCCAATTATTTTTATGGGATGCAGGGATATCAGAATTACATAGAAGAAACTTACTTAAAAGTGCCGGAAAATATCAGAGAAAAGATCCAAAGACAGTATACAGAAGCTGTGCAGGGGAATACATTGTACGAAAAAGCAAAAAGTATACAAAATTTCTTGAAGAAAAATTATGAATATACCTATCGTCCGGGACTGACTCCGGAGGGGAAAGATCCGGTTTTATATTTTTTGGAAGACAGCAAAAAGGGGTTTTGTACTCAATATGCGTCAGCAGCAGTATTTTTATTCCGAAGCTGCTCAATTCCTGCCAGATATGTAGAAGGATATAAGATCCGTGCAGATCAATGGAAGAATGGAAGTGCACAGGTGACAGATTACGATGCACATGCATGGGCAGAAGTATATGTCACCAATATTGGCTGGATACCAGTGGATGTAACAGGTGAGTATACGGGAAAAGAGGTATATCAAAAGATACAAACAAACGAAAAGAATCAAAAGCGCATTCCATTTACAAAAAAAGAATTTCTGGAAAATGTTAAATGGATTGTAATATTTATGACAAGTATAGCTTTTCTCTGTGGACTCTACCGTTTGTTAAAAATGTTACGTAAAAAACGTCTTTGGCAGTCGTACAGCAATCGTGAGAAAATACTGTATTATGAAAAAAAACTAAATAAATATGTTGATTTTACAGATAATTTAACCGGAAAAGCCCCGAATAGTTGGAAAACTGTCCATGAAATTATACAAAAAGCCAAATATAGTCCATATGAAATCAGTGAAAAAGAAGTAGTGACTGTTCAAAGATTTTTGGAAATACAACAAAAGAAAAAATAGAGATGTTACAAAAATGTTACAGTAAATGAAAAAAACTTAAAAAAGTCTTGACAAAATAGCGAGTGTTATTGTAGAATGTTAACAAATGATAGGAACAAATGAAACAAACTTTGATAATAATCACAATTTATCAGGAGAAAGTATGAAACGTTTATTTGCAAAAACACTAGTCTTAGTTATGATGGCAGCTGCCGCATTTACAATGTCAGTACATACAAGTGAAAAAGAGGCTCAGGCAGCATCCAAAGGACAGCAGGTTGTAAATTATGCGAAGAAATTCGTAGGTAATAAATATAAATATGGTGGATCAAGTTTAACAAGAGGAACTGATTGTTCTGGATTTACAATGTCAGTTTACAGAAAGTTTGGAAAACGTCTTCCGCATTCATCCAGCGGACAGAGAAGAGTTGGAAAGAAAGTAAAAGGCGGTTTGAAAAAGGCAAAACCGGGAGATATTATTTGTTACAGCGGTCATGTTGCTATTTATATGGGAAATAATAAGATTGTTCACGCAAGCAATTCTGCACCATATCCAAGAGGTGGAATTAAGATTTCTAAGAATGCAAGATATAGAAAGATTGTAACAATCCGAAGAATTTTTAAATAAGAAATTAGCGGAATCCTTATAAGCAAGATTTTGTTTATAAGGATTTCTTTTTGAGTTACAGGCAGGAAGATATGACTCTGCGTGCGCATAGAACCAAAATGGTTCCTGCTTGACAGTGTGATATAGAACATATTATAATTTTATAGATAATATTTTGATATTAAAAATAATTGCCAAAGAGGCAAATATATGAAAGGGAGAGAACTATGATTATTAGTCCAAAAGTAAAAGATTACTTATGTTTGACTGCACACCCGGAAGGCTGCAGAAAGAATGTCGCAGATCAGATTGCTTATGTGCGTTCTCAAGGTGAAATTCCAGGTGAAGCAAAGAAAGTTTTGGTGATTGGATGTTCTACCGGATATGGACTGGCATCCAGAATCGTTGCTGCTTTTGGATGCCACGCTGATACATTAGGAATTATGTTTGAACGTCCATCCAACGGAAAAAAGACGGCAACTCCGGGATGGTATAATACAGCGGCATTTGAAGAATTTGCAAAAGAAGAAGGATGTTATGCAAAATCTATCAATGGAGACGCATTTTCCAAGGAAATAAAGGATATAACCATTGAAACAATCCGCAGAGATTTTGGACAGGTAGATACAGTGATTTATAGTCTTGCTGCACCAAGAAGAACTGCTCCAGATGGAACTTCATATCGTTCTGTGTTAAAGACTACAGGAGATGATTTTACCAATAAGAATCTGAATTTGAAGGATAATACCATTGGTATGAAGACAATTCCGGCAGCAACGGAAGAGGAAATAGAAGCTACAGTAAAGGTTATGGGCGGAGAGGACTGGAAACTTTGGATCGAAGCATTGGATGAAGCCGGAGTTTTGGCAGACAATGCAGTGACAGCAGCATATTCATATATTGGTTCAGAGCTTACATATCCTATTTATTTTGAGGGAACCATCGGGGAGGCAAAGAAACATTTGCATAAGACTGCAGATGAGATAACAGAGGAATTTAAAGATAAAGGCTTGAAAGCTTATATTTCAGTAAATAAAGGATTGGTGACACAGGCAAGTTCTGCGATTCCGATTGTTCCATTATATATGTCTGTTTTATATAAAGTTATGAAGGAAAAGAATCTTCATGAAGGCTGTATTGAGCAGATTGAACGATTGTTTCAGGAAAAGAATCTTTTGTTGGATGCAGTGACAGATGAACATGGATGGATCCGTATGGATGACTGGGAATTAAAAGATGATGTACAAGATGAAGTAAAATTACGCTGGAAACAGATTGAAACATCAAATGTAAAAGAGCTGGCAGATATTGATGGATATTGGGAAGACTTCTATCATATGTTTGGATTTGGTGAAGAAGGTGTTGATTATAATGCAGATGTTGATCCTGTAATGTCAATTCCAAGTTTGGAAGGATAAAAATGCCGTCAGAGATTATTGTAACAAAATTGCAAAACGATGTGATTAGTGCGTGGATGATAAATCATGAAATTGTCGAATTTCAATGTGTGTCTGCAAAAGAAAGAAGTTTCATCGGGAATATTTATCTTGGGAAGGTAAAAAATATTGTAAAAAATATTCAAGGTGCCTTTGTAGAGTATGAAAAAGGTGAACTTGGTTTCCTTCCTATTCGTAACCGGGAATTGAAGATTGATGATGAGATTTTAGTTCAAGTGAAGAAGGAAGCGACAAAGGAAAAGAAACCAATGCTTTCGGATCAGATTGAACTAACCGGGAAGTATCTTGTTTTGACTTCGGATAAAGCATCCATAGGAATTTCCAATAAGATCAGAGAAAAAGAAACGAGGCATCAGTTAAAAAGGATGGCAGAGCCTTTGGTTACCAGTGACTATGGGTTTATTTTGAGGACAAGTGCAGCCAGAGCACCGAAACAGGCGGTGGTAGAGGAAGCGTCTGTTTTGGCAGATAGATATGGCGAAATCCTTAGAAAAAAAGAATACCGCCAGCCGTTTCAATTGATTGATACAAATCAGAATATGACGGAGCTGCTGTTGTTTGGTCAAGATACAGAGCAGATTGAGCAAATTATTACAGATCAGCCGGAAATGGCAGATATTTTCCAAAAAGAAGGATTTTGTGTGCAGCAGTTTTCAGAAACAGCGGGAGATATTGAACGCCGCTACAGAATCAGACATTATTTAAAAGAAGCATTGAGTAAAAAAGTATGGATGAAATCTGGTGGATTTCTTTATATAGAGCAAACAGAGGCTATGGCTGTGATTGATGTGAACACAGGAAAATCTGTCGGAAAAGGAGATAAAAAAGCACATATCCGGAAAATGAATTTGGAAGCAGCAAAAGAGGCAGCAAGGCAGATACGCCTTCGGAATTTGTCTGGAATTATTATGATTGATTTTATTGATATGGATTCAGAATATGACAAAGATACTTTGCTTCGGACGATGCAGAAATATTTGGACATGGATTCTAAAAAAGCAACTGCAGTTGATTTGACAAAATTAGGAATTATGGAAATTACGAGAAAAAAGGAAAGAAATCCAATATTTCGCCAAATAGATATTGACATTTTGGAAAAGTGTTGATATTATAACATGGTATGCCGCACAGCGAGGTATAAGTATGGGAATCACCGAAGCTGGCGAGATTGATAATAGGAGGTGCCGTGATGTACGCAATTATCGCAACAGGTGGAAAACAGTATAAAGTAAGCGAAGGCGACGTAATTAAAGTTGAAAAACTTGACGCTGAAGTTGGTGCTAAAATTACATTTGATGATGTACTTTTAGTTGGCGGAGATACTGTAAAAGTTGGAACACCTACCGTTGATGGTGCGAAAGTTGAAGCTTCTGTTGTAAGCGAAGGAAAAGACAAGAAAGTCATCGTTTACAAATATAAGAGAAAAACTGGATACCATAAGAAAAACGGACATAGACAATTATTTACACAGGTAAAAATCGATAGTATCGTTGGATAATATCTGGAGATAGAGTTATGACGAAGATCACATTCTATCAACGTGAGGATGGTTCCTTTCAGGGATTTGATTCACGAGACCATGCAGGATACGATGAAGAAGGACAAGATATTGTTTGTTCGGCAGTATCCGCACTGGTTATAAATTTTGTGAATTCTCTGGATCAATTGACAGATGATAATTATCAAGCAGATGTTGATGAAGAGAATGCACGGTTAAACGTAGTATTTACGGAAGAACTTTCTGTGGAAGGAAGTTTATTATTAAAATCACTGATTCTTGGACTTAGCAGTATTGAAGAAGAACAGGGACAGTATTTAGATGTAATTTTTGAGGAGGTGTAACAAAATGATGAAAATGAACCTTCAATTTTTCGCCCATAAAAAAGGAATGGGTTCTACAAAGAACGGTAGAGACTCAGAATCTAAGAGATTAGGTGCGAAAAGAGCTGACGGACAGTTTGTAAAAGCTGGTAATATTCTTTACAGACAGCGAGGAACAAAAATCCATCCAGGTGTTAACGTAGGACGTGGTGGAGACGATACATTATTTGCATTAGTAGATGGTATTGTACGTTTCGAAAGAAAAGGTAGAGATAAGAAACAGTGTTCTGTACATCCGGTTGCATAATTGCAGCGAAACACAGAGCATAGACATACAGCAATTACGGCTTCAAATTTCATATTTGGAGCCGCTTTTTATTACATGGGAAATTTATATTTTTAGATTTTCTATTTGTAAGAAAGGAAAGGAACAATGTTTGCAGATAGAGCCAATATAATTATCAGATCTGGAAAAGGCGGAAATGGGCATGTCAGCTTCCGCAGAGAGCTTTATGTACCAAATGGCGGTCCGGACGGCGGAGACGGCGGAAGAGGCGGAGACGTTATTTTTGTTGTAGATGAAGGAATGAATACTTTATCTGATTATCGTCATAGAAGGAAATTTAAAGCTGGAGATGGACAGGAAGGCGGACGGAGAAGATGTCATGGTGCAGATGGTGCAGACATCGTTTTGAAGGTTCCGCCGGGAACTGTAGTAAAAGAAAAAGAATCAGGAAAAGTAATCCTTGATATGTCCAATAAAAAAGAGCCTGTTGTACTGCTGAAAGGTGGACGGGGAGGAAAAGGAAATCAGCATTATGCGACTCCTACAATGCAGGCACCAAAATATGCACAACCGGGCGGCAAAGCTCAGGAAATTGAAATTATGCTGGAATTAAAAGTCATTGCGGATGTAGGGCTGGTAGGATTCCCGAATGTTGGAAAATCTACATTTTTGTCTAGAGTAACCAATGCAAATCCTAAAATTGCAAATTATCATTTTACAACGTTGAATCCGAATCTCGGTGTTGTAGATATGGGAAATGGAAAGGGTTTTGTGATTGCTGATATACCGGGAATTATCGAAGGAGCATCGGAAGGTGTAGGGCTCGGTTTTGAATTTCTGCGTCATATTGAGCGCACCAAAGTTATGGTTCATATGGTAGATGCAGCATCTGTAGAGGGAAGAGATCCTATTGCAGATATTTATGCCATTACGGATGAACTAAAGAAATATAATGCAGATATATTAAATCGTCCGCAGGTAATTGCAGCCAATAAGATGGATGCGATGACAAAAGAAGATAGAGAAACGGTTATGAATCTGCTGAAAGAAGAATTTGAGCCGAAAGGAATTCCGGTGTTTTCAATTTCAGCAGTCAGTGGACAAGGATTGAAAGAACTGTTGTGGCAGGTACAAGGAATGCTTGATGAGCTTCCGGCAGGTGCAACGGAATTTGAACAGGAATATGAATTAAACTTCGAGGAAGAAGAAGGCGGTATTGTGATAGGACATCCGGAAGAAGGCGTGTTTACTGTGGAAGGACCAAAAGTAGAGCGTATGCTTGGATATACGAACCTGGAATCTGAACGCGGATTTGACTTTTTCCAGAAATTTATGAAGGAAAATGGTGTCATTGAACGACTGACGGAAATGGGAATTGAAGAAGGCGATACAGTGCGTCTATTTGACCTTGAGTTTGATTATTATAGATAAAAAATTGGAGGAAGAGATGACAAGCAAACAAAGAGCGTATTTGAAAAGTCTTGCTATGAAATTGGACCCAATATACAATATTGGAAAAGGAAGTATTTCCCCAGAACTGGTTTCTGGTGTCAGAGATGCTTTGGAAGCCAGGGAACTGGTGAAAGTTAATGTACTTCAAAATTGTATGGATGATCCCAAAGATTTGGCAGAGATTCTTGCAGAAAGAACCAGATCTCAAATAGTACAGGTTATTGGGAAAAAGATTGTTTTATATAAAGAATCTAAAAAGCATAAAAGAATTGAACTTCCAAAGGTGAAGAAATAGTTTTTGGAGGTTTGATATGCAAAAAATAGGAATTCTCGGCGGTACTTTTAATCCCATTCATTTTGGACATTTAATTTTAGGTCAATCAGCGAAAGAAGAGTTTGGGTTAGATAAAATTCTGGTCATGCCGACGAAAAATCCAGCTTATAAAACGATTTCTGGAGGCGTAACAGAGCATGACCGTACAGAAATGATACGTCTGGCGATAGAAGATTACCCTTATTTTCAGTTCAGCGGCTTAGAACTTCAAAGAGAAGGAACGACTTATACAGTGGATACTCTAAAAGAATTGACAAAACAGAATTTTGATGGAAAATACTATTTTATTATGGGTGCAGATTCTTTATATCAAATTGAAACTTGGAAAGATCCGGATCAGATTTTGGCAATGGCGGATATTTTAGTTGCATCTAGAAATGATTCCAGAAGTGCTTTAGATGCACAGATAGATTATCTGGAACATAAATATTCTGGAAAAATTTATCATTTAGGCAGTCCAAGTATGGAAATTTCATCTCATGAAATTCGGATGAAAAAGGCAGCCGGACAAAGTATCCACTTTTTTTTACCAGAGAAAGTAATTGATTATATAGAAAGAAATGATTTGTATGAACATTGATGAAATGGAACAGCAGTTAAAATTGAATTTAAAACCGGAAAGGTATCGTCATACTTTAGGAGTAGCTTATACAGCAGCATCCATGGCGATGGCATTTGACGAGGATATTCAGAAAGCATATAAAGCAGGACTTCTTCATGATTGTGCGAAAGGGTATTCTTTGGTACAGCAAAGAAAATTTTGTGAGAAATATAGAATATCTTTAGATGGAATACTAACGGATAGTCCGCAGTTGATGCATTCAGCATTAGCCCCTTTCATAGCAAGAGAATATTATGGGGAAAATGACTTGGAAATTTTAAATGCAATTGAATGTCATACTACTGGAAAACCTAAAATGAAGCCATTGGAGCAGATGATATTTATTGCGGATTATATTGAACCAGACCGGAGAATGATACCGGGGCTTTGTGAAGTAAGAAAAATGGCGTTTCAAAATTTAGATGTATGTACATTACAGATTTTGGATCATACAATTGAGTATCTAAAAGGACGGAAACAAAAGATTGGTTATAAAACAATAGAAACTTATGAATACTATCTGAAACAGACAAAGGCGTAAGGAGAAGTGTATGGAACAAGCATTAGATATGGTAAAAATTGCTTATCAGGCATTAGATGATAAGCTGGCAGAAGATATTAAAGTGATTGATATACGTGGAATATCAGTTGTGGCAGATTATTTTATGATTGCAAATGGTACAAATAAAAATCAAGTACAGGCAATTGTAGATAATGTGCAGGAAGAATTAGAAAAAGCAGGATACCAAATGAAGCAGATGGAAGGGTATCGTGGCGGAAGCTGGGTTCTCTTAGATTTTAATGATATTATTATTCATGTTTTTGATAAAGAAAATCGATTATTTTATGATTTGGAACGAATTTGGAAAGACGGTGTGGAAATAAATATGAATGAATAGAAGAATAGAGAGAAAATGGATTTTTTAAAATCAGCAGAAAAATACCTGAAAGATGATGAAATCTTTCAGGTATTTTTTGTTATATTTTATCTCATGGTGCGGTAAAGACCAACAACTTTACCAATAATGGAAATTTCAGAAACAATGATAGGATCCATAGTATCATTCTCCGGCTGCAGGCGGTAATGGCCGTCTTCTTTGTAAAATGTCTTAATTGTTGCAGAATCATCAATCATAGCTGCAACAATATCACCATTAGAAGCGGTAGACTGCTGTTCGATAATTACCATATCACCATCCAGAATGCCGGCATTGATCATACTTTCACCGCGGACATGCAGCATAAATGTATTTTTATTGCTGATAAAATCCGGCTGCATAGGAAAATAATCTTCGATATTCTCTGTTGCCAGAATCGGTTCTCCTGCAGCAATCGTTCCAACGATTGGAATATGTATGATTTCACGTCTTGCAAGATTAAATTCATCATCTATGATTTCAATAGCACGCGGCTTTGTTGGGTCTCTGCGGATATAACCTTTTCGTTCCAAGGTTTCCAGATGGGAGTGTACAGAAGAAGTAGATCTTAAATGAACTGCTTCGCATATTTCACGGACAGCAGGCGGATATCCTTTTTCTAATATTCGCTGCTTGATAAATTCCAGTATCTGCTGCTGTTTATCACTTAACTGTTCTCTTGACATAATATACCCTCCGTTTTTTTCTTATGAAAATTATACCATACATAAAAGGAAGAAACAAGTGTTCCCGAACAAATTTTCGAGAAAAGTATTGACAAACGAATGTTCGGAATATATAATAAAGCCATAAACAAATGTTCGATAAGAGTTGGAGGGATACTTATGAAGATTAGAAGAATGAAAATAGCTGCATTAACTGCATTTATCATAGTGATATGTTTTGTGATTGGAGCATTATTTATGGGAAGCAGATCTGTTGTAGATGCAAAAGACAGCAGGGAGAAAAGATTTACAAGCATTCAAGTAAAAAAGGGAGATTCTTTATGGTCCATTGCTAAGGAGAGAATCAGTGATGAATATGAATCTGTGGATGAGTATATTGATGAGGTCTGCGAGACGAATCATATTTATGACCAAACAATAACAGAGGACATGTATTTGGTTGTTCCTTATTATACCGATATAGAATAATCAGTGAGATGATTTTATAATTTTGTATAACAAGACCACCAACATTTCGCTGGAGGTCTTGTTATTTCAAATGATATAGAGAAATATTTATTTTTAATGTTTGTGATATTTCCGTTTGGATTCTTCATATTTTGGTTCACAAGTTAGGTGTATGCCTAATTTTTTGAAAATAGTTTCATCCACAGAGGATATAAGTACCGTTGTATGCGCTTCACAGCCTTTTAACAATGGCAGTTGCTTCATTGCAAGTTCTGCCTCCTTATTTTCGGCTGCACTTGCAGATAATGCAATTAAAATTTCATCAGTATGTAATCTTGGATTTTGGCTTCCCAGATAACTTGTTTTTAATGTCTGGATTGGTTCAATATTTTTTGGAGATACCAATTTTACTTCATGATCAATTCCAGCAAGTACTTTTAATGCATTTAACAGAGTTGCAGCAGATGCTCCCAGCAGATCACTTGTTTTTCCTGTTACGATTTCACCGTTAGGAAGTTCAATGGCTGCGGCTGGATGTCCGGTTTCTTTTTCTGCATCTAATGCTGCATCAACGATTTTACGGTCTTTTACTGTGATTTTAGCCTGTCTCATTAGAGATTCCAGCTTAAATTGATTATCGTTGGATTCCCCTTTACGTTTCTTTTCACATAAACATTTATAATATCTGCGGATAATTTCCTGTTCGGAGGCACGGCAGCAGGCATCGTCATCAAATATACAATTTCCTGCCATATTGACCCCCATATCGGTTGGAGATTTGTATGGGCTTTTTCCTGAAATCAGCTCAAACATGGCGTTAACAACAGGGAAAATTTCGATGTCACGGTTATAATTGACGGTTGTTTCCCCATAAGCTTCCAAATGAAAAGAATCAATCATATTGACATCATTTAAATCTGCGGTTGCTGCTTCGTAGGCGAGATTTACCGGATGCTTTAAAGGAATGTTCCAGATTGGAAATGTTTCAAATTTTGCATAACCAGCTTCTACACCACGTTTATGTTCATGATAAAGCTGAGACAGACATGTTGCCATTTTTCCACTTCCTGGTCCTGGAGCTGTAATGACAACCAATGGACGCTCGGTTTCAATATAATCATTTCTTCCATATCCATCATCACTAACAATATATTCTATATTACTTGGATAACCAGGAATTTTATAATGACGGTAGGATTTGATTCCTAAGGATTGTAAACGTTTTTGGAATTGCTCAGCAGATGGCTGATCTGCAAATTTTGTCAGACACACACTGCCTACATATAAACCTACAGACTGGAATGCATCAATTAAACGCAAAACATCCATATCATATGTAATTCCGTAGTCTCCACGGATTTTATTTGATTCAATATCTTCTGCACTGATTACAATAACGATTTCTGCTTGATCTTTTAATTGTAATAACATTTGAAGTTTGGAATCCGGTTCAAATCCAGGTAACACACGGGATGCGTGATAATCATCAAATAATTTTCCGCCAAATTCTAAATATAACTTATTTCCAAATTGTGCAATTCTGTCTTTGATATGCTTAGACTGCATTGCCAGATATTTTGCATTATCAAATCCTTTTTTCATAAATTTTTTACTCCTTAAATTTCATTTTTATCCTAACTAAGAGAGCTGTCGTTTAGTTATATTTCTAACCAGCGGACAGCTCTTTGATGTATGCTTATCGTTTACTTGGGTATTTGTTAAAGGATGCCGCAACACTGTTATAAACAGCTTTTCCATAATTTGATAAGTTTTTATTCATTTTTTTAGCTTCAGATTTATTAGAAATAAATCCGATTTCAGTTAGTGTAGAAGCTGTTTTTGTATGTCTTAAAACTGCAAGTCCGGTTCTGTTTACTAAACCACGGTTCTTGAAACCTGTAGCAGAGCGTATATATGGATGAATTGCCGCAGACCATTTATAGCTGGTCAAACCAGATGTTGATTTATATCCTTTGGAATTATAAAGTGTTTCTGTTCCTGTAGAAGATGATCCGGCAGAATTTATATGTACACTATAGAAACGGTCAGCTCCTACATTATTTGCTAAATCGGATCGTGCAGATAAACTTGGATAAGTATCAGAGAGCCTTGTATAATAAACTTTATAATTTGGATTATTATCAAAATATTTTTTTGCAGCCTGAACAATTTTCAGAGTCATATTTTTTTCTTTATAACCATAGGCTGTAGCACCGCTGTCTTTGCCTCCATGACCAGCATCAATGACAATAATTCTTTTATAAATTGATTTTGGTGCGGCATACCGGACTTTGATATAAGAAGCCGTTTGCGTTACTTGATATGCTTTAATCGTATTCTTTCTTGGCCGGATATATATTCTTGTATAACCACCGCTATAACTTACCGAATAAGAACGGAAGTTAGAATCTGGGGCGATATAACGGTTGGAAGAATTTTTAAAAAAGGAAGAATAATTTCCTTTGATGTTCAAAATCAACCTGCGGTTATGATAATCATCTGTAGTCGTAATAGAGTTTGAGGATAACCCGGAAGGTTTTTTTAATTGAACATATTGTTCATTGGATGCATTATTATTGGAGGTTGTATTTTTGTTTGTAGTGTTATTGGAATTCTTCAAAACAAAAGTTCCAGTACGTTTTCTGCTGCTCCAAGAATATTGAAAACCTAAATGCTTTGCACAAAATGAACCGGGAACATAAATAAAGTTCTTTTTTTGGCGGTAGGAATACACTCTTCTTGCTGGTGTCGGCATTTTCGTTTTTTTACCATTTACATAGGCATATTTGCTTCCGCGTTTCATAGTAATGGTTTGAGGACCGCGTTTTAATGTGATCTTCCATGTTTTGGAGGAATAGGAATAAGATACCCCCAATCCTTTTTGGAACACATAATAAGCAGAATACATCGTAGTATTAGAACGGATAAATCCAGGGGCTTTTGTTTTGATTGTTTTTCCCTTATAATTTGCCCCGCAGGCCTTTTTCTTCTGCTTTTTACCTGTAATTTTTAAAGTATATGTTTTGTTTGTTGCTGCATAAGGTGCGGCTGAAACAGAAACTGGCGGTATCGCAGTACCTAATATAGAAATTGTTAAGATTGTTGATAGTAATATTTTCTTTAGTTGCATATTCATCTCCCTTTCCGATAAATCGTAACATATTCGTAATAATATTGCAATGAGCAAAGGGAAGATATCAAATAAAATGCAATTTAAAAAGAGATTACGCAGAACGTAATCTCTAAATATTGTTTGCTTTAGAAGGAATTGCAGATTGCCTGGTAAAGATAATTCCCAATTGTAGTGGTTCTGGAATTAATTCTTGCAGATTCTGTTTTATTTGTGATAAATCCCATTTCTACCAAAGCAGTTGTCATTTTAGGACCATTTAATACAGCTAAATCTGTACGATATTTTAATCCACGGTCATAGGAACTTCCTTTCGAATATCCCATACCTTTTAATGCATAATTTTGAATTTTTTGCGCATATGTTTTGTAACTTTTATATAATGTTTCCGTACCTTTGGCTGAGGCAGAAGCGGAATTGATATGAACGCTTAGGAAACGATCTGCGTTTACTTCATTTGCTAGTTTATAACGTGCAGACAGACTTGGGTAGGTATCTGTCAGCCTTGTGTAATATACTTTATAGGTGGAATTTTTATCAAAATATGTTTTCATGCTTTGTACAATTTTTAAGGTTAAGTTTTTTTCGTAATAACCGTTTCCTACTGCACCGGAATCTGAACCGCCGTGACCGGCATCTACTACAATGACGCGTTGGAACATACTTTTTGGAGCAGCATATTTCACATAAATATAGGAAGATGACTGTGTAATGCTGAATCCTTTAATTGTTGATGTTTTTAAATTAACGTAAGTTTTTCCGCCGGTATAAGAAACACTGTAGGTAAGGCTGTCTTTGATGGTGCGGTTTACAGAGGAGGAAAAATGTGATTTATAGTTTCCTTTTATAATGATTTGTAAACGCTTATTTTGATAATCATCATTTGCTGTAATACTTGAACTGCTAAGACCAGATGGTTTTTTGATTCGGATAGAATAATTACTGGAAGAAGCAGTGATTTTCGTTTTAGCTCCAATGGTACTTGTACTGGAAGAACTTGAAGATGAAGAAGTTCCAGAAGTTGTTGGTTTTGTAATAATTCCGGAGTATAAACGGCTGTTCCAACTATAGCCAAGACCTAATTTTTGAGAGATGATTTCTCCCGGCACCATAATATAATTTGTCATTCGATTATATAGATATATTTTTCTTGGTACAGCTGGTAAAGAGAATTTTTTCCCATTTAATGTAGCGGTTTTGCTGTTTAAAGTCATAATAATGGTATTGTTTCCACGTTTGATTGTAATTTTTTTGGTCTTACTGGAATAAGAATATTTTGTTCCTAAGGCAGAATATTTTCCATAAATCCAATATGCAGAATAAAGTGAAGTTGAACCATCTAAAAATCCAGGCATATTTGTTGGAATTACAGAAGAATTATAGCGGGCTTGTACCACTTTTTTGTTGTATACTTTACCGGAATTTGTATATTTGATTTTCATAGTTCCACCAGCACTTACAGTGGATGGCAAATAGAAACAGCCGGTACGTTTACTTTTGTTCCATGAATAGCCCAATCCAAGATTTTTTGCACTGAATTCACCCGGCACATAAATGTAATTTTTCTTTTGACGGTAAGAATATACTTTTCTGGCAGGAGTAGGAAGTTTCGTTTTTACACCATTTACAAAAGCATAAGAACTGTCTAAAGTATAAACAATGGTTTTTGAGCCTCGTTTCAAAGTAACCTTCTTTGTTTTGGATGAATAGGAATAGGAAGTACCTAATCCTTTTGTTTTTTGAAATATGTAATAAGCAGAATACATAGAAGTATTTGAACGGATAAAACCAGGTGCACGGGTTTTAATGATGCTTCCAACATAAGCTGCATCAATCGCTTTCTTTTTTTGCTTGGTTCCTGCGATTTTTAAAGTGTAAGTTGTCCCTTTGGATGCATAGGATGCAGCAGAGACTGGATATGCAGAAGTTGTAATAATAAAAATGCTAAAAAGTATAAATATTTTTTTGATTGCTTTCATGTTACTCCCCTTTCTTGATAAAATTGTAACATAATTGTAATAAAAACACAATACAATTGCAATAAAAAAGAAGTGAAACTTGAGGAGCAAGAGTCACTTCTTGAAATATTTCGATGTTAAAAAGAGTTACAAACTGCTTGATAAAGATAATTACCGATGGCAGCTGATTTTGAATTGATTCGATTGGCTTCTGTCTTGTTGGAGATGAATCCCATTTCAACTAAAGCGGTTGTCATTTTGGGACCATTTAATACAGCCAAGTCTGTGCGGTATTTTAATTTTCGATTGTAAGAACTGCTGCTGGAATAGCCCATGCCTTTTAAGGCATTATTTTGTACATTCTGTGCGTAAGTTTTGTATGTTTTATATAAGGTTTCTGTTCCTTTGGCTGAGGAACTATCCGCAGAATTAATATGTACACTTAAAAAGCGGTCAGCACCTACTTCATTTGCCATCTTATATCGGTAAGAAAGGCTTGGGTACCAGTCAGAAAGTCTTGTGTAGTAAACTTTGTAAGTGGAATTTTTATCAAAATATGATTTCATATTCTGAACAATTTTCAGTGTCATATTTTTCTCAGCATAACCACTTCCAGTTGCCCCGGAATCCGAACCGCCGTGTCCTGCATCAATAACAATGATACGATGATACATACTTTTTGGAGCAGCATATTTTACATATATATAAGAAGAAGTCTGTGTCACACTGAAACCTTTGATTGCGGAGGTTTTTATATTAATATAGGTTTTGCCGCCACTGTAAGAAGTACTGTAGGTTAGACTCTCTTTGATGGTTCGATTTGCAGAAGAGGCAAAGTGGGTTTTGTAATTACCATTCACAATAATGCGAAGCCGTTTGTTCCAGTAATCATCATCGGAAACGATGCTGGATGCACTTAATCCGGCAGGCTTTTTTATTCGAATAGAGTAGTTGCTGGCAGAAGCAGTAATTTTCGTTGCAGTTCCTTTTGTACCAGAGGAAGTATTTGTAGTGTTTCCAGAGGATGTAGTAGATGAAGGAGAACCAGCGGTCTTTTTCGTAATTAAACCGGATAATAAACGATTATTCCAAGTATAATTCAGTCCCAATTTTTTGGCAGCAGCTTCTCCCGGAATCATAATATAATTTTTCTTCTTTGATACATAACGGATTTTGCGTGGTGCCGCCGGCAGTGTAAATTTTTTACCATTTAAGGCTGCTGTTTTACTGTTAAGCGTCATAACCAGTGTATTAGAGGAACGTTTTAAAGTAATTTTTTTCGTTTTGCTGGAATATGTATATTTTGTGCCGAGTGATGAACAGCGGCCAAACACCCAATATGCAGAGTATAAGGAAGTAGAACCATCAATAAAACCAGGCATATTTGTTTTGATAATGGAATTATTATAACGGGCATCAATTGCTTTTTTGGAATATTTTTTCTTGTTGTGTGTATATTGAACCTTAAAATATGTTCCTGCTTTTACTGCAGCAAATGTTTGGCTGCAATTGGAAAAAAGCAGGCTGAGGGATAATCCGAGGCAGATAAGTCTTTTACAATGCATAAAATGTCTCCTTTTTTGAATAAATTATAAACTCATTATATTATATTTTTTGTAGGAATTCAACGAAATCATAATTTTACCAGTAGTTTCATGAAAAATTGTTTCCATTCTGAATTTAAATGTGGTATTCTATTATATAAGTTCGATTTTTGAGGGCAAAAATCGAATTATTTTGAAATTTAGGAGTAAAAAATGAAAGCACATGATGATTTCAGGCAGGGACTGATTGACGGAATACCTATTGGACTTGCATATATTGCAGTTTCCTTTGCCTTTGGAATTTCAGGAGTTTTGCAGGGAATTCCGGTTTGGGCGTTGACTTTGATTTCTGCCACATGTGTTACATCGGCAGGTCAGTTTGCAGCTATTATTTCAATTACAGCGGGAGGTTCTCTTGTTGAATTGATTTTATCTCAGTTTATCATTAATTTAAGATATTCTATTATGTCTATTGCTATTGGGCAGAAATTAGATGAAAGGGCAGCCATTTGGAACCGCCTTTCGATGGCTTTTGGGGTAACAGATGAAATTTTTGCTGTTTCCTGTGGAAGACCGGGAGATATTACCCCAAAATATTTTTATGCATTGATGACGATTCCATGGATCAGCTGGACTTTAGGAACGTTTCTTGGTGCAACTGCCAGCGGACTGCTTCCAGTAATCATAAGAGATGCATTGGGAATTGCGATTTATGGAATGTTAATAGGAATTATCATTCCACCGGCAAAGAAAGATCATCATATCGTGATAGTGATTGGAATATCCATGGCAGTAAGTCTGCTGTTTCGGTATGTGAAAGCACTTTCCGGTGTTTCCAATGGTTTTGTAATTATTATTTGTACGTTGATCGCAGCAACACTTGGAGCAGTTTTCTTTCCTATAGAAAAGGAGGATGAAGAGTATGAGTGTGAGTAAGCTGTTGATTTATATTATTGTCACAGCGGTTTCTACTTATTTGATAAGAATGGTACCGTTGGTAGCGATACAAAAAAAGATTGAAAATCAATTCTTTCGATCATTTTTATATTATGTGCCATATGCAGTTTTGGCAGCTATGGTGATGCCGGCAGTCTTTTATGCAACAGGCAATATGACAGCATCTGCAGTGGGATTTATAACGGCGGTGATTTTTGCTTATTTGGAAAAGAATATAGTAACAGTTGCCTGTGCAAGCTGTATTGCAGCTTTTGCAGTGCTTCTGCTTTTATAAAAAAGGAGGAAGATATGAATTGTAATTTAGCAGTCATTAAAGGTGATGGAATCGGACCGGAAATCGTGACAGAAGCCATGAATGTTTTGGATGCTGTTGGAGAAAAGTTCGGTCATACATTTTCCTATGAACAGATTTTGATGGGAGGGGCATCCATTGATGTCCATGGAAAACCATTGACAGAAGAAGCGTTAGAAATTGCAAGAAATAGTGATGCAGTGCTGATGGGATCCATTGGAGGAAATACAAGTACTTCTCCATGGTATCAGTTACCAGCAAATTTAAGACCGGAAGCAGGTCTTTTGGCTCTTCGCAAATCTTTGGGATTGTTTGCAAATATTCGTCCGGCATATTTATATGAAGAATTAAAGAAGGCATGTCCGCTCCGTGATGAAATCATTGGGGATGGATTTGATATGGTCATTATGCGGGAATTAACAGGCGGTCTTTATTTTGGAGAAAGACATACAGAAGAAGTTGATGGTATCAAAGTTGCAACAGATACATTAACATATAGTGAAGACGAGATCCGGAGAATTGCAATAAAAGCGTTTGATATAGCGAGAAAACGTAAAAAACATGTCATTAGTGTGGACAAGGCAAATGTGCTGGATTCCTCCAGACTTTGGAGAAGTGTGGTAGAAGAAGTTGCAAAAGGCTATGAAGATGTTACATATGAACATATGCTGGTCGATAATTGTGCAATGCAGCTGGTAAATAATCCAAAACAGTTTGATGTCATCTTGACAGAAAACATGTTTGGAGATATTTTATCAGATGAAGCAAGTATGATTACAGGTTCTATCGGAATGTTGTCATCTGCCAGTCTTGCAGAAGGTAAATTTGGTTTGTATGAGCCTAGTCATGGTTCTGCTCCGGATATTGCCGGACAGGATATTGCAAATCCAATCGCAACAATTTTATCTGTTGCAATGATGCTTCGTTATTCTTTTGATTTAGATGAAGAAGCAAATGCAGTAGAGCAGGCAGTAAAAGAAGTTCTGGCAGACGGATATCGTACGGTAGATATTATGTCTGATGGAATGAAGCAGGTTGGCTGCAAAGAAATGGGACAGTTAATTATTGAAAAAATTAAATAGATATTTTAGAAAAAAGATAGGGAATCGAAAGAGGGATATTCCCTCTTTTCCTGCATCTATTAAAATCAGGAGGTAGTTATGGGTAATACTTACACAGAAGGAGAAGCGTTTGCTCCTCAGAGATCTTTATTTAATGCTTTAGGGTATACGAAAGAAGAGATGCAAAAACCATTGGTCGGCATTGTTAGTTCATATAATGAAATCGTACCTGGACATATGAATATTGACAAGATTGTAGAAGCTGTTAAAATGGGTGTTGCAATGGCTGGAGGAACCCCAGTTGTTTTCCCTGCAATTGCAGTATGTGATGGAATTGCAATGGGACATATTGGAATGAAATATTCTTTAGTAACCCGTGATTTAATTGCAGATTCTACAGAATGTATGGCTCTTGCACATCAATTTGATGCACTTGTTATGGTACCAAACTGTGATAAAAATGTACCGGGGCTTTTGATGGCTGCGGCACGTGTCAACGTACCTACGGTGTTCGTCAGCGGCGGACCAATGCTTGCCGGACGCGTAAAGGGACAGAAAACAAGTTTGTCCAGTATGTTTGAAGCAGTAGGTTCTTATGCGGCCGGTACAATTTCAAAAGACGAATTGGATGAATTTGAAAATAAAGCATGTCCAAGCTGTGGTTCTTGTTCTGGAATGTATACAGCGAATTCTATGAACTGTCTGACAGAAGTATTGGGAATGGGACTTCGTGGAAATGGCACAATTCCAGCAGTATATTCTGAAAGAATTCGTCTTGCAAAACATGCAGGTATGAAAGTCATGGAATTATTAGAGAAGAACATTCGTCCAAGAGATATTATGACAGAAAAGGCATTTGAAAATGCATTAACTGTAGATATGGCATTGGGATGCAGTACAAACAGTATGCTGCATTTACCTGCAATTGCACATGAAGCAGGGGTGGAACTGGATTTGGATAAAGCCAATGCAATTAGTGCGAAAACACCAAACTTATGTCATCTTGCTCCGGCAGGACATACTTATATGGAAGATTTGAATGAAGCCGGCGGTGTTTATGCAGTTATGAATGAATTAAATAAGAAGAATCTGCTGCATACAAACTTGATCACAGTAACAGGAAAGACAGTAAAAGAAAATATTGAAGGATGTATAAATAGAAATCCGGATGTTATCCGTCCAATTGACAATCCATATAGTGAAACTGGCGGAATTGCAGTTTTAAAAGGAAATCTGGCACCGGATTCTGGTGTTGTGAAACGTTCCGCAGTAGCACCGGAAATGTTAAAAATGGAAGGACCTGCAAGAGTATTTGATTGTGAGGAAGATGCAATTAAAGCAATCAAAGGCGGAGATATTAAACCGGGAGATGTTGTTGTGATTCGTTATGAGGGACCAAAAGGCGGACCTGGTATGCGTGAAATGCTGAATCCTACTTCTGCAATTATGGGAATGGGATTAGGTTCCAGTGTTGCTTTAATTACAGATGGACGTTTCTCTGGAGCATCCAGAGGGGCTTGTATTGGACATGTTTCTCCAGAGGCAGCAGTCGGCGGACCAATTGCTTTTGTAGAAGAAGGCGATATTATTTCTATTGATATTGATGCAAATACATTAAATGTAAAAGTATCTGATGAAGAATTGAAGCAGAGAAAAGAAAAATGGCAGCCTAGAACACCAAAAGTTACAACAGGATATTTGGCAAGATATGCTTCTTTAGTTACATCAGGAAACCGTGGTGCAATTTTAGAGATTAATCAAGATAAATAAGAAAGAAGGTCAACCAATGAAACAATTGACTGGAGCTCAGATTGTTTTAGAATGTTTAAAAGAGCAGGGTGTTGATACTGTATTTGGGTATCCGGGCGGTGCGATTTTAAATATTTATGATGAATTATATAAACAAAAAGAAGATTTTAATCATATTTTAACTTCCCATGAACAGGGAGCATCCCATGCGGCAGACGGGTATGCCAGATCGACAGGAAAAGTTGGAGTATGCTTTGCAACTTCAGGGCCGGGAGCAACGAATACAGTCACAGGAATTGCAACTGCTTATATGGATTCTGTTCCAATCGTTGTAATTACTTGTAATGTTGGTGTCAGTCTGCTTGGAAAAGACAGTTTTCAAGAGGTAGATATTTCCGGTGTTACTTTGCCGATTACAAAACATAATTTTATTGTAAAAGATGTACATGATTTGGCAGATACGATCCGCAGAGCCTTTCGTATTGCAAAGACTGGAAGACCGGGACCAGTATTAATTGATATTCCAAAAGATGTTACTGCTGCGAAAGCAATGTATGAGAAAATAGTTCCTGCAAAGATTATTCGGTCTAGTGAGCATATTCGAGAGCTGGATATTCAGACAGCAATCTGTATGATTGAGGAAGCAAAAAAACCGTATATTCTTGTAGGAGGAGGTGCGGTCATTTCGGATGCTGCGGAAGAAATTAAAGAATTTGCAGAGAAAGTCCATTGTCCTGTTTGTGATACGTTGATGGGAAAAGGTGCTTATGACGGCTCTAATGCATTATATACAGGAATGATTGGAATGCATGGTACGAAGACATCAAATCTTGGTGTGTCCGAATGTGATCTTTTAATTGCAATTGGAACCAGATTTAGTGATCGTGTGTTGGGAAATCCAAATACATTTGCCAAAAATGCAGCAATTCTCCAAATCGATATTGATCCGGTAGAAATCAATAAAAACATTATGACATATGCATATATTATAGGAGATATCAAGGCTGTTTTAACTGTCATGAACCGTCGTTTAACTCAGCAAAACCATAATGCATGGGTAAAGAAGATTATGGAATATAAAGTGAAATATCCATTGACTTACGATAAGGGACGATTAACCTGCCCGGAAATTATTGAAAAGATTTACGAAAGAACGAAAGGTGATGCAATTATTACGACAGAAGTTGGACAGCATCAGATGTGGGCAGCTCAGTTTTTTAAATACGATAAACCAAGGAAGTTTTTGACTTCCGGCGGACTTGGCACGATGGGATATGGTTTAGGAGCCAGCCTTGGTGCTAAAATGGGAAATCCAGATAAAACGGTTATTAATATTGCAGGTGATGGATGTTTCCGTATGAACCTAAATGAACTTGCAACAGCATCAAGATATAATATTCCAATTATTGAAGTTATTATTAATAACAGTGTACTTGGAATGGTAAGACAGTGGCAGGATTTGTTCTATGAAGAACGCTATTCCTATACAACTTTAGAAGATCCGGTAGATTTTGTAAAAGTTGCAGAAGGATTTGGAGTTATTGCAAAGAAAGTCACAACAATAGAAGAGTTTGAATTTGCATTTGAAGAGGCATTGGATGCAGGACGTCCGGTTGTTTTGGACTGTCATATTGACCTAGATGATAAAGTATGGCCGATGGTTAATCCAGGTGGTTCTATTGCAGATGCATTTGATAAAACTGACCTTGAAGCCAAGGAAACAGAATAAATAAGAAGTATAAAAGGAGAGAGAGTAATGGCAAGAGTGTATAACTTTTCAGCAGGACCGGCAGTTCTGCCAGAAGAGGTATTAAAAGAAGCAGCAGAGGAAATGTTGGATTATCAGGGATGTGGAATGTCTGTTATGGAGATGAGCCATAGATCTAAAATGTTTTCTGATATTATTGAAACTGCAGAAGCAGATTTAAGAGAATTAATGAATATTCCGGATAACTATAAAGTGTTATTCCTGCAGGGAGGAGCTTCCCAGCAGTTTTCTGCAATTCCTATGAATCTGATGAAAAATAAGGTAGCAGATTTTGTGGTGACAGGACAGTGGGCAAAGAAAGCATATCAGGAAGCAAGCAGATATGGAAAGGCAAATATCGTAGCTTCTTCTGAAGATAAGACATTTTCTTATATTCCAGACTGCAGTGATCTTCCAATTTCTGAAGATGCAGATTATGTATATGTATGTTACAATAATACAATTTATGGAACAAAATTCTGGGAAAAACCAGATACAAAGGGAAAAATTTTAGTAGCAGATATGTCTTCCTGCATTTTATCTGAACCAGTGAATGTAGAAGATTTTGGTGTAATCTATTTTGGTGTTCAAAAGAATGTTGGACCAGCAGGTGTTGTTGTCTGTATTATTCGTGAAGATTTGATTACAGATGATGTACTTCCGGGAACACCAACCATGTTAAAATGGAAAACACAGGCAGATGCAGATTCTTTATATAATACGCCACCATGTTATGGTATTTATATTTGTGGAAAAGTTTTCAAATGGCTGAAAAAACAGGGTGGTTTGGAAGCAATGAAGAAGCGCAATGAAGAAAAAGCGAAACTTTTATATGATTTCTTAGATGAAAGTGCTTTGTTTAAAGGAACAGTAGAAAAGAAAGATCGTTCTTTAATGAATGTTCCTTTTGTAACAGGAGATAAAGATTTAGATGCAAAATTTGTTGCAGAAGCAAAGGAAGCAGGTTTTGAAAATCTGAAAGGCCACAGAACTGTTGGTGGAATGCGTGCAAGTATTTATAATGCAATGCCAAAAGAGGGTGTTGAAAAATTAGTTGCATTTATGAAAAAATTTGAAGAAGAGAATAAATAAGGAGACGTCATGTATACAGTAAAATGTTTAAATCCAATATCTAAACAGGGATTGGATTTATTTACCGGAAATTTTGAAATCGTAAATTATTTAAGTGAAGCAGATGCGGTACTGGTAAGAAGTGCAAAGATGCATGGTCTTGATGTATCAGATCAGCTTTTGGCAGTTGCAAGAGCCGGTGCAGGCGTAAACAATATTCCGCTGGATGAGTATGCAGATAAAGGAATTGTTGTATTTAATACACCGGGGGCAAATGCAAATGGTGTAAAAGAACTGGTTGTTGCAGGACTTTTACTGGCTTCTCGTGATATTATCGGCGGGTATAACTGGGTTCAGAAAAATGCAAAAAAAGCAGATCTTGCGAAAGAAGTAGAGAAACAGAAAAAGGCTTTTGCAGGAAATGAATTAAAAGGAAAGACAATTGGTGTTGTTGGACTTGGTGCAATTGGTGTATTGGTAGCAAATATTTGTAACCGCTTGGGAATGAAAGTTTATGGATATGATCCATATGTATCTGTTCGTTCCGCATGGAGTCTGTCCCGTATGGTAAATCATAGCAGCTCTTTGGATGAAATTTTTACAAAATGTGATTTTATTACTCTTCATGTACCTTGTATGGATTCTACAAGAGGTATGATTAATGAAGAAGCAATTTACAAAATGAAGGATGGAGTAAAGATTCTGAATTTTGCAAGAGGAGAATTAGTTGACAATGAGGCAGTTATGAAAGGACTTGCCTCAGGAAAAGTTGCAAAATATGTGACAGATTTCCCAAATGAGACAATTGCAGGTGCAAAAGGAGTCATTACCATTCCGCATCTTGGAGCATCTACAGAGGAATCAGAAGATAACTGTGCAGAAATGGCAGTAGAGCAGCTGATGAATTATTTGGAAAATGGAAATATCGTAAACTCTGTAAACTATCCAAACTGCGATCTTGGAAATATCGAATCAGCAGCCAGAATTACGATTCACCATAAAAATCTTCCAAACATGCTTGGCCAGCTGACTGCAATTGTTGCAGGAGAAGATTTCAATATTGAAAATATGTTAAATAAATCAAAAGGAAATTGGGCATACTCTATGCTGGATATTGGAAAGAAACCTACAAAAGAAGTCATTGAAAAAATGAAAAAAGTTGATGGTGTTGTTCGAGTAAGAGTATTATAGGAGAAAGAAAAATGAGTGAAAAATTACAGGTAGGTATCCTTGGTGCAACAGGAATGGTTGGACAGAGATTTATCGCTTTACTGGAAAATCACCCATGGTTTGAGGTAAAGACATTAGCTGCAAGTCCACGTTCTGCAGGAAAAACATATGAAGAAGCAGTTGGAGGACGTTGGAAAATGGATACTCCAATGCCGGAAGCAGTAAAAAACATCGTTGTGAAAAATGTAAATGAAGTAGAAGAAGTAGCTTCTAGCGTTGACTTTGTTTTTAGTGCAGTGGATATGTCGAAAGATGAAATTAAGAGAATTGAAGAAGAATATGCAAAGACGGAAACACCAGTTGTATCTAATAACAGTGCACACCGCTGGACACCAGATGTTCCAATGGTAGTTCCTGAAATCAATCCAGAACACTTTGAAGTTATCGAGAGCCAGAAGAAACGTCTTGGAACAACCAAAGGTTTCGTTGCAGTGAAACCAAACTGTTCGATTCAAAGTTATGCACCGGTTTTAACTGCATGGAAAGAATTTGAGCCATATGAAGTTGTTGCAACTACATATCAGGCAATTTCCGGAGCAGGAAAAACATTTAAAGATTGGCCGGAAATGGTTGAGAATATCATTCCATATATTGGCGGGGAAGAAGAAAAAAGTGAACAGGAACCGCTTCGTCTTTGGGGACATATTGAAAACGGCGTGATTGTAAAGGCGGAATCTCCAGTGATTACAACACAGTGTATCCGTGTTCCGGTTCTGAATGGACATACAGCAGCGGTATTTGTAAAATTCAAGAAGAAACCAACCAAAGAACAGTTAATTGAAAAATTAGTGAATTTCAGCGGACTTCCTCAGGAACTGAATCTGCCAAGTGCACCAAAACAAATGATTCAGTATTTAGAAGAAGATAATCGCCCGCAGGTAAAAGCAGATGTAGATTATGAAAACGGTATGGGTGTTTCCATTGGACGTTTGCGTGAAGATTCTGTATATGATTATAAATTTGTGGGACTTTCCCACAATACAGTCCGCGGAGCAGCTGGAGGAGCCGTTCTTTGTGCAGAAACTTTAAAGGCAAAAGGATATATTACAAAAAAATAATATGTGGATAAAAGAGATTTTCTTTCGAGAAAATCTCTTTTTTTTCAACAAAATTTTAAAAAAGTTTTTCATTCTTAGAAAATTGTGAAAAGAAGTTCATAGTATTGTAATATTTGTTAAGATGTATTATAATGAAACAGTATAAAATGAAGAAGTAAAAAGGAAAAGAATGAAATTATGAAGAAAAAGCTTTTATATCTATGTTTCGCAGTGACGATGGTTTTTGGATGGAATATCATACAAGTATCTGCTGGACAATCAACGGTAAAAGTTACAAAACCGAAACAGGTTGTTGACCAATTTCAAGGAGTTGATGCATTATATCGTCCGGGCGGAAGTGATGGTTCAGATACTACATATTCTTGTGCTGCATTGGTAAAACGGTATTATAGCAAAGTATACGGCAAAACACCATATAATCTTCTTTATAACTGTACTCCTGTGATAGATGGAGGTGTGTTTAAGAAAACAGCGTCTCCGGCAGCAGGTGATATCGTTGGATATCCCAATGCTTCCAGAAAGTGTAATCATTGGGCAATTGTTCAGAAAGTCAGCGGTTCCAAGGTTGTATTATTGGAGCAGAATTGGAAATGGACAGAGGGAAAAACAACTTATGCAGTCAGTGATCATGAGGTTGGAGTACATAGTTCTGTAGGAAATAATAAAGGATATGGAAAAGCAGTGTATTTCCGCTATTATCCAAACAATAGCAATACAGGGAAAAAACCCTCTGCATCATCTGCAGTTACAGCCAAGAAACAGACATTAACTTTAAATAAAAGCAATGTATCTGTAAAAACATATTTTACATATCAGTTGAAGGCAGTGATTGGAAATAAACGTCCCGGCGATTCGGTGATTTTTACCAGCAGTCATCCAAAGATTGCTTCTGTGTCCTCTTTGGGAACAATTAAGGGACTCCGTACAGGGACAACCTATATTACGGCGAAAATCAAAGGAACTTCTATTTCAAAAACATGTAAAGTGACAGTTACTTATGGACCGAGAATAATTTCTTTAAAGGCCAGCAGATTAACTTTTGTAAAAGTTAAACAGTTTGCTTTAAAAGGAACGATTTATAATAAAAGGGCTTCAGATAAGTTAAAATATAAGACAAGCAATAAGAAAGTTGCAACAGTAACTTCCAAAGGAGTTGTAAAGAAGAAAAAGAAAGGAACGGCTGTAATTACAGCTTGGATTCCGGGAACGAATACGAAAAAGACTTGTAAAGTGACAGTAAAATAGGTATGATAAAGAAACACGCTGTGCGTGTTTCTTTTAAATTAAATACATGCAAGAGAAAAGAGGAACATAAGATGTTGTTAAAAGCAAATATAAAATGGGAAAAAATATTGGATCATTATATTGATTGGATGATAAATTTCTCAGGGAAACTTATCATAGCACTTCTTATTTTAGGAATTGGATTTAAATTAGTAAGAGTTTTGGTTGATTTTCTGAAAAGAGGAATGGAGAGAAGAGAAGTTGATTATGGAGTGATTACTTTTTCTTGTTCCTTTACGAAAATTGCATTGCGCTGTGTTGTGATTTTTATGGCAGTACAGGAATTGGGAGTACAAGGAAGTTCTGTAATTGCATTACTTGGTTCTGCTGGTGTAGCAGTAGGTCTTGCACTGCAGGGAAGTCTTTCCAATGTTGCGGGAGGAGTTCTGTTACTTGTATTAAAGCCATTTCAAGTAGGGGATTATATTGTAGTAGATGGAACCGGCTGTGAGGGTGTTGTTGCTGCTATGGATATTTTTTATACAAAATTAAAGACCATTGATAACCGAGTGATTGTAATTCCAAATGGAACGTTGAGTAATTCTAATTTAATCAATAACACCAATCAAGACCGCCGTTTGATTGATCTTACGGTTGGTGTCAGTTATGATACAAATATAAAGAAAGCAAAAGAAATTTTATCAGACATTGCAGAGCAGGAAAAGAAGATTATGGATCAAGAGGGTGTGAATATTTTTGTCAGCAGTTTGGATGATAGTGCAGTTACGTTAGGAATCCGCTGCTGGGTTCCGACGCAGGAATACACAGCAGCAAAATGGAGATTAAATGAAGCGATCAAAATGCGGTTTGATGAGGAAGGAATTGAAATTCCGTATCAGAAATTAGATGTATGCATCAAGTCGGAAATAGAAGCAGCACAGTAATAAAAAGGAAAGGCTGAGGTAAAATGATTTATCACAGCCTTTCCTTTTATTTTTTCTTTTCTATATGACCTTCAATGAAAGTTTTTAATTTTTGTGCATATAAGATAATCCAGCTTTGCTTTACATAAATGAAAATACTTATGACTGCCAAAAGCAGAATCGGAATAAAAATCTTCAATATAGCTGTCCAATTGCTGACTGCCAAATTCCCCTGAAAAGATACCGTAAAATGGTCGCCAGTCAGTTGATACTGATGCAGATCCCGTACAGTTTCATCAGAATGAATTAAACCAGATGCCTGACGGCTGGAAAGATTCTGTGATACAGTATTTTTGACTGATTTTTTTGGTGAGACGGATACTTTTACTGACTGTTTTGGGTGAACAGATATAAAGGTATAAGTTCCGTGAATTTTCTTATTTCCAGAAGAAAATGCGATGGTATCTTTAAAAGATGTGACTGTTCCACGGAAAAAAGATTTTTTATTGGAAATATCCATAGAAGAATCATGAAAGATTCTTGAGATATCAAAATTACAATCTTCTACAGAGCCAGACTGGTACATGGAAAGCACCATGACATTTTCTCTATTTAAAGATACATTAGAGATTGTTTTTCCTGAAAAGGCTTTCTTTAATTTAGATAACTGCCGCTTATTGATAGAAGCGTCAAAAGAAAAAGAAATTTTACGGCGGATATCTTTTTCGTTTTTCCATACAGTAATAATATTGTATTTTTCTATTGGCTGTTGTTGACTGGAGGAAAATTGGAGAGTTTTTGTTTTTATGGATGTATCCAATAATTCTTTGTTGTTAAAGGTACAGGTTACCGGAATTGTACCGTTTTTTTGGACAAAATTTGAAAAATCCATAGACTCCTTATAATCAAAATCAAAGTCAAAAGGACTGCCGGATTTACATGAAACATGGTAAGTACCAAACCATTGCTTGGAATCGAGAATTTCTCTGGTTTTAGCAGCAAGGTCGGTGAAATTATCTTCTGAAAAAGAAATTGTTAGTATTTTTCCGCTTTTCCAATTGGACCATGTTGTTTTTCTATTTGAAAAATAGGATTGGATTTTTCCGGAATTTTGATCCAGTGTTTTTTTGGGAATATAAAAATCAATCTTTCGTGTAAGCTGTCCATTTTTGCTGGTTTTTGTATACATTTTGATGGAAGAAAGTTCTGCATACTGCATTTCATCAATGGAAATTTTATCTTCAGTTTCATAAGTTTTTCCAAGAAAAGAAATTGTTGTTTTCTTTAAATCCCATAATTCATCGACGGACTGTTGATCGACGTATTTTTTTTCATATAAAGCTGTATAAAGCCATGCCATTAAATCTTTGGATGAAAAGTTTTCTTTGTAAATGAAACCTTGTACAAAGGGAGAATCACCATATTGGTAAGTGATTTCCGGTGCAAAATTAAGAATTGCTTCTGTTTTTTCTTCATAGTCCTTTAAGGAGGAAAAAGCCAGCGTAAAAGTATAGATTTTTTGTCCGTCTTTTGCAGACTTTTGATAATGCAGCTGAGACGGGCAGGAATCTTTCATAACCTGATCTAAATCTTCTTCAGTTCCTTGAAAGAAACGGGTAAAATCATTGGTAGAAAAGGTACAAGACATGGTCCTTGTACCTGAAAAATTTTTATTAAGTTTTACTGAGCTTGTAAGTTCTATGCCGCATCCCCATAAAAAGGTAAGTGATAAAAGAAATGCTGCCAGAAAACATCTTTTTTTCATAAAGGCTCCTTATTTATTTTAAATCCGCCAAATATGCTTCATTTAGTGCAATGACTTTTTCCATGGCATCATGTCCTGGTGCCCCAATGGTATTACGTTTTTCTACACAAGTCTTCATGCTGATGGCCTCGTAAATATCATTTTCAAAGACCGGACTGATTGCTTGATATTCATCCAGCGGCAATTCATCTAAAGAAATATTTTTCTCAATACAGAGAAGTACCAATTGTCCAACAATTCCGTGAGCGTCACGGAAAGGTACACCGTGATTTACCAGATAATCAGCAGCATCTGTTGCGTTGGTAAATCCATTTTTTGCACTGGATTCCATATTGGAATAATGAAAGGTCATTGTTTTTATCATGCCATGGAATAAAGAAATACATCCTTTGGCAGTGTCAATGGCATCAAAAGTTAACTCTTTGTCTTCCTGCATATCTTTGTTATATGCTAAAGGAATTCCTTTCATTGTAGTTAAAATAGAAGTTAATGCACCATAAACTCGTCCGGTTTTTCCTCGGACTAATTCTGCGATATCTGGATTTTTTTTCTGAGGCATGATACTGCTACCGGTACTAAAGCCATCATCAATGGAAACAAACTGGTATTCATTGGAGTTCCAGATGATAATCTCTTCGCTGAAACGGCTTAAATGCATCATAATTGTAGATAATGCAGATAACAATTCAATCACGTAATCGCGGTCAGAAACGGAATCCATACTATTTAGAGTAGGTCCGTAAAATCCAAGGAGTTCGGCTGTTTGCTCACGGTCTAAAGGATAGGTTGTTCCTGCTAAAGCACCGGAGCCTAATGGACAATAGTTCATGCGGTCATAAATGTCGCATAAACGGCTGTAATCTCTTTTCAACATTTCCATATATGCACCGACATGATGTGCCAAAGTCACTGGCTGGGCTTTTTGCAAGTGGGTAAAACCAGGCATAAAAGTATCAATATTTTCTTTCATAATCTTATGAAGTGTATGCATGAATTCTTTGATCAGTTCTTTGATTTCAACAATCTCATCTCTGGTGTAAAGTTTCATATCTAAAGCAACCTGATCGTTTCGGCTGCGTCCGGTATGAAGTTTTTTTCCAACATCCCCGATGCGGTCAATTAAATTTGCTTCCACAAAGCTGTGAATATCTTCATATTCACTAGTGATTTCGACAGCTCCAGTTTCAATATCATTTAAAATACCATTTAACCCGGCAATAATCTGGTCTTTTTCTTTGTCTGTCAAAATGCCGACGCTGGCGAGCATCGTTACATGTGCAATGCTTCCTTGAATATCTTGTTTATAAAATTTTTGATCAAAAGAAATGGATGCGTTGAAGTTGTAAACTAATTGGTCAGTTTCTTTTGTGAAACGACCGCCCCATAATTGTGCCATAAATAATTTCCTCTTTTCTCTATTAATATCTTTTGCAGCTAAAATGCATTTATACTTTTTTCATTTTACACGAAACAGTGATATTTTACCATAATATTTTGATTTTCTTAAGAATATATGTAGATAGAAAGGTACACAATAAATGTGGTTGAAAAAGTGTGAAGATAGGTGGGATTATGGAAAAAAGACTTCAAATTGAAAAACACATCATATTATTTGTCATAGGCGGAATGGCCTACTTTTTTTTAGAAGTGGCAGTAAGAGGTTATTCACATTATACCATGTTTTTATGCGGGGGTGCCTGCTTTGTGTGTTGTGGGCTTTTAAATGAAAATGTGAAAATAAAAATGAGTTTTGTAAGTCAGATGGTCTTATCGGCAGTGATTATTACAATTTTAGAATTTATTACAGGGTTGATTGTGAATGTATGGCTGAAAATGGATATTTGGGATTATTCGCATCTTCCTTATAATTTTATGGGACAAATTTGTCTGCTGTATTCTGTATTATGGTTTTTTGTATCCAGCGCTGCCATTGTGATGGATGATTTTCTGCGGTATAAATTATTTCAAGAGGAAAAACCACATTATAAGATTTTATAAGTTAGGGGAAATACCCTTGGGAATATTCAATATTTCAAAATAAGAATGAAGGAAAGTATATAATTGTCGGATAACAACAAATCGGAGAAATCCGTTATCAGGATTCCTCCGATGATTTTGTAAAAAGTTTGAGATTGTTTTTATTTATCTTTTTCAGTTTCCTGCATTTTCATAGCACGAACTTTTAATGGAAGACCAAATAATGTGATAAATCCTTCTGCATCATGGTGATCATATAAATCACCTGTTGTGAAAGATGCAAGAGATTCACTGTACAAAGAATATGGAGAAGTAGTACCAGCTTTGATAATATTTCCTTTGTAAAGTTTGAATTTTACTTCACCAGTTACATATTCCTGTGTAGATTCCACAAAAGCCTGAATTGCTTCACGAAGTGGAGTAAACCATTTGCCTTCGTATACAATCTGAGCCAGTTTGTTAGCCATATCTTTTTTCACTTCCATAGTAGCACGGTCCAATACAAGTTCTTCTAACTGGTCATGTGCTTCCATTAAGATTGTTCCGCCTGGAGTTTCATAAACACCACGGGATTTCATACCTACGACACGGTTTTCTACGATATCTACAATACCGATACCGTGTTTCCCGCCCAGTTCATTTAATTTACGGATAATGTCAGATACTTTCATTTCTTGGCCGTTGATAGATGTAGGAATCCCTTTTTTAAATGTCATTGTTACATATTCGCCTTCATCTGGAGCCTTTTCAGGAGATACCCCTAAAACTAACAAATGGTCGTAATTTGGTTCGTTGGCAGGATCTTCCAATTCCAGACCTTCATGACTGATGTGCCATAAATTACGGTCACGGCTGTAGCTCTGGTCAGCAGAGAATGGAAGATCAATGCCGTGAGCCTTGCAGTATTCAATTTCAGATTCACGAGAATCCATAGTCCACTTGTCATCTCTCCATGCTGCGATAATTTTAAGGTCAGGAGCTAAAGCTTTGATACCTAATTCAAAACGTATCTGGTCATTTCCCTTTCCAGTAGCACCATGGCAGATAGCAGTTGCACCTTCTTTACGTGCAACATCAACCAATGCTTTTGCAATACCCGGACGAGCCATAGATGTTCCAAGTAAATATTTGTTTTCATAAACGGCTCCAGCCTGTACACAAGGAACAATGTAATCATCACAGAATTCATCTGTAATATCTACGATATATAATTTAGATGCTCCTGAGTATTTTGCTCTTTCTTCCAGTCCGTCTAATTCTTCTTCCTGTCCGCAGTCAACACAGCAGCAGATAACTTCATAATTATAATTTTCTTTTAACCAAGGGATAATAGCGGTTGTATCCAGTCCGCCGGAATATGCTAAAACAACTTTTTCTTTCATTTTAAATACTTCCTCCTAATATGTTAAGTAATGTCTGCTTAATAATATACGTCATATTTCAATGTTTTGCAAGAACTTTTTTCATTTCTAATGAATATTTGTGTAAAAAATATGCATAAAATAAAAAATATTTGTATATTTATGCAAAAGTGTTGCATATTTTACATTCCAGTTGTATACTAATTTGCATGACTTTCAAATTACACATTATTATAGAAGATGAAATGAGGAGAATAAGATGATAAAAGCAGGAATTATTGGTTCCACCGGATATGCGGGACAGGAGTTGGTAAGACTTCTTACACAGCATAAAGATGCAGAAATTGTCTGGTACGGTTCCAGAAGTTACATAGATCAGAGATATTATGATGTGTTTCATAATATGTTTCAAATCGTCGATGATAAATGTTTAGATGATAACATGGATGAACTGGCTGAGAAAGCAGACGTGATTTTTACAGCAACTCCACAGGGGTTATGCAGTTCCCTTGTATCAGAAGAAGTATTATCAAAAGTAAAAATTATTGATTTAAGTGCAGACTTTCGTATAAAAGATGTGAACCGATATGAAGAATGGTATGGAATCAAACATCAAAGTCCGGAATTTATTAAAGAAGCAGTTTATGGACTTTGTGAGATAAATCGGAAAGATATTGCAAAGGCAAGATTGATTGCAAATCCGGGATGTTACCCAACATGTTCTACATTATCTATTTATCCTATGGCAAAAGAAGGATTGATTGATATGAATACTGTAATTATTGATGCAAAATCAGGAACATCCGGAGCTGGACGTGGAGCAAAAGTAAACAATTTGTATTGTGAAGTGAATGAAAATATCAAAGCCTATGGAGTTGCTTCTCATAGACATACACCAGAGATTGAAGATCAGTTAAGTTATGCATCTGGGGAAGAAGTTTTATTAAACTTTACACCACATTTGGTTCCAATGAACAGAGGAATTTTAGTTACGGCTTATGCTTCATTAAAAAGGGATGTCAGTTATGAAGAAGTGAAAGCAGTCTATGATTCTTATTATAAGGATGAATATTTTGTGCGTGTTCTAGATAAGGATGTATGCCCGGAAACCAGATGGGTAGAAGGCAGCAATTATGTAGATGTGAACTTCAAAATTGATAAACGAACCAATCGAATCATTATGATGGGAGCTATGGATAACCTTGTAAAAGGAGCTGCAGGACAGGCAGTACAAAATATGAATCTTATGTTTGGATTAAAAGAAAACGAAGGATTGGAATTAGTACCAATGTTTCCATAGGATGATAGAAGGAGAAAATATGAAAATAATTGATGGCGGAGTGACTTCTCCAAAAGGATTTCTGGCAGCAGGACTTCGGGCAGGAATCAAACCGGGAAAAACGAATAAAGATATGGCAATGATTTTTAGTGAGCAGCCAGCAGTGATTGCAGGAACTTTTACAAGAAATGTTGTAAAGGCAGCACCTGTTCTTTGGGGACAAAAACTTGTAAAAGAACAGGAAACGGTTCGTGCAGTGGTAGTCAATACAGGAATTGCCAATGCCTGTACTGGAAATCAAGGATATGAAAATACAGAAAAAGAAGCGAAACTGGCAGCGGAACTTTTAGGGCTGGAAACAGAAGAAGTAGCCATTGGTTCTACAGGAGTCATTGGACAGCAGCTTCCAATGGAAGTGATTGAAGAGGGAATCCGGAAGCTGATTCCAGAATTAAAACATGATCGTCAAAGCAGTCAGGATGCTTCGTGGGCAATTCTTACCACAGATACAAAACCGAAAGAAGCAGCGGTTGTGGTAGAAATTGATGGAAAAGAAGTTACTATTGGAGGTATGTGTAAAGGTTCTGGGATGATTCATCCAAATATGGGAACCATGCTTGGTTTTATTACAACAGATGCGGCAATTGATAAAACATTATTACTAGAGCTGCAAAGAGAATTGATTGAAGATACTTTTAATATGATTTCCGTAGACGGAGATACATCAACCAATGATACGGTGTTTGTTTTGGCAAATGGCATGGCTGAAAATGTAAAAATTACAGAAAAGAATGCAGGTTATGAAGCATTGAAAGAAGGACTGCTTTTTGTAAATCAGTCTCTTGCAAAACAGATTGCAGCAGATGGGGAAGGATGTACCAGATTGTTTGAGGTACACGTAGCAGGAGCAGATACAAAGGAAAATGCAAAGATTTTGAGTAAATCTGTTGTGACCTCCAGTCTTACAAAAGCGGCTATTTATGGGAAAGATGCCAACTGGGGAAGAATTCTTTGTGCATTGGGGTATTCCGGCGTTGATTTTGATCCAGAGAAAGTTGATATTACATTAAAAAGTGAAGCAGGATGTATTGAGATTGTAAAAGACGGTATTGCAACAGATTACTCGGAAGATGAAGCTACGAAAATTTTATCTGAGGATGTGGTAACTGCGGATATTCATGTACATAATGGAGAAAGTGAGGCAACTGCATGGGGATGTGATTTGACACATGATTATGTGAGCATCAATGCAGATTACAGATCATAAAAATAAAGGAGAAAGATGATGGAACAAAAAATGGATTTGATTGAAGAATCACAGGAAAAAGCAAAAGTTTTAATTGAAGCACTGCCATATATCCGCAGATTTAATAATTGCTATGTAGTTGTAAAATATGGCGGAAGTGCAATGAAAGATAAAAATTTACAGAAAAGTGTCATTCGTGATGTGGCACTTCTGAAATTAGTAGGTATGAAGCCGATTATTGTTCACGGCGGGGGCAAAGAAATCAGTAAATGGGTTCGTATGTCTGGAAAAGAGCCGGAATTTTATCATGGACTGCGTGTGACAGATAAAGAAACCATGGAAGTGGCAGAAATGGTTTTATTTAAAGTAAATCAGCAGTTAGTTGCCATGATGGGAGAAATGGGAATTAGAGCTGTGGGATTATCTGGAAAAGATGCAGAAATGATACGCGTAAAGAAAAAAGAGATGCCTGGAAAAGATTTAGGCTATGTAGGAGAAGTGACAGAAGTCAATACAGACCTTTTGGAAGCATTGATTGAAGATGATATTGTACCAGTTATTTCACCAATTGGATTGGGAGAAAATTTTGAAGGGTATAATATCAATGCAGATGATACGGCTTGTGCAGTAGCTTCTGCATTAAATGCGGAAAAACTGGTATTTTTAACAGATATAGAAGGTGTATTTGTAGATCCGGAAGATAAATCAACCTTAATTTCTGAAATGGATTTGTCACAGGCAAGAGAATTTATTGACAATGGAGTTGTGGGCGGAGGAATGCTTCCGAAATTAAATAACTGTATTGAGGCCATTGAAAATGGAGTTGCCAGAGTTCATATTTTGGATGGACGTGTTCAAAATTGTCTGCTGCTGGAATTCTTTACCGAAAAGGGTATCGGAACTGCGATTTTGAAAGAGCCGTTATTTGATAAACCGTTATTTTAGGAGGGACTATGACACAAAATGAATATATGGCACAGGGAGAAAAGTACATATTAAAAACATACAATCGGTTCCCTGTCGTTTTTGAAAAAGGAGAAGGCGTCTATCTTTACGATGTAGGCCAAAAAAAATATTTAGATTTTGGTGCAGGGATTGCTGTTTTTGCGTTAGGTTATGGAAATAAAGCATACAATGATGCGTTAAAATATCAAATTGACCAGTTAATCCATACATCAAACTTGTACTATAATGTACCTGCCGTAAAAGCTGCAAAAAAGATTGTGGAAGCAGCAAATATGCAAAAAGTATTTTTTACAAATAGTGGTACAGAAGCAATTGAAGGTGCGTTGAAGGTTGCAAGAAAATATGCTTATAAGAAAGATTCTTCCAAAGATTATGAGTTTATTGCTATGAATCATTCGTTTCATGGAAGAAGTGAAGGAGCTTTATCGGTAACAGGAAATCCGCATTATCAAGAAGGTTTTGTCCCAAAAGAGATGCGGGCAGTATTTGCAGAATTTAATAATTTGGAAGATGTTGTTTCCAAAATTACAGATAAAACATGTGGTATTATTTGTGAGGTTGTGCAGGGAGAAGGCGGTATTTATCCCGCGGATCAAGAATTTTTACAAGGTTTACGAAAAGTATGTGATGAAAAAGATATTTTGCTGATTTTTGATGAAGTACAATGCGGAATGGGACGCTGCGGTTCTATGTTTGCGCATGATCTTTACGGTGTAAAACCAGATGTGCTGGCTTTGGCAAAGGCACTTGGCTGCGGGGTTCCTGTAGGGGCCTTTGTTGTCAATGAAAAAGCAGACGGAGCTTTAGTGCCGGGAGACCATGGAACAACGTATGGAGGAAATCCTTTTGCATGTGCAGCAGTGAATGCAGTTTTTGATCAGTTTGAAGAATTGAAAATACCGGAACACGCAAAAGAAGTTGGGAAATATCTTTTTGAAAAACTGGAAGAATTGAAGGAGTCCTATGATTTTATTACAGGACATCGCGGAATTGCTCTTATGCAGGGATTAGAATTTGCTCCGGAAAAGCCGGTGGGTGATATTGTGAAAAAGGCATTAGAAAAAGGTTTGATTCTTATTTCAGCAGGAAATAATGTTATCCGTTTTGTGCCGCCGCTGGTGATTGAAAAAAAACATGTAGATGAAATGATAACCATTTTAAAAGACTGCTTTTAATTGAAATGAATAGAAAAAATCTTCATGGAAAAACTAAGATTATATAAAATGGAATTCTTAGTTTGAAATGGAGGTTTTTTTATGTTTGGATTCATCATTGCATTAATTTCCGGTGCATTAATGAGTGTACAGGGAGTTTTTAACACAGAAGTCACAAAACAAAGCAGTACATGGACTACCAGTTCTTTTGTACAGTTTACAGGATTTCTTGCGTGTATTCTCATATGGATATTTACAGAGCGCAGCCAGAGTTTTATGATGCTTACAAAAGTGACACCAAAATATCTGCTTCTTGGGGGAATCATGGGAGCGGGGATTACGTTTACAGTTATTAAAAGTATTGCGGCACTGGGGCCTGCACAGTCTGCGATGCTGATTGTTGCATCACAAACCGTGGTATCCTATTTAATAGAAGTTTTTGGATTGTTTGGCACAGAAAAAACAGGATTTCAATGGGTAAAATTGATAGGTGTAGTTTTATTTGTTGCGGGTATGGTGATTTTTAAATGGAAATCATAGATAGAGAGGGAGAAATATCTCTTGTAAAGTATTATTATTTTCGTTATAATAGCAGTAAGATTTGCATGTTCCGAACTCTTTGTAATGACCAGGAGGTTTACGTTGTTAAAAAGAGTCCGAAAGATTAGTATTTTACTGATGGTTTTTATTTTCACAGCAGGATGTTCCAGAGGAAGAGATGTAACAGTCAGACAGGAGAAGACGGCGGCGGCCAGTACGTCTTCGGAAGTGTCCAAAATTTACGTTTATATCTGTGGACAGGTGAAGCATCCGGGAGTGTATAAGTTTCCAAAAGATGCAAGAATTGTATCAGCAGTGGAAGCGGCAGGAGGATTAACCTCTAAAGCATCTCCGGATAGTATTAATCAAGCGCAGAAGATGAAAGACGGTCAGCAGATATACATTCCATCGAAAACTGAAGCCAGTCAGAAGAACTCATCCCAAAAAGAGAGAGCGGAATCTGATGCCGGCAAGATTAATATTAATACTGCAGGCAAAGAAGAATTGATGTCACTGCCGGGAATCGGTGAAGCCAAAGCTCAGTCCATTATTGCTTACAGAGAGGAACATGGTCCTTTTTCAAATACCGAAGATATTATGAAGATCCAGGGGATTAAAGAGGGAATCTATAATAAGTTGAAAGGTAATATAACAATATAAATATAGAGGTGTAAGACATGAGAAAGGTATTGGTTGTTGATGATGAAAAACTAATTGTAAAGGGAATTAAGTTCAGCCTTGAGCAGGATGAAATGCAGGTGGATTGTGCCTATGACGGAGAAGAAGCGCTGGCGATGGCAAAAGAAAAGGCATATGATATCATTCTTTTAGATGTTATGCTGCCGGGACTAACCGGATTTGAAGTATGTCAGGCGATTCGTGAATTTTCTAATGTTCCGATTATTATGCTGACAGCCAAAGGAGAAGATATGGATAAGATTCTTGGCTTAGAATATGGTGCGGATGACTATATTACAAAACCATTCAATATTTTAGAGGTGAAAGCCAGAATTAAAGCCATCATGCGCCGAAGTACTCACCATGATGCTCCAGTGGAAGATTCTCCAAAAGTTGTAGAAAGCAGAGGACTGAAAATTGATTGTGAAAGCCGGAGAGTCCATATTCACGGCAAAGAAGTGAATTTGACAGCAAAAGAATTTGATCTTTTAGAACTGCTTGTGTTCCATCCGAATAAAGTGTACAGCAGAGAAGATCTTCTGAATACGGTTTGGGGATATGATTATCCGGGAGATGCAAGAACAGTAGATGTTCATATCCGAAGATTAAGAGAAAAAATCGAAGTGAATCCGGGAGTGCCGGATTATGTACATACAAAATGGGGGGTAGGTTACTATTTTCAAGCGTAAGAAGGACAGATTCGCCTTCTTACATAGTATGCAGTTTACGATTTTTATTACTGTGTTTGCCCTGTCAGTTTTTATTTCTGTGTTGTTCAGTAAGTTTTTGAATGACGGATATAGTGAAAAGGCATTGGATCAGAAGATCGACAGTATAGAGAACCAGTGTAAATGGCTGGGGAATCAGGTAGTTGGGGTTGACTTTATATTAGATGACAGCTCCAACTCTCTTTCTACCCAGACAGATGAACTTGCTGCAAATATGAAAGGGCGGATTATTGTCATAAAAAGTAATTATAAGATTATCAAAGATACCCGCACAGACTTTCAAGATAAATTTTTCCTAAATAAAGATATACGAAATATCATGGAAGGAAAGAAGAAAAGGGTTGTTGGTGATAAGGGTTCTTATATTGAAGTGATGATTCCGATTGTTTCAAAAATCCAAGGAAAAAAAAAGGTTCTTGGAGCAGTGATGGCAACGATTCCACAAAAAGATATAATATCAGCTAGTGCAGAGATGAGCCGCAGAAGAAATATGCTGCTGGTAGCATTTATCATTTTTGGTTTATCATTTTCGTTTGTGTTGAGTTATTTTTTGACGAAAGATTTACGGAAAATCCAGAAGGACGTAGATTTTATTGCTGCAGGGCATGAAGATGAATCAGTAACGGAAGTTGGATTTACGGAAATTAAACACATTATTCATAGATTCAATGAAATTCTTTCAAGGATGCAGACATTGGAGGATTCCAGACAGGAATTTGTATCAAATGTATCCCATGAGCTGAAAACACCGATGACTTCTATGAAAGTTTTAGCGGATTCGCTTTTACAGCAGGGAGATCAAGTTCCAGCGGAATTATATCGTGAGTTTATGGAAGATATGGTGGCAGAGATTGACAGGGAAAATGTAATTATTTCTGATTTACTGTCCTTGGTTAAGATGGATAAAAAAGCAGCAAAATTGGAGATTGCCAATGTAAATATTAATGAATTGCTGGAAATTATTATGAAAAGGTTAAAACCGATTGCCAGTCAGCGTAATATTGAGCTGATTTTTGAAAGTTTCCGTCCGGTAACAGCAGAAATTGATGAAGTGAAACTGACTTTGGCGTTATCGAATTTGATTGAAAACGGCATTAAGTATAATAAAGATGATGGATGGGTTCGTGTGACTCTGAATGCAGACCATAAATATTTTTATGTAAAGGTTGCGGATTCAGGTGTAGGAATTCCAGAGGACTGTCAAGATCAGGTATTTGACCGTTTTTACCGGGTAGATAAAGCCAGATCCAGAGATACCGGAGGAACAGGATTAGGACTTGCAATTACCCAGAATGCTGTATTAATGCATAAAGGTGAAATTAAGATTTACAGTAAAGTGGGAGAAGGAACAACGTTTACTATGAGAATCCCTCTGAAATACAAGGCATAGGAGGTTGACATGAAGAGAAGAAAAATCAGTATTGCTTTCTTGTGCTGCGTGTGTCTTATGGCTGTATTTACAGGATGCCGTTCAGAGAAGAAAACAAGCAAACGTTCAAATCAAGAAGGAGTGGCAATTTATTATACAAATAACGATTGCACCCGTTTGGTTTCTGTAAAGAAGGATATAAATTTAAAGAGCAATCCTCAGCAAAAAGTTGAAATGTTATTAAAAGAAATGCAGAAAATCCGTGAGGACAGTGAATACAAGTCTGCAATTCCAGAGCGTGTTATTATGAATAATGTAACGGTGAGCAGTAATGTGGTTCAAGTTGATTTTTCTACAGGATATAAGAAAATAGAAGCGAACGAAGATTTAATCTGTCGTGCAGGGATTGTGTATACATTGACGCAAATAAAAGAAATCAATTATGTGTCTTTTTCAATTTCCGGTCAGGCTATGCTGGATACGGATGGAAAGGCAATGGGAGCATTGGGACGCGATAGTTTTGTGTTTGGAGAATTGCCGATGAAGTAATTTATGAAAAAAAGACCGATGGTTCTTATATTTACCGGATATTTATCCGGGATGGCCGCTGTGTGGAATGGGATGTCCGCATCAGCGGTTTTTTATTCTATTTTTTTTGGCATGATTCTTTTGATTCTTGTAAAAAAGGATCGAAGATATCTTTTGATACTGGTGGGGATAGTTTTTGGAGTCTGTCTTTTCTTTATTCAAAATGCGGCAGCGGATCGTGAAATAGAACAAATAAAATCTGTTTCTTTACAAAAATATCAAGGAGAGGTAATAGACACAATAGAAAGAGAAAAAGGAACAGCCTGCATTTTAAAAAGAGATGGCATGGAGGGAAAAATAATTTTGTATTATTCCGGAAATGAAATTATTTATCCCGGTGACAAAATTCAAGTATGGGCTTCTATAGAGATGCAGGAGGCGGCTTCAAATCCCGGACAGTTTTCATCGAAAAATTATTATTTTAGTAAAGGAATCTATTACATATCTTTTGCAGATCAAATTCAAATCTTAGATTATAGTTCAAAAAATATATCCATTGGAGTGGTACAGACAAGGCAATTTATAAAAAAACAGATTCATCAACAATATGGGAAAGAAGCTGTATCTTTTGTACAGGGAATGCTTTTAGGAGATAAATCAGAAATCAGTGATGTACAAAAAGATGATTTTAAAGAAAGCGGGTTAATTCATTTATTGGCTGTATCAGGCCTCCATATTTCATTGGCAGGAAGAGGTATTTATCGAATATTTCGGAGAATAGGATTTAATTTTTGTATAAGTTCTTTTGCAGGAATTTTCACTGCAGGATATTATTGTATACTTACAGGATTATCAGTATCATCTATTCGGGCATTTCTTATGCTTGGTGTGTATTTTTTGTCACAAATTTTAGGGAAATCTTATGATATTTTATCTTCCGCTTCGTTCGCAGGAATTGTTATTTTAACCAGACGTCCGTTTTACATTTGGGACAGCGGATTTATTTTGTCATTTACAGCGGTTTTGGCCATTGGCTGTATTCAGCAAATCGAGCCGGAATGGAACGGAATGCAGGGACAGATCAAAAAGAGAATGGTATTTCCTATGGCTATACAAATGGGAATGCTTCCTGTGACAATTTATTTACAGTATGAAACACCAATCTTATCTTTTTTAGCAAATGTGGCTGCAGTTCCGATAGCATCCGCAGCATTTTCTATGACGTTGTTATTTGTTTGGTTTCCAGTATTGCCAATTCACCGGATGGTGCAGTGGATGTTTCAGATTGTAATATGGATATCGAAACAGGATTATGGATTATGGACGGTTGGAAAAGTTCCATTTCTTTGGGTATGTATTTGTTATTTTATTTTTCTATTAAGTTTGAAAAAAGATATCAAAATAGGATTTCATATCCGGATTCTTGGAATTTATGCAGGAATTTTGCTGATGACAGTGATTCCAATGATGCAGCCAAGAAATATTACATTTTTAGATGTAGGGCAAGGAGACTGCATGATGGCAGAAACTGCCGGAGGAATGTTTATGGTAGACGGCGGAAGCAGCAGTGTTAAACATATTGGAAGATACCGGGTTTTACCATATTTGAAATACTGTGGTTATCAAAAAATAAAAATAGCAATTATCACACACATGGATGCAGATCATTATTCAGGGATTTTAGAATTGCTGGGAATGGGAAAAATTGAGTATTTAGGAATGCCTAAGATTTCCAAAGATACTGCATATAAAAAAATTGAAAAGGCAGCGATAAAAAATGGAACGAAATTATTCTATTTATCCAAAGGAAAGAAAATTTATGGAAAAGATTTTTCATTAAAAGTTCTGCATCCGGAAGCAAACAGTCAGTTAGAAAAAAATGCAGCATCCATTGTTTTACAGGGAGAGATGATTGGCAGAAAGCTGCTGCTAACCGGGGATGTGGAAAAAGAAGGAGAAGAAATATTGTTAAAGGACGGGCTGCAAAAGACAGAGATTTTAAAAATTGCTCATCATGGTTCTAGAAATTCAACTTCGGAAACGTTTTTGAAATTAACAAAGCCTGAATTAACGGTTATTTCCTGTGGGAAAAAGAACCGGTACGGGCATCCACATGAAGAGGTGCTGAAACGGCTTAGAAAGTATGGAAGTAGAGTAAAAAGAACCGATCAGCAGGGGGCAGTTACATTGGAAGAAGTGATGGATTGATTAACAAAAAGATGTTTATATGATATAATTCTAAGACATGAAATATCAATGACAGGAGACATCAAACATTTTATGAAAAAGATTTTAGAACATATAAAGAAGAATGAATATCCGAAATTTTATCTGTTTTATGGAAGTGAAAAATATATGGTTTCCCAGATGAAAGAACAGCTTTATAAAGCGTTAATTTCACCAGAGGACACAATAAATTATTCGTATTTTGAAGGCAAAAAGACAGATCCGGAAGAAGTAACGGAACTTGCAAAGACCCTTCCTTTTTTTAGTGATCATCGTTTAATTATTTTGGATCAAACGGGGCTTGGGAAAAAGGCAAATGATGCATTTCTGGAGCAATTGAAGGAATGTGCGGATACGACAGTGATGATTTTCATTGAAGATATGGTGGATAAGCGTTCAAAGATTTATAAATATCTTTCAAAAGAAGGACATGCAGTATCTTTTGAAGCAGCCAATGAAAAAGATTTAGGAAAATGGATTTTGTCCTTATTAAAAAAAGAAGGAAAGCAGATGTCTCCTAAGACGCTTCGGAGTTTTCTTTATCGATGCGGCTCTGATATGTTCACTTTAAAAAATGAGTTGGAAAAGCTGATTTCTTATACAGACAGCAGGGCAGAGATTACACAGAAAGATTTAGAAGACTTGACATCATCTCAGACTACCAATCAGATTTTTGTTATGCTGGAGGCAATTGCCAAAAAACAGAGAGATAAGGTATTAACGTTGTATTATGATTTGATTGAGTTGAAAGAATCACCGTTTGGAATTCTGGCACTTTTGGTAAGGCAGTGCAACCAATTGATACAGGTAAAAGATTTAGACAGCCGTGGAAATAACAATGGAACAATTGCAAAAAAAATAAAAGTACCACCATTTGTTGTTGGAAAATTAAAGGATCAAGCGAAATTATTTCAAATGAATACACTGTATCAAATGGTAGAGGCATGTGCAAAAACAGAAGAGCAGATTAAAAGTGGTATCATCAGTGATAGAGTAGGAGTAGAGTTACTATTAATTGAATTCAGCCGATAGGAGGAACATTATGTCTATCGAGAAAGTAAAAGCATATTTTCAACAATTTCATATGGAAGACCGCATACAAGAACTGGATGAATCCAGTGCTACAGTGGCACTTGCAGCGGAAGCATTGCACTGTGAGGAGGCAAGAATTGCAAAAACTCTTTCATTTTTGGCTGGGGAACAGCCGATTTTGATTGTGACAGCAGGAGATGTAAAAATTGCAAATGCGAAATACAAAAAATATTTTGGGAAAAAAGCAAAAATGATGACTCAGGAACAGGCAGCCGATTTAATTGGACATGCCGTTGGGGGAGTATGTCCTTTTGCAGTAAATGAGGGTGTAGATATTTATTTGGATGAATCTTTAAAGCGGTTTGAAACGGTATTTCCGGCATGTGGAAGCGGAAACAGCGCTATTGAACTTACCATTCCGGAACTTGAGAAATATTCAAATTATAAGAACTGGGTTGACGTATGCAAGGAAAGATAGAGAAAATTGTTTCGGTGTCTGAAGGAAAGGATTTAGATGATATTATGAAACTGTGGTTTGAAAGTAATCTGCAGGCACATGACTTTATTTCTAAAGATTACTGGATGTTTCATTTTGAGGAAGTAAAAACAATGATGCCTCAAGCGGAACTGTTTGTCTGGAAAAACGAGAGAAAAATTCTTGGATTCCTTGGTTTGATGGGAAATTATATTGCAGGAATTTTTGTAGATGAAAAGTACCGTTCCCAAGGAATTGGAAAGATGCTTTTGGATGATATAAAAGAAATTCAGGATGAACTGGTACTGCATGTTTATGAGAAAAATAAATCGGCGCTTGGATTTTATAGAAGAGAAGGCTTTCAAATTCTAGGAGAGCAGAGGGAAGAAGAAACTGGAGAAAAAGAATATTTGATGAAGTGGATGAAAATGATATAAGAAGAGCAGACGAGGAGGATTATATGAAAAAGTTGTTGTTAACGAATGTAACGGTTTTTTGTATGGTTTTGTTTTCTGGGTTTAGTGTGCGTGCTAGTGAACTGCCACACATAAATCTACGTATATCTTCTGCGAAAGCTTCGAGTGTTACTTTGAAATGGAAAAAGCTTTCAGATAGTAAAAATTATACGGTTTTTCGTTCAAAGAAGAAGAAAGGATCATACAAGAAGCTAAAAACATTATCCGCTTCAAAGACAAGTTACGTGGATAAGAAAATCAGAGAGTCAAAAACGTATTATTATAAGGTGAAAGCAAAAACTGCATCCGGTACTGTAGAAAGTAATCTTATCACAAAGGTGAAAGTATCGGGGAATTATAAAAAGGGATCTGTTTATGGTCCAAGATTATCAAAAAAGCAGTTGAAGACTGTCAAAGATAAGGTTGCAAATTTTGTAAATGTTTATACACAGCCAAATTATACACAGTTTGAAAAATTGTTAAATGCACATGATTATCTATGTACGATTTGTTCTTATCAGACGAAGGGATGGAATGTCAAGTATGCAAATACGGCATTAGGTGCTTTAAAATATAAAAAAGCACAGTGTTCCGGTTATGCGAGAGCGTTGAAAGCCTTATGTGATGGTGCAGGAGTTCCATGTAAATATGTACATGCTAATAAAAAGGCAATGAACCCATCTCATCAATGGAATATGGTAAAGATGAGAGGTAAATGGTATATTGTGGATGCACAATTAAATGATGATGCAGGTGGATACTATGCATTCCTGATTGGTAAAAAAGGAGCCAAAGAAATGATGCCGGGAGTATATGTTTACAATACAAAAGGGCTGCCATCATTAAGCAAATCCGATTTTAATCTGGAAAAGTATGGATATTACAAAGAATCACATTACCATTTTGATTAAGTTCCAATAGGTTGGAGGTGTGGGCAGACTTATTTTCTTTCTCAGCTTCGTGGGTATTATTTAAAAAGACGAAAAAACTCTATGTTCTGGTCAGTCATACTTGCCGGCGTATATGACGTAAAATAACAAAGAGAAAACGGTGACAATTTACAGCAACAGTCAGGGATGGAAGTAAGAAAAAAGCTGTTTAAAAAATTAAGGTTATGAAAGGTGCGGTTAAAGGAGTATTTACGTTAAAATCAATTTTCCTGTTTCTAGAAAAATCAACATCCGGATTTCTGAGAAAGAGTGAAGGATTGGCAGCTAAATCAGATATCACTTTTTTAAGAGAATGGGTTATGATTTCAATAGCAAAAGCGGCCACATAAATCATAAACATTGTCAATCCTTTGTTACAGAAAAAAAGACCTCCATATCACTTCTGATATAGAGATCTTGATTTGTCATCTTAACTTAATGACATTGAGCTGACGGCTGCTCTTCTTTTTGTTAATCTATATAATATAAAATTAAGCTACTTTGTTTACAGCTTTTGTTAAACGAGAGATTTTTCTAGAAGCTGTATTTTTGTGGAAAATTCCTTTAGATGCAGCTTTATTGATTTCTGCGATACATGCAGTTAATGCTTTGTCTGCTGCAGCTTTGTCTCCAGCTGCGATTGCTGCTTCTACTTTTTTAATGTAAGTTTTTACTTTTGTTTTAATAGCTTTATTTCTTGCTGTTTTTGTTTCAATAACTTTGATTCTTTTCTTTGCTGATTTAATGTTTGCCAATGTGGGCACCTCCAATATAATAATTTCATTTATTTATTCGTTTCGGTATTCATCTACAGCGAGACACGGTTAAGCCATAGACAAACATACTGTTATATTTTATAGAACAATGTAGAATTTGTCAATATTCTAATTCAAAAATCACATAATTTTTTTCAAAAATACAATACTAAGGGAAAAAGGAGAAATGTGATGCAGAACCGTACGGATTTAGCTTTGGAATTAAAAGAAGAAATGGAAGAAGAATCTTTGTTGTCTGGAGTTACGGTAAAGACCAGAATTGATACTTCCAATCATATGAAAGAGACAAAAATTATTATTAAAAATAAAAAGGGAGAAGAGGCTCTTGGAAAGCCGAAAGGTCAATATATTACCATTGAGACAAAAGATTTGGCAAGAAATGACGGCGGATTTCATCGGGAAATGAGTGAAGCGCTGTTTTTAAATTTAAAAGACTTAATTCCTAGAAATGCCAAAGTTTTAGTAGCGGGACTTGGAAATGCAGGGGTAACAGCGGATTCACTGGGACCTAAAGTTGTAGAAAACCTTTATGTGACAAGGCATTTAAAAAAAGAGGGGTTATTGAATTCTGCCATGGAATTAAGTGCAATCGCTCCGGGAGTCATGGCGCAGACAGGGATTGAAACCAGTGAGATTTTAGAAGCTTTAGTAGAAAAAACGAAACCGGATGTTATGATTGCCATTGATGCTTTGGCGGCCAGAAGTTCCAATCGTCTAAACCGCACCATACAGATCAGTGATACTGGAATTGCACCGGGTTCCGGAGTGGGAAATCATCGGAATGAAATTACAAAACATACGGTTGGGATTCCGGTTTTGGCAGTTGGAGTACCAACGGTGATTTCTGTTCCAGCCATTATCAATGATTTGCTGGAAGCTAAAGATCAGGAAAAGGCTTATGCACGTTTAGATGAAGAATTTATTTCCATGCATGTAACACCAAAAAATATTGATGAGTCCATGAATCGAATCAGTTATACGATTTCCGAGGGAATTAATCAATTACTGCATATTCACGGGAATTATGAATAAAATGGAAGTATGGAAAAAAAGAAGAAACTTATCATGAATCTTTGTATCGTTTTGTTTGCTGTTTTTTTTGTAATACAGATGTTTTGGAATCAGGAATTTGCATCAGAAGCAATTTATGATTATTACAATGGATTGGTGGAAGGATTATTCCCGTTATGGCATAAAAAGCGCCAGCCTGTTTATGGGACAGTCTTATCTGGTATTATTACAACTTATCGAAATGATGTAGTGCCGGTTTTAAAATACAGTGAGGATTATAAAAAGACATCGGGAGCAGATTTAGTATCAAAAGAGTATTATCATTTTGAAGACGATGAAGCAACCGATGGAAAAGTAGAAGAAGTGGCAAAAGAAAATGAGAAATTTCATTTGAAGAAATGGGAAAATCCAGTATATTTGAGAAAGCATATTTATCAAGTAGACAGTACCACCATGGTTACCAACAGTGAAATCAATGGAAAGGTACTGTTAAATATGGATTTAAGCTTGAAAAAAACAACATCACCGCAGGTACTCATTTATCATACACATGGAAGCGAAGAATATAAAGACAGCCGCCGTGGAAAGAAAGGAGATACAGTCATTGGTGTCGGAGATGAATTGACAAATAAACTGAAGGAAAAAGGAATCAGTGTCATTCATGACCGCAGTGTCTATGATATGAGAAATGGGAAAGAGGAACGTTCAAAGGCGTATAATTATGCAGCGGAAGCTATTGAACGCTATTTAAAGAAATATCCGGGAATTCAAGTTGTTATTGATCTTCACAGGGATGGAGTCAAGGAAAGTACAAAACTTGTTACAATACAAAATGGTACGAAGATGGCACAGATTATGTTTTTTAATGGTGTCAGCAGAACGGCAAAAAATGGAGATATTCCATATTTGAAAAATCCGAATAAAAAGACCAATATGGCATTTAGTCTTCAGCTGCAGGCGCAGGCTGCGAAAAAATATCCAGGATTCACAAGAAAGATTTATATGAAAGGATACCGCTATAATCTGCATTATCGGGGAAGGAGCCTGCTGGTAGAGGTAGGGGCGCAAAACAATACGGTAAAACAGGCAAAAGCATCCATGAGTTTACTTGCTGAATTGTTAAGTAGTGTGCTATAATAAACTAATTAGCGCCGTGAAAGGCAGACAGCCGGGCGTACTTGATGTATTTAGGAGGAACTTATGGCTATCGATCAGAGTAAGATTCGGAATTTTTGTATTATTGCACATATCGATCATGGAAAATCAACTTTGGCTGATCGTATTATTCAGATGACAGGGACATTGACAGATAGAGAAATGCAGGAGCAGGTTCTGGATAATATGGATTTAGAGAGAGAAAGAGGAATTACCATCAAATCTCAGGCAGTACGTATTGTATATAAAGCAGAGGACGGAGAGGAATATATTTTTAATCTTATTGATACACCGGGACATGTGGATTTTAACTATGAGGTATCCAGAAGTCTGGCGGCTTGTGAAGGTGCGATTCTTGTCGTAGATGCGGCACAGGGAATTGAAGCTCAGACTTTGGCAAATGTTTACCTTGCACTGGATCATGATTTGGAAATTATGCCGGTAATTAATAAAATTGATCTGCCAAGTGCAGAACCGGAAAGGGTAAAATCAGAGATTGAGGATGTTATTGGAATTGATGCAGAGGATGCACCGCTTGTTTCGGCGAAAAGCGGATTGAATGTAGAACAGGTATTAGAACAGATCGTTCAGCTGATTCCGGCACCAAAAGGAGATCCTAAAGGACCGCTGCAGGGATTGATTTTTGATAGTATTTATGATGCATATAAAGGAGTTATTATTTTTACGAGAATTAAAGAAGGAACGATAAAAGTTGGTACGAAGATGAAGATGATGGCTACTGGAGAGTCAGCAGAAGTCGTGGAAATCGGAACTTTTGGTGCAGGGCAGTTTATCCCTTGCGATGAACTTTCTGCTGGAATGGTAGGATATGTAACTGCCAGTTTAAAAAATGTACAGGGAACCAGAGTTGGTGATACTATTACAGATGCCAATTATCCATGTTCTGAGCCGCTGCCGGGATACAAGAAAGTAAATCCAATGGTTTACTGTGGACTTTATCCGACGGATGGAGCAAAATATCCGGATTTAAGAGATGCATTGGAAAAATTACAGTTAAATGATGCAGCACTGCAGTTTGAACCAGAGACATCCATTGCCCTTGGATTTGGATTCCGCTGTGGATTTTTAGGATTACTGCATTTGGAAATTATACAGGAACGTTTGGAGAGAGAATATAATTTGGACTTGGTAACAACGGCACCGGGTGTTATTTATAAAGTTTACAAAACGGACGGCACTGTAGTAGAACTGACAAATCCATCCAACCTGCCCGATCCGTCTGAGATTGACCATATGGAAGAACCTATCGTAACAGCAGAGATTATGGTAACCTCTGAATTTGTTGGTGCGATTATGGGACTTTGTCAAGAACGCAGGGGTGTATATCTTGGTATGGAATACATGGAAGAAACCAGAGCACTGCTTCGATATGAGCTGCCGTTAAATGAGATTATTTATGATTTCTTTGATGCCTTAAAATCACGTTCCAGAGGATATGCTTCTTTGGATTACGAGATGAAAGGCTACGAGACAGCAAGCCTTGTAAAATTGGATATTTTGATAAATAAAGAAGAAGTGGATGCCCTTTCCTTTATTGTTCATGAAGATACAGCTTATGAACGTGGAAGAAAAATGTGTTCAAAACTGAAAGAAGAGATTCCAAGGCACTTATTTGAAATTCCAATTCAGGCAGCCATTGGAAGCAAAATTATTGCCCGTGAAACGGTAAAAGCGATGAGAAAAGATGTCCTTGCAAAATGTTACGGCGGGGATATTTCCAGAAAGAGAAAACTGTTGGAAAAACAGAAAAAAGGAAAGAAGCGGATGCGTCAGGTTGGAAATGTAGAAATTCCACAGGAAGCATTTATGAGCGTGTTAAAGCTGGATGAAGACTAAGAAGATGGAACTTTATGTGCATATCCCTTTCTGTATACAGAAATGTAATTATTGTGATTTTTGTTCTTTTCAAGCATCAAAGGAAACTATAGATGCTTATATGAAACAGCTGTATCGGGAAATCGGTTTTTGGGGAAAACGTCTTTCTGGAACAATGCTTTCTTCTATATTTATCGGCGGCGGTACTCCATCCTGTATAGATGCAGAATATATTTGCTGTTTGTGTGAGTGTATCAAAGAGTATTTTGCATGGGAACCAAAGATTGAAATCACTATGGAGGCGAATCCGGGAACTGTTGATCAGCAAAAATTACAAAAATATTATCAGGCAGGAATCCAGCGGTTGAGTTTTGGACTTCAAAGTACCAAAGAAGAGGAACTTCGTTATTTGGGCAGGATTCATACATATGAAGATTTTTTAAACAGCTATGAACTTGCAAGGATGACGGGATTTGAAAATATCAATATCGATTTAATGAGTGGAATACCGAAACAAACGATGACATCTTATGAAGAAACTCTTAGGGCTGCAGCCAGTTTAAAACCGGAACATATTTCAGCATATAGCTTAATTGTGGAAGACGGGACACCGTTTGCCCAAAATCCAAAATTAGAACAGGATCTTCCATCGGAGGAAGATGAAGTGCAGATGTATGCGATGACAGGAGAGATTCTTGGAGAATACGGATATGAAAAGTATGAAATATCAAATTATTCTCTGCCGGGAAAAGAATGCCGGCATAATCTTGGATATTGGTCAGGCATTCCGTATTTGGGAGCCGGGTTAAATGCATCTTCTTATTTAGATCAAAAACGTTTTGATAATCCATCGAAAATGAAAGACTATCTGGAGCTTATGACTTTTGAAAAGCCTTGGCAGCAGGCAGAAGAACTCTCCATAGAGGCACAGATAGAAGAATTTATGTTTTTAGGACTTCGGAAAACAGAAGGAGTTTCAAAACAGGAATTTAAGGAAAAATTTCATCAATCCTTGGACACTCTCTATCAAGATGTTATAGAGAATGCCATAAAACAAGGATGGATGAAAGAAAAAAACCAAAGATTATCTTTGACAGAACAGGGAATTCTAATCAGTAATCAGATTTTATGCGAATTCTTATTATAAATCTAATAACTTTTGCAGATTGACCTGCCCCCAGCCTTGATGGTGTCTGGGGGTTTTTAATTTATCGCAGTTGTGTTTTAGTTTCATTTTTGCATTCTTATTTGAGTAATAAGGATACTTTTCCAGCAGAAGTGCCATAGCACCCGAAACTACAGGAGCAGCCATAGAAGTTCCGCTTTTTATAGTATATTGGTTCCCGAAACCGCAGGAAAAGATATTGGTTCCCGGCGCAACTACGTCCGGTTTCATAATACAGGATTTTGTAGGCCCTCTGCCGGAATAATTGCGGGAAAACCGATAGTTTCCAATGATTTTCATAGAATCATCACTGGCACCAACGGTGATGATTTTACGGCTGTTTCCCGGAACAGTAATGGTTTGACCGCTGGGACCGCGGTTTCCTCCGGCAATACAGACGATTAATCCATCATCCCAAAGCTGATTTACATGAAGCAGCATTTTATTAGAAGATTCATCTGCATCAGTGTCGGCTGTTCCGATGGAAATATTGACGACTCGAATGTTATATTTTTTGTAGTTTTGGTGAATCCATTCAAGCCCTTGTAGAAATGAAGATTGAATACCATTTCCAAAGGAATCCAATACTTTTACGGAAATAATGTTGGATTTCGGAGCAATTCCAAGAAATGAATTTCCAATCAGACCGGAAGAAGCGGCAATGCCTGTAATGTGTGTGCCGTGTCCATTATCATCGTAGCAGGAAATTCTGCCATTTACAAAATCGGCAAATGCTGTAATACGCTGGCTGATTGGAGAAAAATCTTTATGAGGGAAAAGTCCGGTATCAAGAAAAGCAATACCAATATCTTTTCCCATAAGGCCACGCTGGTGTGCTGAATCTGCATGGACTTGCAATGAAATAGGTTTTAGCATTTTTCCCTCCTGAATATCATATTAATAGAATACGTCAGCCAAAAAAAATGGCAACAAAAAAGAAGTATACCAAAAAAGATATACTTCTTTTCCTTAGTTAAATCCAACAAATTTTCTTGCGGCTTTATAGATACCAATCGTTGTCTTTCTTCCTCCGTATCCTGGAAGATTTACTGCGTAGCCAACAATACTGTGACGAATTTTTCGGTAAAGCTTCTTGTCCTTGTCGTAAAGATATTTCCATAAATCTTTCTTCATCTGCAAATGTTCTTTTTTTCCGGATTTGATTGCTATGATAGAAGAAATACACATGATAATGGATAAATAATGGCGCATATAACGTGCCAATGGTTTTTTCGTTATATGAAAACCTGACATGTAATCAATCATAACCTTTGTAACATAAAATTGCTGGTCAATTCGTTTGATCATATTTGCTTCATTGACAGACTGATCATCACGGCCAATAAAGTAGCGATAGAAATTTACGTCTAAATAATACATAGTCTTAACATAAGGGAGTGGCTTGTAAACGTAAATATTATCAACATAGAATGTATGCTCTGGAAGTTCCAACTGACATTCACGAAGCAGTGCAGTTCTGTAAATTACAGAATGCATTAAAATATACTGTCCCAACGGAAAACGTTTCACATTATCCCAGCGGAAAACTTTTTCTTTTGGAATTGCATGACGATAATGGATGACTGTCTTTCTTTTGACGCCCTGTTTCTCATAAACATAGTTAGATAACAGCATATCAAGCACCGTACCTTTTTCATAAAAATCAGAAAGTGTATCTAAAATTTTATTGTATGCAGTTTCGTTTACCCAGTCATCGCTGTCAACAACTTTTAGATAAATACCTTTGGCGTTGGCGATTCCTGTATTAACTGCACCGCCATGACCTTTATTTTCCTGATGGATGGCACGGCAGATGGTTGGATACTTTTTCTGATATTCTTCTGCAATCGCGGCAGTGTTATCAGATGAACCGTCATTGACAATCAAGATTTCAATGTCTTCCCCTCCGATAAGTAAAGTATCAATGCAGTGGCGCATATATTCCTGAGAGTTGTAACAAGGTACAACAAAGGATAATAACTTCATAATAACCTCCCTGTGTTTTGTTATATCATTTTATTATATACCTTTTTGGAAAATTTAGCAAAGACTTTCCCATTCTTCGTATAATTCTTCCAAAGAAGCAGTAATGGAAGCCTGTTCATTGCTTAATTCTACAAGTTTTCCAACGTCTGTTGCAATTTCAGGAAGAGCCATTTGGTTTTCAACTTCCTGTTGGCGTTCTTCTAATCCGGTAATGGTGTCTTCAATTTTTTTCAGACGATTTTCTCTTTTCCTCTGTTTTGCCTGTTCCTCTTTTTGCTGCTGCCAGTTTAATTTAGATTCCGTAGGAATTTCTGCTGCTTTTTCTTCTGCAGCAGTTATCATTTCTTTTTCTTTTTGAGAAAGATAATCTTGATAATTTCCAGCATAAGAAGTCAAGCCGTTTTTTGAAATTTCCAGAATTCTAGTTGCCGTTTTATTAATAAAGTAACGATCATGGGAAACGTAAAAAATAGTTCCCGTATAAAGATTCATGGCAGATTCTAAAATCTCTTTGGAATGAATGTCCAAATGGTTTGTTGGTTCATCTAAAATTAGGAAATTTGCATGAGAAAGCATAAGTTTTGCAAGAGAAACGCGTCCTTTTTCTCCTCCGCTTAAAGATGAAATGGGGCGGAAGACATCTTCCCCATAAAATAAAAAGGCAGCCAAAGTATTTCGGATTTTGGTATTGGTTAAATCCGGATATGTATCAGAAATCTCATCAAAGATTGTTTTGGAATCATCCAGATTGTCCTGTGCCTGATCGTAATAGCCAATGGAAACACCGGTTCCCAATTGAATGGTTCCGCTGTTTTTACGGATCTTTTTGCAAATAATTTTTAAAAGAGTAGTTTTTCCAGTTCCGTTCGGACCAATGAGTGCCACACGTTCTCCGCGGAAAATATGACAACTGATATGATGGAATAGTGGTCTGGAACCAAAAGATTTTTCTATATTTTTTAATGTTAAGACATCATTTCCACTGATAATTTCTGGTTCAATAGATAACCGCATATCGGCATTGTATTCCATAGGTTTTTCTAATACTTCTATTTTGCTTAAAGCCTTTTCACGGCTTTCTGCACGCCGGATGGATTTCTCGCGGTTAAACTGTTTGAGTTTTTTTATAACTTCCTGCTGGTGTTTAATTTCCTGCTGTTGGTTTTCATATTCCTTTTGACGGATTGCTTTAATTTGATCCCGTTTTCCAATAAATTGTGTATAATTTCCAGTAAAAAGCATTGCTTTTCCAAATTCAATTTCCATCACTTTATTCACAATTTTGTCCAGAAAATAGCGGTCATGGGATACAATAATAACAGCTCCGTTGTAATGAGAAAGATAATTTTCCAGCCAGCGGATGGATTCTACATCCAAATGGTTGGTCGGCTCATCTAATAAAAGAATGTCTGGATTTTTTAACAATAATTTGCCGAGTGCTACTCTGGTCATTTGACCACCGGATAACGTATTAATTTGCTTTTTGAAATCTTCTTCTGTGAAGCCCAATCCTTTTAAGATTCCGGTAATTTCGCTTTTGTATGCAAATCCGTTTAATTGCTCGAATCTATGAGTAGCATTGGTATATTGGTTCATTTTTTGTTCCAAAGCTTCTCCGGATAAATGCTCCATTTCCTGTTCATAGACACGCATTTGGTGATCCAGTTCGATAATTTCCTGTTTAACGGAAAGCAGTTCATCAAAAATTGTTCGATGAAAACTATGATCCTGATGCTGAGCAAGATAACCAAGAGAAGCATCTTTTTTCATGGAGATTTCCCCTTCGTCTGCACTTAATTCACCAACAAGGATTTTTAAAAGCGTTGATTTCCCTGCACCGTTATATCCAATAATTGCAAGGCGGTCATTTTCATTTAAGTGGAAAGAAATATGGTTAAGAATCGGTTTTTCCACAAATGTTTTGCAAATGTTCTGGCATGATAAAACCATAGTTTGCTCCTTTCTATAAACTAGATAAAGACACTAAAAAATAGAATATCATATTTCTAGAAAAAATGGAATAATTTCATTGTGGAAAGGTGTCGGAAAGATTGACAGATATTAGACAATCTTATATAATTGTACATAGAAAAAATGTTTGGAGGAAATAACATGGGGAATGCTAATAAGAATATTTCATCAGCAGTAATTAAACGGCTTCCAAGATATTTTCGTTATCTTGGCGGATTAAGGGCCAAAAATATTACCAGAATTTCTTCTAAGGAACTGAGTGAACGGATGATGGTGACTGCATCACAGATACGTCAGGATTTAAATAACTTTGGGGGATTCGGACAACAGGGATATGGATATAATGTAGATAATCTATATACAGAGATTGGAAAGATTTTAGGTCTGGATCAAAGAAATGATATGATTATCGTAGGTGCCGGGAATCTCGGGCAGGCATTGGCGAACTATCAATCTTTTAATGAAGACTATGGATATAAAGTCATGGCATTATTCGATGTAAATCCAAAACTAATCGGTATTTCAGTAAGAGGAGTTAAAGTGCTGGATATTGATGAGATGGAGAGCTTTATTAAGAATAATGACATTAAGATTGCAGCATTGACCTTGCCAAAAGATCAGGCTCCTGCGATTGCTAAGAAGATGGTAGGATGGGGAATCCGCGGATTTTGGAACTTTGCTCCAATTGATCTGCATCTGCCGGAAAATGTTACTGTAGAGAATGTTCATCTTGCAGAAAGTTTGATGACATTGACTTACAATATACATAGCCGGGAAGAAAATGAGGAATAAGGATGATTACCGGAATAGGAACAGATTTTCTGGAAATCAACAGGATTCAGAAAATGCTGACAAGACATCGGCGAATGGATCGAATATTTACAAAAGATGAATTAACTTATGCAAAGAATCATGCTGCGACTTTAGCTGGCAATTTTGCTGTAAAAGAAGCCGTTTCCAAAGTGTTTGGGACCGGCTTTTTCGGTGTGGAACCATTTGAAATAGAAGTGCTGCGGGACGAAAGTGGAGCGCCATATGTGAAACTTTCCGGCAAGGCAGAAGAATTGGCAAAAAAACAGCAGATTGACCGGATTCATGTGTCAATTACAAATTCAGCCGGTTTTGTGCAGGCATTTGCAATAGGAGAATGTTTATGAAATATGTATTAAAAAATCAGGAAATGCAGGATATTGATAAAAAAACCATTCATGAAATTGGGATTCCCGGTTTGGTGCTGATGGAGCGCGCCTCAAAAGCTGTGGCAGACTGTGTGATGGAATATGCCGACCATAACAGTAAAATTCTTGTGATTGCAGGGATTGGAAATAATGGAGGAGATGCACTGGCGGCTGCCAGAATTCTTTTGGAACAAGATTATTTGGTAGATTATCAGATTACGGGAAATTTGGAGAAAGCATCAAATGATTTAAAGCTTCAATGTTCCATTTTAAATAATCTGGGATATAGACCTTGTGAAACAATGGATTTTGCTTCATATGATTTGATTGTGGAAGGTATTTTTGGAGTAGGACTTTCTAGAGATGTAGGAGGGATTTATAAGGATGTGATTGATAGAATCAATGCATCTGGTAAACCAGTCGTTGCCATTGACATTCCTTCCGGAATCAGCGGAGACAGCGGAAAAGTATTAGGATGTGCGGTGAAGGCGGCCCAAACGGTCACTTTTGGAGGATATAAAAGAGGGCATCTTTTGTATCCGGGACGAAATTATTGCGGTCATACTAGATTAGTTTCCATTGGATTTCATAAACGAATTATTCAGGAATATGCATCTGCATTTACGTTTGAAAATGAACAGAACCTGATGCCGGAACGAAAAGCTGATTCTAATAAAGGAAGTTATGGAAAGATTTTAGTGGCTGCTGGAAATGAAACCATGTCTGGAGCCGCCTGCTTTGCAGGAGAAGCCGCTATGCGGATGGGAGCAGGATTGGTAAAAATTTTATCAGATGCTTCTAATCGCAATATTTTGCAGACAAGACTGCCGGAATGTTTATTTGGAGAAAGAAGTCAGTTAATGGAGTCATTAAATTGGTGCGACTGTATTTTATTCGGCCCGGGAATGGGTGTTTCTATGGAGACGAAAACAATGCTGGAGACGATTTTGGAATATGGAAGGAAACCGTTGGTGATTGACGCGGATGGATTAAATACGATCAGCCATTGTCATATGGAAATTGATTATCCATATGGCTTGATTTTGACACCGCATTTACTGGAAGGTGCCAGACTTTTAAATCAAGATATAAAAAATATAAAAGAAGATGTCTGCAGGGCAGCAAAAGAAATTGCAAATAAATTTCATGGGACGGTTGTTTTAAAAGATGCGGCAACTGTTGTAGCAAAAGAAGGAGAAATGCTGTATATGAATCAAAGTGGAAACCACGGAATGGCAGCCGGAGGCAGCGGCGATGTTCTGGCAGGGATGATTGCAGGTCTTCTGGGCAGCGGGGTGCCGGTATATGAAGCAGCCATTCGAGGGGTTTATCTTCATGGACTTGCGGGAGATGCGGCAAGAGATGAAAAAGGTTCTTACAGCATGATTGCATCAGACATTTTACAACATATACAAGATGTAACGGGAGGAAAACATGAATCAGTATTATAGGGTACATGCAGTGATTGATCTGGATGCTGTCTGTCATAATATTAATGAAGTAAAAAGAGTCATTGGCCCAGAAGTGAAAGTAATGCCGGTTATTAAAGCAGATGGTTATGGACATGGAGCAGTGCCGATTGCCAAAGAATTAAATCAAATCGGAGTGGATGCATTTGCAGTCGCTATTTTGGAAGAGGGAATTACGTTAAGAAACCATGGCATCAAACAGCCGATTGTAATTTTAGGTTATACTTCAGAATATCAGTATAGTTCATTGATACAATATGAAATAGAACCAACTGTTTTTTGTTTTGAAATGGCAGAATCTTTATCGAAAATTGCTTCTGCACTTGGAAAAGATGCAAAAGTTCATATAAAATTAGACACTGGCATGAATCGAATTGGGTTTAAACCAACCAAGGAATCTTTAGAAATTGTGAAAAAGATTTCTAAACTTCCGAATATTAAAATAGAGGGAATTTTTACACATTTTGCATGTGCAGATGAAGCTGATAAAACATCTGCCGGCAGACAGAAAGCGGAATATGATAAATTTATCCGCTGGCTTTTTGAAGAAGGAATTGATATTCCGGTGAAACATGTATCCAATAGTGCATCAATTATAGATATGGATGACTGGAGAATGGATATGGTTCGTTCCGGAATTATTACCTATGGATTGTATCCATCAAATGAAGTAGCAAAAGATATATTGGATTTAAAACCGGCAATGGAATTGAAAACCCATATTGTCCATATAAAAGAGGTGGAAGCGGGAGAGGGTGTCAGCTATAATCATACATTTATCACAACACGCAAAACGAAAATCGCTACAATTCCGGTAGGGTATGCCGACGGATATCCAAGAGTATTGTCTTCCAAAGGAAGAGTATTGATTCGAGGACAATATGCTCCGATTATCGGAAGAATCTGTATGGATCAATTTATGGTGGATGTGACAGATATAGAAGGGGTATCTGTTCTGGATGATGTAACATTAATTGGAACGGATGGAGACAATCAAATTTCCGTAGAAGAAGTTGCAGATATTGCAGGAACGATCAATTATGAAATTGTTTGTGGTATCAGCAAACGAGTGCCAAGGGTATATATCCGGAATGGAGAATTGAAAGAAATGAAGTAATTCTTTGAATACTTTTGAAAGAAATGTGAATACTCTTCATAAACTGATAAAGAAGGAAATGGAGAGTGATGGCTTTGGTAATTAAGCGAGGAGATATATTTTATGCAGATTTAAGACCTGTTGTTGGTTCTGAACAAGGGGGTATCCGACCTGTTATTATTTTACAAAATGATGCAGGAAACCGGTATAGTCCAACGGTGATTTGTGCTGCGATTACAAGCAAGATGAATAAAGCAAAATTACCGACACACGTCCCGCTGGACTGCAGAAGATGTCAATTAGAAAAAGATTCTGTAATTTTATTGGAACAGATTCGGACTATTGATAAAAGCAGGCTTAGAGAAAAGGTTTGTCATTTAAATTGTTCTTTTTTAAATCAAGTAGACCGGGCATTAAGAATCAGCCTAAGTCTTGATACATAGAAAAGTGCCAGACATTGACCTTTTTCTGCGAAAATGGTATATTTATCTAAGCCTTGTAAGAAGCACAATGATTGTGCCTGGATTTAATTTTTCGCAAGAAGGAGAAAATAATTATGGGAGAATTGAATGACTCGATGCTTTTAGTGATATTATTGGCAGCAGCTGTGCTTGGTTTTGCGGCAGGCTGTTTTTTCTGGAGATACAAAGAAAATCTAAAAGAGCAGAAAAAGAAATTAAAAGCTTCAGAGCAGGAACATGATGAAGAAGAGGATAATGAATACGAAGAAGAAATCATGAACATTGTCAATGAAGGTCATGAGCAGGGGGCAATTTTAGAGGATGAAGCAAAGATGATTACCAATATTTTTGAATTTGGTGATAAGGACGTAACAGATGTAATGACATCTAGAAAGAAAATTTCTGCCATTGATGCAGCTATGCCAATTGAAAAAGTATTGAATCTTATGATTGATGAACCGTATTCCAGATATCCGTTGTATGAAGATGATATTGATAATATTATTGGAGTGCTTTATTTAAAGGATGTGATGGATGCGTATTTAAATCGAAAAGAAGCAAAATTATCTGAAATTGCCAGAGAGCCGTTTTATGTACATCAGACGATGAATTTATCTGCATTGTTTCAAGAAATGCAGACAAAGAAAATTCATATGGCAGTAGTTATTGATGAATACAGCCAGACAGAAGGAATTGTATCCATGGAGGATATGCTGGAAGTAATTGTAGGAAATATTTTGGATGAATACGATGTAGAAGATAAAAATATTACGAAACTTGGATGGGCAGATATTTATGTTGTAAAAGGAAGCACCCGCTTGGAAGAACTTGAAGAAATACTGAATATTAAGTTTCATACCGATGATATTGAAACTTTAAATGGATTTTTAATTGATCAGCTGGGACATTTACCAGAGGACAATGAAGAAATAGAAATCATTTATGAGGGATATTCATTTAAATCTATTGATATCCATGAAAAAATGATAAAACAGGTAAAAGTAGAAAAAAGGAAAAGGAAGGAAGATACAGATGTCAGGACACAGTAAATTTGCAAACATTAAACACAAAAAAGAAAAAAATGATGCAAAGAAAGGAAAAATCTTTACTGTCATTGGAAGAGAAATTGCAGTAGCAGTAAAAGAAGGCGGACCTGATCCGGATAATAACAGCAGACTTCGCGATGTCATTGCAAAAGCAAAAGCGAACAACATGCCGAATGATACAATTGAACGTGGTATCAAAAAGGCAGCAGGAAATGCTGATGCAGTTAATTATGAACAGATTACATATGAAGGTTATGGACCAAGTGGTGTTGCTATTATTGTTGATACATTAACCGATAATAAAAACCGGACAGCATCCAATGTAAGAAGTGCATTTACCAAAGGAAATGGAAATGTTGGAACACCGGGCTGTGTATCCTATATGTTTGAGAAAAAAGGACAGATTATCATATCCAAAGAAGACTGTGAAATGGAAGCAGATGATTTAATGATGATTGCATTAGACGCAGGAGCAGAGGACTTTGTAGAGGAAGAAGACAGCTTTGAAGTTCTTACAACACCAGAAGACTTCAGCGAGGTACGTGAAGCACTGGAAAAAGAAGAAATTCCAATGGCAGATGCCAACGTCACCATGATTCCGGGAACTATGGTGGAATTAACCAATGAAGATGACATTAAAAACATTCAGAAAACATTAGACTTATTAGACGAAGACGACGACGTCCAAGAAGTATATCACAACTGGGATGAATAATTTTGCACAAGCAGAACAAGGAACCTTTCATTATGTAAAAACAGCATAATGAGAGGTTTTTTATTATATAGGAGTTTTTCTTTAGAATAATATGTTATGATATATGAAAAGGAGAGCACTATGGAAAAATTAAAAAAATATTCTTCGTCAATGATTATATTCTTCATTTTTGAGACAACAGCTGTTTCATTATGGCTGATATTAGATAACATTTTTTATTTGTTTAATTTTACATATATCGGCGGATTTCTTGCTTTGGGATTATTTTTGTATACAAAAAAATATCAACATGCAAGATTGGTTGTTCAGTTCGGTGTTGGTTTGTATATGCTGGTGTACTTGGGAATCATTTGCAATGAAAATATGCAGATAGAAGGTTTTTGGTATTATTTGTTTTTAGGAGTATTTGAAGCTGCAACGATTCATTATGCAGTTGCAAAATTATTTGGACCGTTTTTGTTTGGAAGAGGATGGTGCGGCTATGCCTGCTGGACAGCAATGATTCTCGATTTACTGCCATATAAGCAGCCTCAGGGTTCACGAAAGAAATTAGGATATATTCGATATATTACATTTAGTGTTTCGTTGTTATTTGTCGGGGCATTATTTTTATTACATGTTCCTAATTTAAATAAAATTATGTTTTGGAGTTTCATTATTGGGAATACATTGTACTATGCTGTTGGAATTTCACTTGCAGTTATGTTAAAAGATAATCGGGCATTTTGTAAATATATTTGCCCAATTACAGTATTTTTAAAACCAGCCAGCTATTTTGCTTATATGCGAATTACTGTAGATGAAAAGAAATGTATTTCCTGTGGAAAGTGTAAAAAGGTATGTATGATGGATGTAGATGTTACAAATAATTCAAGAAAAAGAGAAAATGGAACAGAATGTGTTTTATGCATGAAATGTATAGATGAATGTCCTGTAAAAGCATTGAAATTATGACAATATATGAAAGAACTATAAAGAAAGTATAAACTCTCTTGATTTCGTTATATACTAACGGTATAATTTTTAGCAGAGATATGAAGAAGGAAGGGAATGTTTATGTATTACCCATATGGATTTTATTTTGACAGGACTTATATTTTAATTATTATCGGTGCAATTATTACGATGATTGCATCTTCTAAAATGAATTCTACATTCCGCAGGTATTCCAGAGTACGCTGCCATTGTGGATTGACAGGTTCACAGGCGGCAGAACGAATTTTAAGGCAGGCTGGAATTTATGATGTTTCCGTAGAGAGAGTTGGAGGAAATTTGACAGATCATTATGATCCGAAAAATAAAGTGCTGCGTCTTTCTGATTCAACATATGGCTCAGATTCCATTGCAGCAATTGGAGTGGCGGCTCATGAATGCGGGCATGCGGTACAGCACCAGCAGGGGTATGCACCATTAACGATTCGGGGAGCTTTAGTTCCGATTGTAAATCTTGGTTCAAATTTATCATGGGTATTCATTATAGCAGGTATTTTCCTTAGTATGAATCAGACATTGATTAATGTTGGAATTATTTTATTTTCTTTTGCAGTAATCTTTCAGTTGATTACACTGCCGGTAGAGTTTAATGCATCCAGCAGAGCTTTAAAGATTTTAGGGAATACTGGAATTATGTATGGAGAAGAAGTGGAGCAGACAAGAAAAGTTCTTTCTGCTGCAGCTTTGACTTATGTGGCAGGGGCAGCGGCAGCACTTCTAAGTTTACTTCGTTTGATTTTATTATTTGGAGGAAGTGACAGGGATTAGTAAATAACGATTCATAGAAAAATAAAACTGGAGTTTTTTCTCCAGTTTTATTTTTTATAAAATCAGTAACCTTACCATGTTAATTCTAAGTATAAATCTTTATATTGTTTTGCAGAATTATCCCAAGATAAATTTTTATCCATATCCCGTTGAACCATTTCGTCCCAACGCCAGCGGTCTGTGAAATATAATGTTTTTGCTCTGTTGATTGCATCTAATAATAAGCCGGCATCATAATTATCAAATGTGAAACCATTTCCTGTATTAAAATACATATTATATGGTTCTACTGTATCTTTTAATCCGCCGGTTTCACGGACAATCGGTATGGTACCATAATGCATGGCAATTAATTGTGTCAATCCGCAAGGTTCAAACTGCGAAGGTACTAACAAGGCATCTGCACCTGCATAAATCTTGTGAGCTCTTGTTTCGTCATACATGATATTAGAACAAACATTTCCTTTGTAAGCATTCTCATAATATCTGAAAGAATCTTCGTAAACAGAGTCTCCGGTTCCTAATATGACAATTTGTGTGTGCTCATCCATGATTTCAGGAATGATAGAGTTCACCAAATCCAGTCCTTTTTGGTTTGTCAATCTAGAAATTAATCCAATGACAAATTTATGCTCATCTTGAGCCAGTCCCAACTCATCTTGTAAATTAAGTTTGTTTTCTCTTTTCTTATCCAATACATTGCTGAGATTATAATTGGTATATAATCTGGAATCTGTATAGGTATTCCAAATATCATAGTCAATACCATTTACGATACCTCTTAATTTATTGGAATGGTATCTTAAATGAGCATCTAATTTTTCACCATAGTATGGAGTTTGAATCTCTCCTGCATAAGTATTGCTGACGGTTGTAATGATATTAGAATAAGTTAATCCGCCTTTTAACATATTTGCATCTTCATAACCTTCCTTTAATGCATCTTTGTTAAATACATAATCTGGAAGTCCGGACCAATATTGGATAGTAGGGATATTGTAAATTCCCTGGAACCGTAAGTTATGAATGGTTAAAATCGTTTTTGCAGAAGCCAGTTTTGTGTTCTCAAACAATGTTCTTAAATACACTGGTGTTAAGGCTGCCTGCCAGTCATGGCAATGGATAATGTCAGGAATCCAATCCATGTAGTTTAATGCAGCAAGTGCAGCTTTTGAAAAATAGCAGTATTTTGGAATGTCATCAATAAGATTTGTGTATGGATTTCCGTCGCTGAAAAACTCTTCATTGTCGATAAAGTCATATACAACACCATCCCAAACATATTCCATAATTCCAACATAGAAGGATCTGCCGTCTGCACATAAATCCATTTCAAAGGATCCACGGTATATCATTTTTTCTTGATATTCCCAAGGAATGCATTTGTAACGAGGAAGAATTACTTTTACATCGCAATTTTGTTTTACCAATGCCTTTGGAAGAGCATACATAACATCTCCCAAACCGCCGGTTTTTACAAATGGGTAACATTCTGAACCTATAAATGCAACACTTCTTCTTGGGGTTGTGTATACTTCGGGCTGCGATTCTTCTATAACCTCTGTGATTATTTCTTCTGATATCGTTTCTTTTGTTTTTATTTCTTTGTCATCTTTTGATTCTTGAACAGCCTCAATTTCAACTTTCTCTGCAGATGTTTTTGCAGGAGCTTTTTTTATTGTTTTTTCCACTGGGACTTTTTTCTTAGTTGTAGTTTTTGTTACTTTCTTTTTGGCCATTTGACACCTCCAAAATTTATTCAAATATTCCAAAATTTTTAATTAATTATACCATATTTTGCAAACAATATCTACAGAAAGACGATTCTAAAAATGTTTGAATATATGCAATATCTATATAACTATATTTTTAGTGGAAAAGAGATTTACAATAAACCGCAGACATAGTAAAATAAGACCAAATTGTTCCCAGAAAGGATAAGGAAAATATGGCAAAAAAATTTTATGCAGTAAAAAAGGGCAGAAAGCCCGGAATATATCAGACATGGGATGAATGCAAGGCACAGACATCAGGCTTTTCCAGTGCGCAATACAAGAGTTTTCAAACATTAGATGAAGCGAAGGAGTTTATGAATCCCAGTCAAAATGAACAAATGGAAATTGATGAAAATACATTGATTGCTTATGTAGACGGAAGTTACGACAATTCCCAAAAAGAATTTTCTTATGGCATGGTACTGCTTTTTAATGGAGAAGAAACCTATTATGCAGAAAAATTTGAGAATCGAGAATTGGCGTCTATGAGAAATGTAGCAGGAGAGATTAAAGGATCAGAGGCAGCTATGCGGTATGCTGTTCAAAATCATTTTTCTAAACTGGTGATTTATTATGATTATGAGGGAATCCAGAAATGGTGTACAGGTGAATGGAAAACAAATAAAGAGGGAACACGTACATACAAAGAGTTTTATGAGCAAATGAAGTCAAAACTTCAAGTGAAGTTTATAAAAGTAAAAGGACATTCCAATGACAAATATAATGATTTGGCAGATATGCTTGCAAAAACAGCATTGGGAATTGGTGATGGGAGTTTCATATCTGTTGGAAATGCAAAATGGCAAAGACGGTTTTTGAACAGTTAAGCGGCAGGGTGTAAACGCTTTGCTGCTTATTTAAAATCAATCGCTTGCTATTGACTTCTTAGAAAGTTGTGATATAATGAATTCAGATTGGAGGGATTGGGTGGCACAAAGAGAAAAATGTGGTTTATTGATTCATCAGATTCATAATATTTTGGAGAAAAGTGGAAATAATCAGTTGAAGAAAAAAGGACTAACTTTTTCGCAGATGAATGTACTGATAACTCTCATCAATGTACCTGAGAAAAAGCTTTCGTTCAAGGAATTGGAAAAAAGGCTTACATTAGCTCAATCTACTACAGTCGGATTGATTTCACGCTTGGAGCAAAAAGAACTGGTAGCTGTTTCAGAGGACAAAGAGGATAAAAGGATGAAATTCGTTGAAATCACGGCCTTAGGTGTGCAATATTGTACTGACGCCGAGACAGAGATGGAGCAAACGGAAACAGAACTCCTATCCTCTCTTACTGAAAATGAAAGGGATGCCTTTTACTTACTGCTTAGAAAAGTAAATGAATCTATCCAAAGGAAATGAATGCCTGTCTGACGCAGGCATTAAAACAAAATTTATCAATCGCATACTATCAATCGCAAGCAATTGAAATACATATGGAGGATTTGAGAATGAATAACAAAAAATCTATGGAACTTTTCAGTAATGCGCCTGTATCTGAGGCTGTATTCAAAAACGCATTGCCTGCTATGGCAGCTATGCTGATGGTATTGGTCTATAATTTGGCAGATACCTTTTTTATTGGCCAAACACATAATGATTTACAAGTAGCAGCAGTATCCTTGGCGACACCTGTTTTTTTAATATTTATGGCGTTGGGAACGATGTTTGGTATTGGCGGTACTTCTGTTATATCAAGAGCTATGGGTGAAGGTAGAACGGAATATGCAAAACAGGTTTCCTCGTTTTGTATGTGGGGATGTACAGCAGTTGGTGTTATGATGTCAGTTTGTATGCTTGTTTTTATTGAGCCTATTTTATCATTGGTGGGTGCAAGTACAGATACTTGGAATTTGGCAAAAACTTATTTGATGATTGTTGTATGCTGCGGACCGTTTGTGTTGATATCCAACTGTTATTCCAATATAATAAGAACAGAGGGGGAATCAACAAAAGCCATGATGGGAACTCTTATCGGTAATTTATTAAATGTAATTCTTGACCCGATTCTAATATTAGGATTTGGCTGGAACATAGCGGGTGCGGCAATTGCCACGGTAATAGGAAATGTTGTTGGTGCAGGATATTATATCCTATATTTTCTCAGCGGAAAATCATCACTCAGCATCAGTATTAAAAAGTTCACAGTAAAAGATAAGGTTGCAAGTGCTGTCCTCGCCATTGGTGTGCCTGCTGCCCTCGGTTCTGTGCTTATGAGTGTTTCTCAAATCATCATTAACAGCCAGATGTCGGAATACGGGGATATGGCGATTGCGGCTATGGGCGTTGCAATGAAAGTTGTTACCATTACGGGTATGGCCTGTATGGGATTAGGTCAGGGTGTTCAGCCGATTTTGGGATATTGCGTAGGTGCCAAATTATGGGAACGCTTCAAAAAGATATTAAGATTTTCATTAATATTTGCCTTTCTGTTGAGTGTGATTTTAACCGGAATCTGCTATCTGTTTACGAATCAGGTTGTCAGTGCATTTCTAACGGATTCTATCGCCTTTGGATATGCCGTGCAGTTTTCAAGGATACTGCTCACTACAAGCATATTGTTTGGTGTGTTCTATGTGCTTACGAATGCTCTTCAAGCTATGGGTGCAGTAACATCAGCCCTTATTATCAATGTGAGCAGACAGGGGATTATATTTATTCCTGTTGCATTCCTGTTGAAAGCGATTATGGGAATGACAGGATTGGTATGGACACAGCCTGCCGCTGATGTGATTTCTTTAATCATTGCATACGTTCTATATAAGAAAACAGCAAGGAAAATGTTTTATACGTCTGAAATTGCGGCTGTACATATGGATGAAATAGTGAAAGATGCATAGAAACATTCCGTAACAGAATTTATCAATCGATTCATTGGGATGCCATACAGAAATGAAAAAAGACTTGCAAAATATCTCGAGTTATTGTAATATAATATAGCTTATGTACCAGTAACTCAGTGGATAGAGTGGCAGCCTCCGAAGCTGTTGGCCGCGGGTTCGACTCCCGCCTGGTGCATTATATTTTGGATGAATTGAATATTCGTTGTCTTAAAATAAAAGACTATAGATTTTACTGTTTCTGAGCTTTAAACAGGAATCTATAGTCTTTTTCTTTTATTAGGAAAGGAAGGTTAAAAATAATGAATCAAACTTATATGAAAGAAAGTAAAATACTGCCATTGTTAATGAAAATGGCGCTGCCGATGATTATTTCTATGTTTGTCAATTCACTTTACAATATCGTAGATAGTATTTTCGTTGCAAAAATTAGCGAAAATGCAATGACAGCGTTGTCTTTGGTATATCCGGTACAGAATTTAATTATGTCTATTGCAGTTGGTATTGGTGTTGGAATTAATGCAGTGGCTGCGTTACATTTGGGAGCTGGTGAAAAAGAGAGGGCGGATGCAGCAGTTACACAGGGAATGATCTTAAATATTATCCATGGAGTCATTTTAAATGTTCTTGGGCTTTTGGCTATGTCTTGGTTTTTAAAAATGTTTACTTCCAATCAAGAAGTAATAGATATGGGAATGCGGTACTCTGTAATCGTTTTGTGCTTTTCTGTAATTATTATGGCAGGAATTACATTTGAAAAGATTTTTCAAGCAGTTGGTAAAATGACAATTACAATGATTAGTTTATTAAGCGGATGTATTATTAATATCATATTAGATCCGATTTTTATATTTGGTCTTGGGCCAATGCCGAAATTAGGGATACAAGGAGCTGCTTTGGCAACGGGAATTGGACAGACAGCAACATTGTTTATTTATTTATGGTTTTACATTTACCGTCCTCTAGATGTGCAGTTATCAAAGAAATATGTAAAATTAAATCGGGAACTTTGCTTTCGGATATATTCTATCGGCATTCCTGCAACCTTAAATATGGCACTTCCATCTGTTTTGGTTTCTGCTTTCAATGGACTGCTTTCTGCATTTTCTCAAAGTTATGTTGTGGTTCTTGGAATTTATTACAAATTACAAACATTTTTATATTTAACTGCAAATGGTGTTGTACAAGGAATGCGTCCACTGCTTAGTTACAATTATGGTGCGGGAGAGTATGAAAGAGTACAGAAAATTTATAAAATATCCATGTTGATGATTGCGTCGATTATGGTTTTTGGAACTGTTTTATGTTTAGGAATTCCGGGGACACTGATGAAAATGTTTACTTCTAATCCAGAGACAGTACAAATTGGAACAAAAGCATTACGGATTATCAGTGTTGGATTTCTTGTGTCTTCCGTGTCTGTAGTATCGGCAGGAGCTTTTGAGGCTCTTGGAAAAGGTGTGCAGTCATTTTCCATATCTTTGATTCGATATGTTATCGTCATTATACCAGCCGCATATATTATGGGAAACATTTTTGGGGCAGATGGAACATGGAATGCTTTTTGGATTGCTGAATTTGTGGCAGCAGGCACTGCTATTTTCTTGTACCGTCGTATTTTAGGGGAGAAAAAGAAGGAAGGATGTTTTGACAAGAAAAATTAGATTGATTACAATAAAGAAAAAAGCAGGGAGGCTGTATCATGGAACATATTTCAACAATTGAAGTGCGGTATGCAGAGACAGATCAAATGGGCATCGCTCATCACAGTAATTATGCAGTTTGGTTTGAATTGGCAAGAACACATTATATCAAAGCAGCAGGTATTACTTATACAGAAGTAGAAAAGAAAGGAATTATTACACCATTGACAGGGTTGGAATGTAAATATAAAAAGGCAGCATTTTATGAAGATCAACTGCAGATTCATACATTACTTACGAAACTGACACCTGTACGTCTTGAATTTTCCTATAAAGTAACAAGAGGAGAGGACTTGATTGCAACAGGAAAAACAACTCATGGAATGGTGACGAAGGATTTAAAGCCAATCAATGTTAAAAAAGAACACCCGGAAATTTACCGGATGTTTGAAGCTGCATTAGAGCAGGCTTAATTGTTCAATTAAAATCAAGCGCATTAGTTGGTGAGGGAATGTCATTTTGCTAAAGCTCAGTTTCAATTTGCCGCGGGAGACCACTTCTTTTGATAATCCAAGGGAACCGCCAATGATAAATGTGGTACAAGGAATATTGCTTTGTAAAAGATTTTGCCACTTTTGTTGAAACTCTTTGGTAGAAAAGGGTTTTCCCTCAATACACAATGGAATTACAAAGCTGTCCGGAGGAATTTTTGATAAAATACGTTTTCCTTCGGTTTCTTTTATTTTTAACTCTTCTTTTTTACTGGCGTTGTCTGGTGTTTTTTCATCTGGAAGTTCTATGATTTCAAAAGCATATTTTTTTTGTATTTCTTTTGCATAATGTGAAATCAATTTTTTTAAATAATCTTCTTTTAATTTTCCAACACAGATAATTTGCAGTTTCATGACAGTCTCCTTCATATTTTGATGGTATCTATGTTATATTTTTCTGAACTTATTGTCAATTTTAGAATCTGCTTTTACTTTTTTTTAAATTTCTTTGCCTTTATTTTCAAAAATGGTATAATAGAGAGAAATCTCAGGTGATACTGTTTATGGACTGGAGGATTTATTTTGAAATTAAAAAAATCAACAATTGTTATTATCGTATTTAGCTGGGTATTCTTTTTTGCTGCCTGTTTTTTGTTATTTTTAAAATTGGACCAGCTTCATACGGACAAGATTACAAATGAAAAAATATTTCGGGAAGAAAGTTCTAATGGCAGTACAGAGACGATTGCACCGAAAGAAGATACCAAAGAGGAAAAAGAAGATGAATTCACAGAAGTAAAAAGCTTCATGGCAGATTATTATGAATATATGCAGAAGAATGATTTAAATGCTTTAAAACCTATGGTAGAGGATGATATAGAACTTCGCCAAAGACAGGAAAGTTTAAGTCAGTATGTGGAGGAATACCGGGATTTATCTTATAAGGCAGAGTATGGTGCAGACCAGAATTCTTTTCTTGTATATGTTACATATCAATTAAAAATCAAAGGTATTGATACGCTGGCACCGGGGATGACACCATATTATATTGTAAAAAAAGGCAAGTCTTTTGTCATTTACAACAATGAAGAACATTATACAGATGAGATGAGAAACGCCAAAAAACAAAGTTTAAATCATCAGGAAATCAGAGATTTAACTGATAAAATTAATAATGAGTATGAAAAAGCGTTGAAAAAAGATAAAAAATTGAAAGATTTTTTGAAAGGCAGTGAATGATTAATTATGATGAGATTACATATTTATCTGCTTCAAAAGAAACCGGAAGCATTATATGAGCAGGCTATGAATGAGTATTTGAAGAGGCTTCAGTCATATGCTAATGTTTCTGTGCAGTATATAAAAAATGAAAGGCAGTTTCAAAAACTGCAAAAAAAAGGTGAAAAGATGTTTTTTGTAACTGCTGGGGAAAAAAGTATGACGAGTCCGGAATTTGCAGATATGATTCAAGACGCTGCCATTCGAGGGAAATCCAGTTTGAATTTCTGTATAGGCAGTTTCAAAGGAATGAAAGAGGATATGGAGGAATTTCATGTATCTTCATTTTCGTTGAATATATCTTTAACGGGGACTGCTTTGTTAGAGCAGATTTACCGGGCATATCGGATTCTTAACAATCAACCATATCATAAATAAGGAGTACATCATGGAGTTCAAGACACCAACCTTGGAAGACAAAAAAGAGTTAGATTATTATTTACAGCAGGATTCTACCAGAAGCTGTGATTTTAATCCCGCAAATATTATATTATGGAATCAGTTTTACCAATGCCAGTATACAATTCTGGATGGTCTATTTGTGGCAAAAGAAGAAGATGAAGATGGAATTTATTTTTCTTATCCAATGGGAAAAGGAGATAAGAAAAAGGCAATTGAAATGTTGATGCAGTATTGTGAAGAACAGGGCATTCCATTTATCATGTATGGTATTACCCATGAAATGGAAGAACAAATAAAAGATATGTTTGGAGATATTTTTGAAATAGAATATGACAGAGATGAGGCAGATTATATTTATGAGAGGGAAAGTCTGGCGACTCTACGAGGGAAAAAGCTTCACGGAAAGAGGAATCATATTAATCGTTTCAAAGAGAATCATGAATGGTCATATGAACGGTTAAATGATGAAAACCAGTTGGAAGCATTGGCAATGCTTATGGAATGGAAGATGCAAAATTGTGCACCGGAGGATCTTGATAAACACGAAGAAATTTGTGTATCCAAAAACAGTTTGATTTATTATAAGGAGTTGGGACTTGTTGGAGGGATTCTTCGTGCGGATGGTAAGATTGTCGGATTATCTCTCGGAGAACCGGCATTAAATCCAGATACGTTTGTAGTGCATATTGAAAAGGCATTTCCAGATGTGCAGGGTGCATATCCGATGATTAATCAGCAGTTTGTGTTACATGAAATGGAAGGATTCCAATATGTAAATAGAGAAGAAGATTTGGGAGAGGAAGGTCTTCGGAAAGCAAAAATGTCATACCGTCCGGCACAGATGCTGGAAAAAGGGATTCTTAGATTAAAGCAGACAGGTCTTAATGTATAAGGCAAAATAGTAAGTAAATCAATTGACACTATGAGTCGAAAAATGTAGAATGAAATCATAAGCTTTTAGGAGGAAAATGCTATGAGACATTTGATTGATCCAATGGATTTAAGTGTAGAAGATATTGATCGTCTGTTAGACCGGGCAGATGATATTTCTAATTATCCCCAGAAATATCAGGAAGTGTGCAAGTATAAAAAGCTTGCTACATTGTTTTTTGAGCCAAGTACAAGAACAAGACTTAGTTTTGAAGCAGCGATGCTTGAATTAGGAGGCAGCGTACTTGGTTTTTCTTCTGCGGATTCATCTTCTGCAGCAAAGGGTGAGAGTATTGCCGATACTGCAAGAACAGTAGCTTGTTATGCAGATATTATTGCGATGCGCCATCCAAAAGAAGGCGCCCCCTATGTTGCATCACAGTTTGTAGATATTCCGATTATTAATGCGGGGGACGGCGGACATAACCATCCAACACAGACACTAACTGATCTTTTAACCATCCGCAGAGAAAAAGGAAGGCTTGATAATTTTACCATTGGTTTTTGTGGAGATTTAAAGTTTGGACGTACGGTTCATTCCTTAATCAAAGCATTGTCTCGATATGAAAATATAAATTATGTGATGATTTCACCGGAAGAACTTCAGATTCCGGAATATTTGAAGAAGGATGTATTTGAGCGGAAAGGCATTTCGTTCCGTGAGGTCGAAAGAATGGAAGAGGTAATGCCGGAACTGGATATCATTTATATGACCAGAGTTCAAAGAGAGCGTTTTTTCAATGAAGCAGATTATGTACGCTTGAAAGACAGTTATATCTTAGATTTGGATAAACTGAAAAATGCCAAAGAAGATTTATCGATTCTTCATCCGCTGCCGCGTGTAAATGAGATTTCTGTAAAAGTTGATAGTGATCCAAGAGCATGTTATTTTAGACAGGCGTTAAATGGAAAACATGTCAGAATGGCATTGATTATGGATTTGTTGGGGGTAAGTGCAGATGAATATTGATAGTATTAAGAATGGAATTGTATTGGATCATATCACGGCAGGACGAGGGATGGAAATTTACAAAAGTCTGGGATTAGATAAACTGGACTGCAGTGTTGCCATCATTAAAAATGTAAAAAGTAGTAAAATGGGAAAAAAGGATATTATCAAAATATCTGATAATTTTGAGGTGAACTTCGATGTGCTTGGATATATTGATCCGGATGTTACGGTTTGTGTAATTGAGGATGGTTCATTAAAATCTAAACATAAAGTGGAACTGCCGGAAAAGATAACCAACATTGCAAAATGCAAAAATCCAAGATGTATTACATCCATTGAACAAGAAATTGATCATGTATTCAAATTAGTTGACCGAGAAAAACAGATTTACCGTTGCATTTATTGTGAATCTAAACTGAAAAAGAATTAAGAGGACAAAGAGGTATTCATGGAACAGGAAAGCAAAACAAGTATCAATAGGGTGAAAAAGGATATCAGCAGTCCTAAAAGTTTTACTCCGCCGGAGGAACTTAGAGAACAGTTGATTTCTACCATGCAGGATATATATGATGAAGAAGATGTGGCACAGGTAAAAAAAGCCTACGATGTGGCGTTTCGAGCCCATGACGGACAGAAGCGGAAGTCAGGAGAGCCATATATTATTCATCCTATTTGTGTTGCAATTATCCTTGCAGAACTGGAACTTGATAAAGAAACAGTGATGGCAGGGCTGCTCCATGATGTTGTGGAGGATACCCAAACAAGTTACGAAGATATTGTAAATCAGTTTGGAGAAGAAGTTGCTCTTTTAGTGGATGGGGTAACAAAACTTGGACAATTAAGCTATTCAAAGGATAAAATTGAGGTTCAGGCCGAAAATTTAAGAAAAATGTTTTTGGCAATGGCAAAAGATATTCGTGTCATTTTGATTAAGTTGGCAGACCGGCTTCATAATATGCGGACGATGCAGTTTATGCGTCCGGAAAAGCAAAAAGAGAAATCCAGAGAAACCATGGATATTTATGCACCGATTGCCCACCGCCTTGGAATTTCTAAGATTAAGGTGGAATTGGATGATTTATCGTTAAAATATTTGAAACCAGATGTATATGAAGATTTGGAACGTTCTTTAAATTCCAGAAAAGAAGAGCGGGAAGCGTTTATTAAGGAAATTGTAGAAGAAGTCGGCGGGCATATCAGACGGGCAGGAATTAAAGCAGAGATTGACGGACGTGTAAAACATTTCTTTAGCATTTACAAAAAAATGGTGAATCAAAATAAGACCATTGATCAGATTTATGATTTATTTGCCGTGCGTATTAAAGTAGATACGGTAAAAGATTGTTATGCAGCACTGGGAATTATCCATGAAATGTATAAACCGATTCCGGGAAGATTTAAAGATTATATTGCAATGCCAAAGCAGAATATGTATCAGTCCCTGCATACAACGCTGATCGGTCCGGAAGGGCATCCTTTTGAAATACAGATTCGTACCTTTGAAATGCATCGTGTTGCAGAATATGGTATTGCAGCTCATTGGAAATATAAGGAAAATAAAAATACACCGGGACTGAATAAAGAAGAAGAAAAATTAAGCTGGCTCCGTGAAGTTTTGGAATGGCAGAGAGATATGGATGACAATAAAGAATTTCTCAGTCTCTTAAAGACCAATTTGGACTTGTTTGCAGAGCAGGTATATTGTTTTACTCCGAATGGGGACGTTAAGAATCTTGCAAATGGTTCTACACCAATTGATTTTGCTTATTCCATCCATAGTGCGGTTGGAAATAAGATGGTCGGTGCCAGAGTGAATGGACGGCAGGTGCCGTTTGAATATAAACTGCAGAATGGGGATCGTGTGGAAATTATTACATCCCAAAATTCCAAGGGACCGAGCAGAGATTGGTTAAATCTCGTTAAATCGGCGCAGGCAAGAAGTAAGATTAATCAGTGGTTTAAGCATCAGTTTAAAGAAGAGAATATCGTACGTGGAAAAGAACTTCTGGAAAAATACTGTAAGAGCAAAAGCATTAATCTGCGGAAATTAATGAAGCCGGAATACTTGAAAAAAGTACAGTTAAAATACGGATTTAAAGATTGGGATTCTGTTTGTGCAGCGGTTGGGCATGGCGGATTAAAAGAAGGTCAGGTTATCAATAAGATGCTGGATGAAGACCGCAAGATGCAAAAACAGATAATTACGGATGAACAGGTATTGGAACAGACAGCAGAAGCCGCTGTTGAAAAAGTGAAAGATGTGAAATCAAAGGGCGGTATTGTGGTAAAAGGGACCCATGATGTTGCGGTACGTTTTTCTAAATGCTGTAACCCGGTGCCGGGAGATGAGATTGTTGGATTTATTACCCGCGGCAGAGGGATTTCCATTCATCGAACAGACTGTGTCAATCTTTTGAGTATGTCAGAAATGGATCGTGCAAGACTGATTGAAGCAGAATGGCAGGTTAGTGAAGAAGATACGACACAGACTTACACGACAGAAATTAATATTTATGCATACAACAGAAAAGGACTTTTAGCGGATGTATCTAAAATTTTCTTAGAGCTGGATATTGATATTATTACGATTAATGTATCAAACAATAAAAAGGGAAGAGCGACTTTGAGCATGTCATTTGATATTACCGGAGTCAGCCAGTTAAATCGTATTATTGCAAGAATCCGAAATGTTGAGGGCGTGATTGATATAGAAAGAACAGCAGGATAGGTGAGAGATATGAGTGAACAATTAAAATTAATCGGGGTTTGTCTTGGACAAATGCAGACCAACTGTTATATCGTAGAAAATACTGAGACCAAAGAAGCTTTTGTTTTCGATCCGGGAGATGAGGGAGAGCGAATCATGGAGCTTTTAGCAAAGGAAGAAGCAGACTTAGCAGGAGTTTGTTTAACTCACGGGCATTTTGATCATATTATGGCATTGCCGTATTTGATGGAGCAAAAAGAAAATCTCCCAATTTATATTCATGAAGATGAGGCAGAGGTATTGGAAAATCCAGATTTAAATCTTTCTTCTATGATGGGAATGAATTTGTCATTTAAAGCAACTCATTTGGTAAAAGATGGAGAAGAAATTGAGGTTCTTGGGAGTAAAGTAACTTGTATTCATGTTCCAGGACATACGAAAGGCGGAGTCTGTTATTATTTTGAAGAAGATGGATGGCTGATTTCTGGAGATACGTTGTTCCAGCAGAGTATTGGAAGAACAGATTTTCCGACAGGAGACATGAATGCACTGCTTCATGCAATCCGTACCAAATTATTTACACTGCCGTTTGAAACACAGGTTTTTTCAGGACACACACCACCAACAACAATTGGAGAAGAAAACAGGAATAACCCGTTTTTGATATAGCTTATGATTGGATTAATTCAAAATGAAACAATATATGAATATGATATACGAAGTTTAATATTAGCATTTATGCTTGGCGAAAAGATAGAATTGACGGATTCCGTTGATTCTATTTATGATTTTATTTTCGAGGTTTCCTATCAGAGAGATGAAACCATATTAAACTTATATCAGCAGGGAAAGCAAATCAGGCATATGACGCTGCTGGGGAATTATAAAGAGAAAAAAATCTTTAAGAACCGGATGAAAAGGGGAATTTATCAGATTTTTTCTCAAACACTGAAAAAGGAACTGCCATGGGGAACGCTGACAGGAATCCGCCCCACGAAAATTGTGTTTGACGGTTTTGCACAGGGAAAATCAAAGGAGCAGATGATTTGTGATTTTCAAGCAGAATATTTGGCATCCAAAGAAAAAGCTTCTCTTTGCACAGAGGTTGCAGCAAAAGAAACAGAGCTTTTATCAAAATTTCCATACAAAAAAGGGTTCAGTTTATATGTGGGAATTCCATTTTGTCCAAGTACTTGTTTGTATTGTTCTTTTACCTCATATCCCATTGATACATTTCAAGACAGGGTAAAAGCGTATTTGGATGCTCTGCTGAAAGAGGCAGCTTTTGTAAAAAAAGCATACCGAGGAAAGAAGCTGCAGACTTTATATATTGGAGGCGGGACCCCGACTTCTCTTTCTGTAAAAGATTTGGAATATCTGCTGAATGGGTTAAACGAGTATTTTCCATTTACGGATATTATGGAAATTACAGCAGAGGCGGGAAGACCAGATAGTTTAAATGCAGAGAAACTTCGTATTCTTGTAAAATATGGTGTAACGAGAATCAGCATTAATCCACAGACAATGAATGATAAGACATTAAAATTAATTGGTCGAAATCATTCGGTAAAAGATGTCTGGGAGAAGTTTTATATGGCAAGGGAAGCGGGATTTGATAATATTAATATGGATATTATCTGCGGGCTTCCGGAAGAAGGTATGAAAGAACTTGAAGTCACATGTCAAGCGGTGAAAGAACTGAATCCGGAAAGTTTTACAATGCATTCTTTGGCAGTGAAACGTTCTTCAAAATTAAATCGTATGAAAGACACATATCATTTTGGAGCAACGGAGGAAATGACAGCGTATGCAGCCCGATGTGCAAGGCAGATGCATATGGAGCCGTATTATTTATACCGGCAGAAAAATATTCCGGGAAATTTTGAAAATATCGGATTTTCCCAAAAATCAAAAGAATGTCTCTATAATATTTTGATTATGGAGGAATTACATGATATTATAGCAATTGGTGCGGGAACATCATCGAAAATCATTGATGATAAAAATCGCCGAATCTATCGAATTGAGAATTTAAAAGATGTGATTCGCTATACCGCACGAATTGATGAAATGATTCATAGAAAAGAAGTAAAGATGAACCCAAAATAGGAGTTGTTATTTATGGCAATCAGCTATGGAAGAACAGACATTGAGACACCAATTCAAGCAGAACTTACAGATTATGTAAGCCACGGAATCGTTGTAAGCAATCTTGCCTATTTGGTAGGCAGGGAGCTTGGGCTTAGTGATGAAACCTGTTATGATCTGGCTGTAGCAGGAATGCTGCATGATATTGGAAAGGTACGTCTGAATTTTTATATGAATGAAAAAGAGGAAGAAATTCTGGCAGTCGATGAAACCAGATACATGAGGATGCATCCTTCGATTGGATACGCAATTTTGGTGGATTATGGATACAACCAGACTGTTTTGGATGCAGTTTTGTATCATCATGAACATTATGACGGTACCGGTTATCCACATAATATCAGTGGAAAAGAAATACCGCTTGCAGCAAGAATTATGCATGTATGTGATATATTCGGTGCATTGATTTCCAATCGGGATTATCGTGATGGATTTGATGTTGAGACAGCATTGGATATTATTATTGATGACGTGAAAAACTTTGATATGAAAGTATTTTTGGCATTTCAGAGGGTTGCTTTTTCCGGGGTTATGGAAAAGGTAGTTGAAAAGGGAATTCTGGATGAGATAGAGGAGGAAGAAGAATCATGATTACACAGGCACCAAGAGGGACAAAAGACTGGTTTGGAAAGGAAATGGATCAGCGCACATATTTGGAAAATATATTTAAAGAAATGTGTGCCACATATAATATTCATGAAATTATTACACCGGTTTTTGAACATACGGTACTTTTTCAAAGAGGTGTAGGAGAGACAACGGATGTTGTGCAAAAAGAAATGTATACATTTGAAGATAAAGGAAAACGAAGCATTACTTTAAAACCAGAAGGAACTGCCGGTGCAATCCGTGCTTATTTGGAACATGGTATGCAGAATGATCCACAGCCAATTAAAATGTTTTATATTACTCCGGCATTTCGTTATGAAAAACCGCAGAGCGGACGTTTAAGACAGCATCATCAGTTTGGAATTGAGTTTGTAGGTTCCAAAAGTCCACTGGCAGAGGTGGAATTGATTACATTGGTTTCTTCTTTTATTAAAAAAATTGGTTTAAAGGATGCAAAACTGCATATTAACAGTATTGGATGTGAAAAGTGCCGTGGGGAATACAACAAAGCATTACTTGCGTATTTAAAAGAGCATGAAGATAAATTGTGTCCGGACTGCCGTGCGAGAATGGAGAAAAATCCTCTGCGTGTGATTGACTGTAAAGTACCGGAATGTAAAGAAATTGTCAAGGATGCACCTCGAACCATTGATTATTTGGACGACGAATGTAAAAATCATTTTGATGAGCTGAAATCACTGCTTGACAGCCTTGGAATTCCTTATGAAATTGATACAGAAATTGTCCGTGGATTAGATTATTATACAAAGACTGTGTTTGAATTTGTAAATGAAGATGGATTTACTTTGTGCGGCGGCGGACGTTATGATAATCTGGTTCATGAAATTGATGGAAAAGCTTCTATGCCTTCCGTTGGATTTGGAATGGGAGTTGAAAGAATTATTTATTTCTTAGAAGAAGAAAATGTAGAACTTCCATGTCATAGAGATATAGATCTATATGTAGGAATCCTTGGAGAGCAGGCAAAAGCAAAAGCATATCAGATCGTGACAAAGCTTCGTCAGGAAGGATTTGTGGTAGAAACAGATTATCTTTCCAGAAGTGTCAAAGCACAGATGAAATATGCAAATAAAATTCATGCAAAGAATACAATTATCATTGGAGAAGATGAGCTGAACAACAATAAGGGAAGAATTAAGAATATGGAAACAGGAGAAAATACCGAAGTTTCTCTTGATGAAGTCGGCAGTCTTTTAAAATAGAAAACTATAAGTGACATTTCATGGAAAATCATTTATAATAATATAATACAGTACATGAAAGGAGATAACAAAGCATGAGCGAATATGCAATTGTAGCACCAGAAGATTTTGAACAAAGTGCATTTCGATTGATTGGAAAAGAATGGATGCTTGTTACTGCAAAAGATCAGGAAGGAAAAGTAAATACCATGACTGCATCCTGGGGTGGATTCGGTGTTATGTGGGGTAAAAATGTTGCGGTAACCGTAATTCGTCCGCAGCGTTATACAAAAGAGTTTATTGATCAGTCTGAATCATTTACACTATCATTTTATGATGATACTTTCAAAAAAGATTTATCTTATTTAGGAAGTGTATCAGGAAGAGATGAAGACAAGATTGCTAAGACTCGTCTGACACCAACAGATGCTAATGGAATTCCTTATTTTGAAGAAGCAAAGATTGTTTTGATTTGTAAGAAGCTGTACGCGCAGCCGATGGATCCTTCCGGATTTGTAGAAGGAGGAAAACAGTTGGATGAAGAATGGTATCCGGATAAGGATTATCATGTACTTTATGCAGCGGAGATTGAACAAATTCTTGTAAGGCAGGATTCATAAAACAAAAATGATGACCAAAGAAGGCAGAATCATAAAAGGTTCTGCCTTTACTTGCAGTTAAACGCCCTTGTGTGATATAATCTCGTTTTTGACAGTTACAAAGAAAAATAAGTGCCACACTCCTTGAAAACACTGGGGTTGTGGCACTTTGTGTCCTGTACTTGAAATATAGTAATGTTTTATCTCCG
>JAETON010000086.1 GCA_021771695.1 Lachnospiraceae bacterium | reverse complement strand
TATCAAGAGCAAAGCATTGAACTGACAAGAAATGAATTTCGTATTTTGTACTACTTCTTTATGAACGAAGATAAAGTTATTAGCAAAGAAGAACTATTGGAAAAGCTGTGGAACGACAAATATTATTTAGACGAAAATGTATTACTGGTTAATATGACTCGTCTAAAAAAGAAAATGAAAGAAATCGGTATTGTTCATTTATTGGAAAATATACGAGGAAAGGGTTGGAAACTGTGAGTTTTTTTACATTCTTAGAAGAAAAAATAACAGAGATATTGTTTCAGCTTTTCTTTCTTGCCTTAGTAGCATTTCTCTTGATTTTCTACGGTGTAGATATGCTATTTGTTGTATTGCTGGTAATTCTGTTCATCAGCATACAAGGGCTTTTTCAATGGTGTTTGTATCGGAAGAAACGTAACGCTTCACAACATATTATTGATTTAGTAGATGGACTGGAAGAAACCTATTATATTGCAGACGTTTTACCAAAGCCAAAAGAATTTCAAAATGAAGCCTATTACTACGCACTAAAAAAAGCCTGCAAATCTATGAATGATGAAATCGGCAAAATCACAGAAGAAAAGCAGGACTATCAAGAATATGTGGAAAGTTTCGCCCATGAAATAAAAATACCGATAGGAGCATTGTCTTTGACGTTTGACAATACAAAAAATTACACATTAAAAAAAGAAACAGACAAAATATTTCAGTTAGTGGAACAAATGCTCTACTATGCAAGAAGCGAAAATACGGAAAAAGACTATTTTGTAAAACAGTTGCAGTTAGACGAAGTGATACATAATGTCATTCTGAAATTCCGTCATTCGCTTATGGAAAGAAAAGCAATTATCAATATCCATGACATAGAAAATGTCATTTATACTGATGAAAAATGGCTGACATTCATTCTATCTCAAATCGTGCAAAATGCGATTAAGTATTTTGATAAGCAAGAAAATAAGCTGACGATATACAGTCAAGACAATGGTACAAATATATTGCTTGTGATTGAAGATAATGGTTGTGGAATAAAAGCGTCTGATTTATCCCGTGTATTTGAAAAAGGTTTTACAGGTTCAAATAGAAACAAGGCAAATGCAACGGGTATGGGACTGTATCTATCGAAAAAATTATGCGATAGGTTGGGCTTGAAATTGGATATTGCTTCTACGGAAAAAGAATATACAAGACTGACCATTACATTTCCAAAAGGAACAGTTCATAATTTTTCAGAGTAATTTGAAAACCATGCCAACATTGATACGGTGCTTTAAGGGGGCTTGCATTATGGAAAGCTTTAAGTACAATTCTTTGCAATCAAATTCCACCTAATAGCACACTATTAAAAATTGAATATGTTTTAGCTTTAAAGGCTCGTACAGACTATATGTTTTGTGCGGGCTTTTTTCATACCCGAAAAAAATTTAAAAATTTTTCAAAAGAGGTCATTAAATCACACCTTTCATTCCCTATATGGTGCGGAAAGAGGGATAAACACTTTTCAAATCATAGTGGAAAGGGGGTGAGATTGATGAAACCGTCTGACTTCCAGAAAACAGTTCAATGTCGCTTTGAAAGTTGTTTGAAGAAAGTTGTCCGTCATATTGTAAAGGACTACCAACAAGGATTGAAACGACGAAAAGATAAAGAAATTCCATTCTGTGAACTTCCAGAAATTTTCGTTGAAAATTTTGCTGTGTGGGATGACTACGAAACAGATTATACAATCTTTTCAGTATGTGGCATTGATATTCGTGTCCTTGATGATGAGCTGGCAGAAGCCTTGAAAAAACTTCCAGAAAGAAAGAGAAATACTCTGTTAATGTATTACTTCTTGGAAATGACAGAAAGTGAAATTGCCAACTTACAAAAGATTACGCAAAGCGGTGTATTTAGAAACCGACATCATGCTTTGGAAACTATGAAAAAAATACTAAAGGAGAAGCAGTAAAATGAAGCAAACATTTAAGAAGCCGTCCTACTATTTGCTTTCGCAAGCAATGGACGGGGACGAAAAAGCGATTGAAAAAATACTGGCATTTTATGACCCGTACATATCAAAGTGCTGTTTGCGTCCACTCTATGATGAATACGGCAATGTCTATATTGTTGTAGATATGGAGTTAAAGGGACTTATCCGAGAAGCACTTATCAAAATGATTTTAGGGTTTGATATTGCCTTAGAAATCGAAGAAGAATAAGCAGTTTTTAGCAGAGCATGGTTTAATGTCCCCCTCTTTCCTGCTCTGCCCTGCTTTTACATGAAAGCAACACGCTTTCGCCACAGCTCTTTGACAACTGAATAAAGCAGACGGATACGTTTGTGAGATAGCGAGCCACGGGGACTGTACGCCACGACCTTTCCAAAAGAAAGCGAGCGACCCACGCAGTGATCCGAGAGCGACTGTTGGAAAAGTCGTTTTGCCATGACCTATCCTCACAGAATAATGATACGTCCGCATGGTGCGGTTCTGCCCACAAGAATGGGAATAGTTGAGATACTAATGGAGCTTTCCAAAGCCGTCTGTCTGCTTGTAAAAAACAACACACAGTAAAGGGGGTGCATAGATTATGAACAATACTGATGTGCCTATCTGGGAAAAATATACGCTGACGATTGAAGAAGCGTCTAAATACTTCCGCATTGGCGAAAAGAAATT
>JAETON010000085.1 GCA_021771695.1 Lachnospiraceae bacterium | reverse complement strand
TCAACTGCAGGATGATCAAGCATATGATCAGTTAAGTCTAAAAGAATATATTGACCCGTTTACGGGTGAGCCAGTAATAAAAGGCAAATAGGAAATCCTTTAAGGATTAGCCATGTCAATATGGTGCGGTTGAGGCTTTTTATTCGAGAGGTCTTTGAGAACTAAGCTGGTAAAAGTCCCTTACAGGGACAGAACAAACCTCCACTTGTCAGTGGAGGTTATGATTTATTATGATAAGAGATTTTTGTAAGGAGATTAAACGGAAGGGATGGGAAGAAGATGAAGATATTTGATGAAAAAAGATATAAGATAATCTTTATATGTTTTGCTATGATTCTGGCAGCGCTTTGTACAGGATGTAAAAGCAACACGAAGGAAGAGCATTTGTCTGATTTGCTTAATCTGAAAGATGAAAAAATAGCAGATGTATATTCTGCTTTTTTCTCACCTCCAATTGCTCAAAATGATAAATATGTTTATTATGAAACAAACGATAAAAATATTATTCGGGTTAATAAGAGAAACCATAAAAAAACAAGTATTTTACAGTTGGGGAAGTCTAGAAAAATAGAAGGGGGGATTTGTTTGTCAAAAGATGCTTTATATTATGTACATGATAACAGTTTGTATAAATGTGATTTTGATGGAAAAAATGTAAAAAAAATTATTTCCAAACAAGATTTGAAAAAGTTAAAATCAATCTGGTCAATTGATGGAGTGAAGTTATATAACGGAAATATATACATATTAGTTAATGGTGAGGAATTTACAGATATGATTCTTAAACTGCATCCAGATACAAAAAAATTTGAAAAAGTGGCAGAGGTGTGGAACCCATGCTTTTATGAAAATAGTTTGTACTATATAGGCGTTGGCGAATCAGGAATTCATAAAGTAGATTTGGATACGCTGGAAGATAAACTTGTACGAGGACAAAAATGGAAAAAAGAGTTTAAATATAATGACGAAGCAACTCGTTATAATGGAATTATAAATAATCAAGGGAAGCTGTATTATATTTGTAATAAAATAAATCAAAAGATAACCATATATTCATATGATGAATCTCAAAAGGATAAGGAAGAATATATTTTTTCCAGTGATCCAGGCTGCATTATTTATAATTCAACTAAAGTAGCCGGATTTGATTGTGATTGGGATAATGAAAAAAAATCATATATGCAAGTGTACGATCTTAATACTGGAAAAGAAAAAAGGATTCTATTACCTGATGATTTTAGCTTTCCAGATTTGTTAATTGATGATATATTGTTATATCCATCTCCTATGAAAAAAGATGACTTTGTAAAGGTATTTAAAGTACAATAAAAGTTTGAGTGTATAGAAAGGATAGCAAATTTAGAAAAATCCATTAATTACAGAGGAATCCTATGATAGCAACTGAAGAGGTAAACTGGCAGAGTACCTCGACTGCAGATGATATTTCAGATCATCAGTTCACCTATCCTATGATGCCGATGGAAATTTTGTAGAAATCATCTATCCGACAGACAAGAATGGCGTTCAGAGTCTTTCTTATCATTATAACAAGGACGGATGGCTGACGGAAATCAAAGCAGAGATAAAATCCGGAGATTCCATTACCAAAAAACCGTCCGTGCCTATGATTATGATTCCTATGGAAAGGTCAAAGTGATAACGAAGTGTGCTATATCGGGGGGATCTATGACGACACGACGGGATTGTATTATCTGAATGCAAGGTACTATGATCCGGAAGATGGAAGATTCCTCGCAGAAGATACCTACCGTGGAGAAACAAACGAACCGAATACCTGACATCTGTATGCGTACTGTGCTAATAATCCGGTGAATTATATAGATCCAAGTGGGCATGCCAAAGAGAGTAGTTACTTAGAAAATATGGGTGAATTAAAGGTATGTACAGATGGAGTAATAAAAAATAAATATGAGAAAAGGTATTGTGGGAAAAAACCTGGTCCTTATGGAGATCGTAGTCATCAGTGTGGAATGAAATGTTTTAAAAACAAAATATCTGCTGAAGAAATTCTGTATATTGTAGTTCCGACAGGATGGAGTCAATACCTTTATTCTGTTGGAGTAATTATAAATAGAAGGACTGGAAATTATTTATTTGGCGTAGTGGCTGAGTACGGACCAAAAGACGCTGGTTTAGGAGAAGTTTCTATTTATGCAGCATGGAAAATGAAAGGATGGGGAATTCCTTCTAAGAGCGAAAGAGTTCCAAAGGCTAAAAGAATTGCAGATTCTAGTGTGAGGATTAAAAAAACCACATTTCGGATAATTATATATAGAAAATCTACGCCAAAGCCTAAAGCAAAAAATTCTGGATATGGATGGAAATATACAAATGCGTCAAAATTTAGGAAACAGATTAAGTCAGTAGGTAAGAAATTTTATAAACCTGGAAGAGGTCAAAAAAAGGGGAAATGTTTAAATTAAGAAAAATTTGGTGTGTTATAGAATGCATAATATCTGTGCAGGATGGAATTATATATTCCATTCTGCATAGTTGAGTTATTATTTTAAGCAAGTAACGGAGAAAGAGGTAGAGGAAGGTGTGGGAAAAGATGAAATTACAAAAAGTTCAAAATGTAATTAAATATAGGATGTATCTAATACTTGTTGTTATGGGATTAACAATGCTTTATTCAGGATGTAAAAATAAAACGCAAGAA
>JAETON010000032.1 GCA_021771695.1 Lachnospiraceae bacterium | reverse complement strand
TATAACCCAACAAAAGATTTTTGTACATTCTAATTCTTTTTTGAAGAAATATTACTTTCAAAAACCTAAGAAAAAGCTCGTTTTTTCTTCAAATACAAGGTATAATTAAGTATACCTTATTGTTACCATCCCATCATCTGGTATGGCAATTTTAGAAACGGAGGGTTTCCAAATGAAAACCAATTTACAAAAAATGCAGGCATTGATGAAAGAAAGAAAAATCACCTATTACCTCATTCCAAGCGAGGACCCTCATCAATCTGAATATGTCGATGAACATTTTAAATGCAGACAATACATATCCGGCTTTACTGGTTCCGCCGGAACTCTTTTGGCAGGATTAGAAGACTGCTGGTTATGGACAGACGGACGGTATTTTACACAGGCAGAAGAACAGATTGCCCCTTACGGCATCCATTTAATGAAGCAGGGAGTTGACGGCGTTCCAACCCTTCTTGAGTTTTTAAAAGAACATCTTACAAAAGAAGATACTCTGGGTTTTAACGGATTGACTGTGTCCGCAGATTATGGAAAACAACTGCAGCAGACTGCCCGAGAAGTCAAATGCAATTTCCAATCCGATCTTCATCTTGCAGAAGAACTCTGGGAGAACCGCCCGCCGATTACAAAAGCTCCTATTTATGCACATGAGTTAAAATACTGCGGAGAAGATACTTCTTCTAAACTTGAAAAGATTCGGGAAATTCTAAAAAAAGAAAATGCAGATGCATTTTATCTATCTTCGCTGCCCGACATTGCATGGCTTTTCAATCTTCGTGGAGATGATATCGCATGTACTCCCCTTTTTTACAGTTATGCTTGGGTTTCTCAAAAGGCATGTTATTTATTTGCTAGAAAAAACTGTATTTCAGCAACCGTATTTCAACATTTGAAAAATCAACATATTAATATATGGGAATATTCCGAAGTTCCGTCTTTTTTAAGACAGCAGCATGGAACTGTTCTTTTAGATCCGGATTCTGTAAATTATTTTCATTATCAGCTGCTTTTTAAATGCAAAATCATCCATAAAAAGAATCCAACAGAACTTTTAAAAGCAGTCAAAAACGAAATACAGATTTCTAATCTAAAACAATGCCATATTTATGACGGAATTGCCATGACAAAATTCATGTATTGGCTGAAAACCAACATTGGGAAGATTCCTATGTCTGAATTGTCTGTCAGTAAACAACTGGAAAAGAAAAGAATGAAACAGCCAGACTATATGGGACCAAGTTTCGAAACAATTTGTGCTTACAAAGAACATGCTGCCATGATGCACTATCAGGCTGACAAAGATTCTGATGTTCCATTAAAGCCGGAAGGAATGCTTTTAATTGATTCCGGCGGTCAGTATTACGGCGGAACAACCGATGTTACCAGAACCTTTATTTTAGGACCTATCACAGAAGATGAACGTACCAATTTCACATTGGTCTGTAAATCCATGCTCCTTCTTGCAGATGCAAAATTTCTGGCAGGATGCCGCGGAAGCAATTTAGATATTCTCGCCAGAGAACCCCTTTGGGAAACAGGTCTTGACTATCGCTGCGGTACCGGGCACGGTGTAGGATATTTTCTTGGCGTCCATGAAGGGCCAAACGCTTTCCGCTGGAAAACAAATCCAAAACAAATGGACGCAGTATTGCAGCCAGGTATGGTAACAACCGATGAACCAGGAGTTTACGTTCCTGGAAAATACGGAATCCGAACAGAAAATATGCTGCTATGCAAAAAACAGCGTCAAAATGAATATGGTGCATTTTTAGAATTTGAACCTTTAACTTTCGTTCCAATTGATCTAGACGGAATTGACTTCACACTTTTGAATGAAAAAGAAAAGAGACTGTTATCAAATTACCAGCAGCTGGTATTTGACACAATCTCTCCATATTTAACTGATGAAGAATCCGCATGGCTAGAACAACAGCTCTGCCAATGACATCATCAAAGGCATGGCTGCAATGGCACTTATTGTTGATATCGCAAATAATTCTGCAGCATATCCAACATCTTTTTGATATTTCACTGCAAACATCGTTGAAATTGCAGCCGTTGGTGCAGAAATTCCAAGAGCCGTAATCAGCCGTATTTCTTCAGAAACCGGTACAAAAGCTAACAGACATATAACAATCACAGGCACTGCCAAAAGCCGCAAAAACAACATCCAGTATGTACGCGGACGAAGTAGTGCCTTTTGTATTTTCGTCTGTGCAACTGCAGTTCCTGATACCAGCATAGCCAGCGGCGTATTCATATTTCCTACGGTTTTCATCGTATCGACAAGAACTTCCGGTACCGGTATTTTCAAAATAAAGCAAAGCATTCCCAAAAACAATGCAATAATCACTGGAGCTTTTAAAATACTGAGCAGCGATTCTTTCTTAAATCCGCCCTGCATAGAAGATACTCCATGAGACCAAATCAAAAAATTTTGAGCACACATAAAAGCTGTAATATATATAACTCCTTTTTCGCCAAACATTGCCTGTGCAATAGGAACACCCATAAAACCGCAATTGGGATAAATAATATGAAATCTTTCTATGATACGATGCTCTTTTGTTCCTCCTTTTACCAAAAGATAAGCGGCTCCCATGGCAATGAGATGAGCCGCAAACCCTAATACAAACGATATGATAATCCCATACAAAATTTTAGGACGATATTGTATCTGAAAAGATGTAAAAACAACACATGGCAAAACGACAAACAATGCCACATCTGATAACGTAGTGCTGCCTTCTTTTGAAATAAACTTTATTTTATAACAAAAGGCTCCAATTCCCATCATCAAAAACATCATAAGAATCTGACGGAAAACAATTGATGCTATATTCAAAACAAACTCCTATTCCTCTGATTTTAACCAATGTTCCTTGATCTTCTGGTAATCACCGTTGGTATTTAATACTTGCAAGGCAACATTAAACTGATCTACATATTCGTATCCTTTTGGGAACATAATTCCATAATTACTTTCCTCCGAATTTAATTTTTCATCTAGTGCAATTAATTTCGTATTTTCATGATGTTCCAAATAATAATCCACTCCAGTTGTATCATATAAAGTTGCATCAATCTTTCCCTTTTCTAAATCTTTGAAAACTTTCTTCATAGAAGAATAGTATTTCACTTGATTATCTTCTGACATATAGTCTTTGATATATTCTGCGTTGGAAGTCCCTTCTTCCACTCCAATCACTTTACCGGCAATCTCTTTACGTTCTGTAATTCCTGAATCTTTATTTACCATAATCTTTAATGTATTTTCATAGTAAGCATCGGTAAATGAAAACTCCTGTTGGCGGTCATCGGTAATAGAAATTCCGGCAATCGCCAAATCCAGTTCCTTATTTTTTATTTTTTTACTAATCTGACGCATCGGCATCGGCTGAAGTTCATACTCAAATCCAAGATAATCGCTGATTTTTTCTAAAATATCAATATCAAAACCTGTAATTTTCTTTTCTTCTTCATCATAATAAGAAAACGGCGCCATTTCATTGGAAACACCGACTTTTAATGTCATTCCTTTCATAGTTCCCTTCACTTTAGAAGCCTCAACTACTTGTTTCTTTTCTTCTGTTTTTGTTTCTTCTTTCTGCCAGGGCATATTACATGCACCAAGACATAATACAAGGCTGATCATCAACAAGGATGTTAATATTTTTTTCATGATAAGTCTCCTTTTTTACATCATTTGCTTCATTTATCATAGCACCGCCAAAAATAGAAGTCAATTTTCCTGGCAATTTTTTCATCGTATAAACCAGCCGTCATTTGTAAATGATTCTATTAGAACGATTTACAGATGGAGGAATAAATATGGCACGAAACAAAGTTGAAATATGCGGCGTGAATACTTCTGCGCTACCGCTGTTAAGTAATGAAGAAAAAGAAATTTTATTTGAAAAGATTGAGCAGGGAGACCAAGCCGCAAGAGAACAATACATCAAAGGTAATTTAAGACTGGTGTTAAGTGTCATTCAGCGTTTTTCCGGCAGCAATGAAAACGCTGATGATTTATTTCAAGTTGGCTGCATCGGTTTAATGAAAGCAATTGATAATTTTGACCGCAGTTTAAATGTGAAATTTTCTACTTATGCTGTTCCAATGATTATCGGTGAAGTAAAACGATATTTACGTGACAATAATACAATGCGTGTCAGCCGTTCTCTTAGAGATATTGCCTATAAGGCAATCAATGCCAGAGAAGCACTTACAAAAAAATTAAATAAAGAACCAGATTTAGAAACGATTGCGAATGAAATTGACATGAAAAAAGAAGATGTGCTGTTTGCTTTAGATGCTATCGCAACACCTCTCTCCCTTTATGATCCCGTATATCAAGACGGCGGCGATACATTATATCTTATGGATCAAGTAAAAGATAAAAAAAATCGTGAAGAACTTTGGGTGGAATCTATTGCATTAAAAGAAGCAATGAATCATCTGCCAGACCGGGAATATAATATTATTAAATTACGTTTCTTTGAAGGAAAAACCCAAACAGAAGTTGCCGATGAAATCAGCATATCGCAAGCGCAGGTCAGCCGTTTAGAAAAAAACGCACTAAAACACATGAAAAACTACCTCGATTAAAAATAAAACTTACCACGTCCCCCAGAGCGTTTCCTTCGCTGTACTCAGCTTGGACGTCTCTGGTTTACATGGTAAGTTTTTGTATCGTATGATTCTATAAAAATATTTTTACAAAAGGTTCTTTTTCTTTAATATGTACACTGCAATCAAACATACAATAATGGAAAATACAGAAATAATTACAAACCCATACGGACTTCTTGAAAACGGCATTCCAACACCGTTTACATTCATGCCGTATAGTCCGGAAATCATCGTCGGCAATTCTACTACAATCGTAATAGCAGCAAGAAATTTCATAACTTGGTTCAGATTATTATCAATAATTGAACCAAACAGTGACATCGTGCTTCTAAGAATATTATGGTAAATATAGGTCATCTCCATCGCCTGTTTGTTTTCAATGATGACATCTTCCAGCAGTTCCTGATCCTCTTCATAATGTCTAAGTCCGATATGTTTTCTAAGTTTCTCTAAAACTACTTCATTAGATTTCAAAGCGGTGGTAAAATACACCAGACATTTCTCCAAATCATATAGTTGAATTAAATCGCCGTTTCTGGATGTCTCATGGAGAATCTCTTCTACCTGATTTGCTCTTTGGTCAATGACTCTTAAATAATACAAAAACAATGCTGCATTATTGTAAAGAATCTGATAGACAAATCTCGTCTTCATATAAGTATGAAATCCGGGTACCAGCCCGTCGATAAACTGTTTCAAAATATTCGTTTCTTCCAAACAAACGGTAAATACAATCTTTCGAGTAATGAAAATGCCTAAAGGAATCGTCTCATACCATTTCTTCTCGTCTTCTTCCTCCACCACCGGAATATTCACCAAAATCATCGTATAATTTTCTTCGCTTTCCAGACGGGAGCGTTCTTCTGTATCCAAAGCAGCCCTTAGATCATCCAAATCGATGAGATAATTCTTCGAAACATATTTCAATTCCTCTGCCGTGGGATTCGTCATCGCAACCCAGGACTCTAGTTCAATCGTATCTAATTCTTTTAACTCTTTTTGTCCTTCATAGTTTTTAAAGATCCGAACCATATCTGTTTCCCTCCCTGTCCATATTGTAATATTATACCATGATTCTTTTCCTTAGGACAGGAAAAATTTTTTATTCAAATGGGTATTTCATTCCCCACTGTGTCTTTACACTGGTAAGAATATTCATAACATCCTTTGTAACCTCTAGACAATCATCTTTATATCCATCACAGACTGCTGCTTCCATAGCCTCTACTTCATACTTCAGGGCATCTTCTGTTTTTCCAGCTTCAATCGTTTCCACTTCTCCAGTTGATGTATTTGTAATCGTTGCTTTACATGCTCTTGGATATTCGTATACTTCAATGTATCCTTCATCTCCTGTAACAACACCGCGTTTTGGCTGTTTTGCACGAAGCGTCAGACACATAACTACCATCTGTCCTTTGGTATTTTTCATAATAATTCCAGACTGCTCATCTGCTCCGGTTTCTAAATACTCTACGGTTGTTAAAATTGTATTTGGTGCTTCATCTAAAAATGTTCTTGCAAAAGCAGCTGCATACACCCCAATATCTAAAAGAGCTCCTCCCGCAGCCTCTAATGCGAAAAATCGATTGCTGGAATCATATCCTTTATTACTTCCAAAGTTGACCTGTACCATTTTTGTTCTTCCAATGGCACCCTCTGCAATCCTTTCTTTTAATTTTTTGTAAAGCGGCATATGAGAAATTGTCATGGCTTCACGCACAATCACACCTTTTTCTTCTGCCATTTCCAACACTTCCTGAAGCTGTGCAGCATTTACTGTAATAGCTTTTTCGCATAAAATGTGTTTTCCTGCTGCTACTGCTGCTTTCATATTTTCATAATGCATACTATGTGGAGTTGCAATATAAATAATATCAATGTTTTCATCTGACAGCATTTCTTCATAAGTGCTAAATACATGTTTTACACCATATTTTTCTGCAAATTTTTCTGCTTTTTCCACCGTTCGATTGCTGACTCCATAAATCTCATGTCCCATTTTTTGAAATGTCTGTGCCATTTCATTGGAAATTGTTCCACAACCTAAAATTCCCCATGTACTCATTTTTCTTCTCCTTTTCTTTTTATATCATGCATATTTAAAATACAGTAATTCCATCTGTCCCCGCTGCAACAACCTTTGTTGCAACTTGATAAAACAGCGATGTTTCAATAACTCCAGTAATCGCTTTCAATTCTTGATCCAGTATCTTTAGTTCCGGTTTCTTTTCAAAGAATACCTCTAAAAGATGTGCATCTCTTACTTTTACATTTCCGCCTAATTTTTCTGCCTGCTCTGTAACGTAATTTACTGCCTCTGGAACAATATCCAAAACGATAGGAATATCATATCCAAGTTCTTCCGCAACTTTTGACTCATCTACTAAAAGCACATATTGTTTTGACATTCTGGCAATGACTTTCTCCAATGTATGTATCCCTCCACCGCTTTTATATGCATTTAAATGATGATCCACTTGATCACATCCATCAAAAGCAATTTCTACACAAGATACCTGCGCTGTTTCAACTACCGGAAGTCCCAATGTCTCACAAACTTCTTTGGTTGCTTCCGATGGAGTTACAACAGTTATTTCTTTCCCTGCTTCTTTAATGTATTCAGCAAGATAGCGGATCGTTTCACCGCCTCCAAGTCCCACAATCCCTTGATCTGGTACAAGATTTAAAGCTTCTTTGGCACATAAACGTTTCAATTGATTCCTCCTTGCAAAAGCAAAACTTAGTTTTCTATTTTTATTTTATCATGAAATTTTATTTTGTCAATCCCACATTGCTTTTTCTTTTATTTCATATTAAAATGGTACTAGTATATGCGAAAGGAGTCTTTTATGAAAAAGAAATTTAAAACTTTATGCAAGCTGATGACAGCTATTGTAACTGTCGGCGGAATCCTCTATGTCGCTCGTGACCAAATCAAAGCTATCATTGATAAAATCAAAGAGGTTTCTTCTAATGACGAAGCCGTTGATGATGACTTTGATGAACCTTTCGATGATGACGATATATTCCCTGAACCGACAGAAGATGATAGAGATTATGTCTCCATTAACATCACCAATGACGATGAAACAGAAACTGCCTCTAAAGAAGATGAAGCAGAATAAAATTTTGTTTAAAAACAAACATCCCAGAGATACCGGCTCTGGGATGTTTACTTTGTACACCCATGTACATAATTACCTTTTCTTTTTATAAACAGTTCCTGCTGTTACTATTCCTGATAAAACCAGCAGAAGCCATATATTCTGCATACTCTCATCTCCCATCCGTGGAGACGCTTTGGTTCTTTTGCTATTTAGTTTCATCTCAGAATTTTTTACTGTTTTATTTTTTTGTGTTGTTTTTGCAGATGCACTCTTGCTGCCTGCTTTTGCAGTTTTTGCATGATTGACATTAGAATATGATCCATACAGCCTTTTTACTTTCCATTGTCCATTGGAGGATTTATAACGAACATCACGGTATGACCGTATTTTATAAAAATAACTTTTGCCCGTTTTTAATTTTTTATCCGTATAAGACAATGTTTGACTGGAAACTGTCTTTATTTTTTTATAGGTCCCATTCTTTTTTTGAGAACGATAAATACAATATCCATTAACGGATTTCGTCTTGTTCCACTGAAGCTTTATTGATGCTGCACTTTTTAAGGAAACTTCTAAATTGATTTTCCCCAATGGTTTTAACGTTGCTGCGTGCCCCAAATATATCGGATCATTGGCTTCTCCTATGTAACATCCATCTTCATATTCTACAATCACATCATCAAACACTACATTCATCTGCCAGTTGTCCTCATCATAAGACATTTCTTTGATAAGTTCTTCTTTCAGCTTTGATACGTAAGATGCACTGCATTTTAAATGAATCGTATTTGAAGCTTTCGGTTGATGATTAATATTTGTATAAATGGTACTTCCATCCAAAAATGTAAAATTATCACCAGGATCTAAGCGAAATGCTTTCACACCCTGTTTTCCCTCTGCAGTATATGTATATGTTAAAATTGGAGTTTTTTCATACACATCGATCATTCCGGATAATTTAAAAGAAATTCCGTCTTCATATTCCCATGTTCCAGACCATGGAGTCAAAGAATTAAATCCATCATAATGCTCATCTTGAAAATATGGAGTACTGTAAGCAAATAAAATACGTTGCAATACCTGTCCATCTTTTTTCACTACGACAGCATCATCCATGTTTAAACTAGTTGACACCTTCCGGCTGCTGAAGTTTATAGAAATCTGTGCTTCCAGTCCATCTTCTGAAATCTTTATAACTTTTACTGCAATATCGTTCTTTCCGGCTTGTGTCTTCATTTCTACCGTTATCCCATGCATATCCGTTGTGACAGATTTTAATGTAAATACTTGATCTTTTGTCTGCTCAAAAACTCCATTTCTATCTCTTTTTTGTGAAGAAATAGAATACACCTTTTGTCCATCCCGTTCAAACGGCTTAGTTCCTGTGTAATCTGTTACCTGTATATCACTTCCCGTTAGATTATCCTCTGCCCATACAGGCACAGCCAAAAATACAGTCAAGATCACACAGACGATAACTGCCCATATTTTTTTCATATACTTCTCCTTTCAGAGAATTTATCTTGTTGCTTCTTTTAACATCTCTTTTAATTCATCCACTGTATATTTATAATTGGTATTACAAAAATGACAATTTACTTCAATGTCTTCCCCATCATCAATCATAGATTGAATCTCCTTCTTACCTACACTGATAACAGCCTTTGCCACATGTTCTTTGGAACAATTACAATGAAACTGAGCCGGCATCGTGCCGTAAATTTTCATTCCAAGATCTCCTAAAAGCAATTCCATCATTTCTTCTGGTGTATGCCCTTCTTCCAAACAGGAAGTTACAGACTTAAATTCTGATATTTTTTTCTCTAAAGCGCTAATGGTTTCTTCCTCTGCAAAAGGCATCAACTGGATAATAAATCCTCCCGCATGGCATACCGTATTATCTTTGTTCATTAAAACACCTAACGCTACAGACGTTGATATCTGTTCACTGGCAGCAAAATAATAGGTTAAATCTTCTGCAATTTCTCCAGATACCAAATGTGTCTGTCCGGAATATGGTTCTTTCAGTCCAATATCTTTGATAACTGTCAAAACTCCCAAATCCAAGGCTTTCCCTACATCCAGTTTTCCTTCCTTGCTTGGCGGCAGCATCACATCCGGGTGAATCACATATCCTTTCACATTTGCCTTAGAATCTGCGGTTACTGTCAGTCCGCCGATAGGTCCGCTGCACTGAATCTGCAGAGTTAAAACATCACTGTCATTTTTACACATACTCCCCATCATAGCTCCTGCACTCAACAAACGCCCCAAAGCTGCAGTAGCAACCGGACTGGTATTATGCTTTTCTCTGGCTGTCTCCACAATCTCTTTTGTATATGCTGCAAAAAAACGAATCTGATCATTTGCAGCGGTTCCTCGAACAATATAATCTTTCATTTTCTTTCCTTTCTATCCATCAATTATTTTGCAATAAAATACAGCCGTTCTGTTTCTTTTTTCGGTTCCTGCATCGTATCTGCATCCAGTATTTTTATATCACAAAAACCTGCTCTAAAAAGCATTTCTTCAATTTCTGTTTCATCATATGCCTTTTGTAAATGAACTTCCTCAAATTTATCATAAGTCCCTGCTTCATTTTGAATAAACAGACTTAACTGATATTCATTGATTCTTTCCTCTTCATCATAAAAATTATCCCAAATAAAACTGGCATCTTCGCGATCTTCTGCAAAAGTATTCTGTGCCAAAAGCTGCTCATATTTAAATCGGGAATTCATATCAAACATAAAAACACCCTGTTCTTTTAAATATTCCCTGGTACGGCAAAATACTTCCTGTAAATCAGAAGATTCTAAAATATAATTGATACAATCACAAACACTGACAACTGCATTCACCTTCTTAGGAAGTTCAAAGGATTCCATATCCTGCCAAACATAAAGAATCTCTTCGTCTCCATTATTTGCAGCAATTTCCAGCATTTCCATGGAATTATCTATCGCTGTCATACAATATCCCGCCCTTGCAAGGCGCCTTGTCATCTTTCCTGTACCACAGCCAAGTTCTAAAACATCACTGCCGCATTCCACATGTTCCCTCTGGAATATGGAAAGAATATTTTCAAGCCACTGGTCATAAGGCGTCTGATCCATAAATTCATCATATACTTTTGCAAAACTTGTATAACTTTCCATAATCGCTCCTATAGTAACGGTGCAAAAAGCCGTAATACACTTTGTGCCAATATTTTAGGCAGACTTCCGTCACACATTTCTTCCGTAACTAATTGGCTTTCCTCAAATGTCTTTTTCATATCCTCTTTTACCTGCATGACAGCCTCACTGTCATACATAAAAACTCCATTCTCAAAATGAAGATAAAGACTTCGGAAATCCATATTAATTGTTCCAACCGTTGCAATTTTATCATCACTTAAAAAACATTTTGCATGGATAAAACCAGGCGTATACTGATAAATCTTTATTCCTGCATTTACCAAGGGACGATAATATGACTGAGTCAGTAAAAAAACAGCTTTTTTATCCGGGACTGCCGGAGTAACAATTCGTACATCCACTCCGCGTTTTGCAGCAAGGCATAAAGCAGTTACCATCTCATTATCAATAATCAAATATGGTGTATACATATATACATAGCAATTGGAGGCATTAATAATATTCAAATATACATTCTCCCCGACCGTCTCACGGTCCAGCGGATTATCTGCGTATGGCTGAATATACCCTCGCCCTCTAAATTGATCTGAGTGATGCCGATGTGGTACAAATGCCCCAAATCCTTCATCTGTTTTGCGGATAGCATTCCAAACCTGCAAAAACATAACCGTAAAATTCCAAACTGCATCTCCCGTCACTTGAAGTCCTGCATCTTTCCAATATCCAAACCGCTCAATTCGGTTAATATACTCATCTGCCAGATTTAATCCTCCTGTATAGGCAGTATGTCCATCAATGACTACCACTTTCCGATGGTCGCGGTTATTCCATGCCGTAGAAACCAAAGGTTTGATTGGATTAAATGCTTCCGCCATAATTCCATATCGCTCCAACTGTTTATAATATTTATATGGAAGCTGATCTACACATCCAACATCGTCATACATAAAACGAACTTCCACCCCGTCATTTACCCGGTCTTTTAAAATTTCCAGAATAGTATCCCACATATATCCCTGCGATACAATAAAAAATTCCATAAAAATATAATGCTTGGCAGACCGCAGAGATTCCAGCAAATCTTCAAACATCGCTTCTCCCGATGGATAATATTTTGCATTGGAATTTTCATAAATTGGATATCCGCCATACCGATCAATGTATTTTGCCTGCGTCGATACTTGAAAATCTTCATTTTCCAAATGCTCCATCACTCCATAATCCTGACCAAGCAGAAACTGTGTATCTTCAATTGATTCTTCTAATCGAAGTCTTAGCTTTCTTGCCGGCTGTTTATCTCCCAAAACTAAATACATTAATCCGCCAAAAATTGGAAAAATCAAAATCAAAATCGTCCATGCCAATTTATATGCCGGATTCTCTTCTTTATTTACAAGATAGACAACAATGATCAGACTGCACAATTGAAAAATGTATTGGATCAATTTAGAGTAATCTCCAAGCACTGTAAACAAATAAACCATCCATACAATCTGCAGAATAATCAGTGCAACCACAATCACCAATCGTCTTAGTAAAAATTTTAAAATTTTGCTGATAACTTTTGCCGGATTTTCAATAAATTTCATGTCTTTCTCCTGAATAATTCCTCTTAATGTCTTTCTGCTTCTTTCAAAGACTTCTTATTATCATAGCATAAATCCAGACATCATACAGCCGCCAGCTGCTCCGGTCCCCATGATTTCTGAAATATTGTGCGGACTGATTCCGCCAATTCCATATACCGGAATATCGACTGCATCTACCACATTTCTCAAAAAATCTAAACCTCTTGGTGCTAATCCTTTTTTACAGTCTGTCTGAAATACATGACCTGCAAACACAAAATCTGCTCCCATTTCCTGTGCTGTCACAGCTTCTTCCGGCTTATGGATTGAAGTACTGACATAATCAAAATCTGATAAATATTCCGCTTTTCTCAAAAACACCGGATATGGAAGATGTATTCTTTTTACTCCCAGTTCCCTTGCTGCATCTACAAAATTATGCAGAGTCAGCACTGCTCTGGTTCCATCACAAATTTTTATACATTCTTTTGCCAGCTCATAATATTCTAATTCTGACAAATCTTTTTCTCTTAAAACAATGGTTTTCAAATCTTTTTTTGTCAAATCCCGAAACACATCAAAAAATGGTCTTTTACACAATTTTCGATTTGTTACTGCAATAATATTTTGTCCTTCCATCATTAAATATCCTCTATTGTTATATTTCAGTTTCTCCAAGCAAAAGCCGTACCGCCATATTGGCTTCATGACCTGCACATATGGAAACTCTGGCAGATGTCAAAGATTCTTCCTTTGAAATCTCATGAGTCCCATCTCCACAAACATACAGCCGTCCCATCATTTTCTTCGTCTGAATTAAATTGGAACTGTATGTTCCTGCCATACCATTCCCCGATATTAAAAATGATTCCGGCAGCTGCTCCAGCACAGCAGATACAAATTCTGCCTTTGCCTCCGGATCATCAAACGCTTCACAGATTACCGGATATTCTTGAAACAAGGAAGCTGCATTCTCATTTGTAATCCTTCCCTGATAAAACTCCAATTCAATCCATGGATTTACCTGACGAATCAGCTGTTCCATTGCTTTGGTTTTTTCCATTCCAATCTGGTCTATCGTATATGCCTGCCGATTTAAATTAGAAATATCAACGCAGTCAAAATCTGCCAGCATTAATTTTTGTATCCCCGTTCTTGCAAGCATCAGTGCAATATTAGAGCCAAGTCCCCCCAACCCTGCTATTGCAGCCTTGCCGCATCTAAGCTTTTCCCGCACAGCTTTTGTCTGCCGTTCTTCCAATGCCTGCTCAAATTGTTCTTTCGTAATCATTCCCCATCTTTCCCTTTATTTGCTAAATCAAAATGTATTTTAAGATAAATACCACTGCCAAGATATACATCAGTAAACTGATTTTCTTTTCTTTTGCCTTTCCTGCTGCTGTATTTAAAATCACATAGGAAATAACTCCAAATGAAATTCCTTCTGAAATACTATATAAAAACGGCATTGCCATAATACATAAGAAAGCAGGAACTGCTTCTGCTGCATCATTAAAATCAATTTTCATGACAGATCCCATCATTAAAAATCCTACAACAATCAATGCCGGTGCGGTAGCAAAGGATGGAATTGCTAAGAAAACTGGTGAAAGAAATACAGATAACCCAAAAAGAATCGCCGCAGTCACTGATGTTAATCCTGTTCTTCCTCCTTCGGAAACACCGGATGCACTTTCTACAAATGTTGTAACTGTCGATGTACCAAGAACTGCGCCTGCAGTTGTAGCTGCTGCATCTGCCAGTAATGCACCTTTGATCTTTGGTAACTTTCCATTTTCATCCAGCATATCTGCCTTTGAAGACACACCAATTAAAGTTCCAAGAGTATCAAATAAATCTACAAATAAAAATGCAAATAACACAATCACAAAATTTACAGACATTAAATCCTTTGGATTGGCTTTGAAGACCTGCCCAAAAGTAGCTGCAAGTCCCGGCACCTGTATTCCCCCTGAAAAATCCGGAAGCAGACTATACATTCCCAAATCAGCATTTGGAACATATAGCCCTGTCATCTGGCATACAATTCCAAGCAGCCATGTAATTAAAATTCCCCAAAGAATATTTCCTTTGATGCCTCGAATTACAAAAATTCCTGTAATCAAAGTTCCTGCCAATGCCAAAAGCACGGTAATTCCAATGCTTCTCATCTCTCCATTCGCCAGTGCAGATTTAAAAGAATACATACCAAGCAAAGTAGATTCATTGGCAATTACAATTTTGGCATTCTGTAGTCCAATAAATGCGATAAAAAGTCCGATTCCGGCAGAAACCGCATGTTTTAACGTCATTGGAATCGCATTAAAAATTGCTTCACGGACACTGGTCAATGACAAAATTATAAAAACAATTCCTTCACAAAATACGGCTGCTAAGGCAATCTGCCAAGAATATCCCATAGCCCCTACAACCGTATAAGCAAAATATGCATTCAATCCCATTCCCGGTGCCAGCACAAAAGGATAATTTGCCAAACCTGCCATCAATAAAGTACCAATGGCCGCTGAAAGTGCTGTCGCTGTAAATACAGCTCCCCGGTCCATTCCGGCTGCTGACATAATATTAGGATTCACTGCCAAAATATATGCCATTGTCATAAAAGTTGTAATCCCTGCCATCACTTCTGTACTGACATTCGTATTGTTTTCTTTTAGATGAAATAATTTTTCCATACATTTTTCCTCTCTTTTACACTTATAATTACAATTTTCTCTTATTATATAATAAAGAAACCGGATATGCAAAATACATATCCGGTTCTTATCTAATTTTTATGATTTTCTTTCATTTTCCGGTTCATAATCCCACCGATTTTTCCAGTTTCACTGGCTGATAGAGACTTCCATCCTTTTTCCATCAGCCGGTCTGCCAAACCAAGTTCAACCGCTGTTTCATACTTGAGCCGTTCATTTTCATTCATCTCTTCAAATGACTTCTCTGTAAAATCTTTTTCCTTTGCCATAAGATCATCCTTTCTATATGCTAAATCACTGTAACTGTTCTTAGCATATCCAAAAAGGGCCTAATCATTCATCTGCTGGATCAAAATTGTACCCCGGCTGCTTTCTTTTACTTTAATCTTGTCTTTAATTGTTGAAATATTGGATGTACCTGCAATTAAAGTCGCTGCTAATGCAAATGTAACACTTTTCTTCATTAGTTCATCAATCGTTAATGTACTTTTCTTTTCCATGTAGGTATCACTCCTTTCGTATGGTTTTATCTTACCAGAAATTTGTGACTTGTGTATGTTTTATTTCTTAAAAATACATGAGCAATTGTTAAATATTCATAAACAAATTGCCTTCTTTAATAACACAGAATAAATATAACATTCCTTTACCGATTTTCCTGACGCCTGCTGCAATGCACGTTTGTAATAGGCAAGCTGGCTTTGATAACGTTCTATGAAAAGTTCTTCTTCTCCTTCGCAGATTTGATCTGTTTTATAATCTACCAGAACCAGTCCGTCTTCTTCCTCAAAATACAAATCGATAATTCCCTGTACCACTACATAAGAATCTCCGCTGCTTTGCGGCTCCATTTCTGAAAACGGCACTCCCATCACAAATTGTTTTTCTTTGTATACTCGTTTTTGTCTGGCTGCTGCCTTCACCCGAAGTCCCAAAGGAGATTCTAAAAAAGCCAAAATCTGTTTTCTGTCAATCACTTTGTCATATTCAGTCCCTATGATTTTTTTATGAATCCACTGGCTGATTTGAATATTCAATAATTCCTCTGAATAATCTTTTGAAAAATCCAACAGTTCAAAAACCTTATGCACAGCTGTACCTTTGGATGCCGGTGAAATTCTTTCTTCCTTTCTGATAAACTTTGGAACTAACTTTTCTTCTTTCTGAAACATTTGAAATTCCCGTTCCTCTTTGTCCTTTTCCTGACTCATACGTTTTATTTCTGAAACAGAATATTTTAACTGTCCTAAAGTCTCTTCTGCGTTTTCATATTTATAAGAAAATCTCTGTTCAAGCTCTTTTACTGCATCTTCCGGTATATTTGAATGAAGTTTCTCCAAAAATATTTGTTTTTCTAATTGACGGTCTACGACATCTTTTTCCTGTATCCACGCCAAATCTTCCAATGTATATACTTGAAGTTTCACATCCCCTTTTGGAATCCGTGGAAGTGCAGAAAATATCCAGTCCATATAAGACCTGCCGGATAATAAATCCACATAGGAAACTTCTCCAGTATCTGTCCATGAAATATCTTTCTTTTTTACTCCCGTTAATATTAATTTTTCTTTGGCACGTGTCATTGCCACATAAAGAACCCGCAGTTCTTCTCCAAGAGCATCTTTTTTCATCTGCCTTTGAATCATGCTTTTTAATACTGTAGTTCCTTTGGTGCGGGAAATCGGCTGAATCATATCTGCACCAATATAATAATCCGGATGAAAAATCATACTTCCGCTGCTGTCCTTTAAATTAAATTTATGATGAATTTTTGATACAAAAACAATCGGATATTCTAACCCTTTGCTCTTATGAATACTGGAAATATGCACAAGATTCTGCTCTTCTCCTAAAACATTGGCTTCTCCAAAATCCATATCATATTCTTTGCACTGCTCCATAAACCGAATAAAATGAAACAATCCTTTCATCTGATGGCTCTCAAATCCCTTTGCCTGCTCAATCAGCATTAAAATATTTCCCTGCCGCTTTTTCCCTTGAGGCATAGCTCCTGCAAAATGATAATAACCGGTTTCATCCAATGCCATCCAAATTAAATCCGCCAGCGGCAAATAGGTTTTTGCTTCCCGCAGCTTTTCCAAAAGACTTAGTGCAGCATCCGCTTTTTCCACAGATTCCCGAACTTTTAAAAGGCAGTCATACAAATGTGTTTCCCCTCCGTCTGCTTTTAAATTTCCCAATTCCTCTAAAGACATGCCAATCATTGGGGAACGGAGAACTGCAGCCATATCAATATCCAGATAAATATTGTCAACAACAGATAAAAGACTTAACAGCGTGCGGATTTCCACCGTATCAAAATATCCTTTCTGGCTATTGCAAAACGCAGGAATCCCTTCATTCATCAACTCTTTCTGAAAAACTTCTGCATTTCCCTTCATAGAACGAAGCAGTATCACAATATCTCCAAATTCTGCTTTCCGTAAAATCGGCTTTCCATTCTCATCTTCCCCGGTCAGCATCAGTGGATGCATTCCCTGTACCATTTCTTTTATTTTTTGTGCAATCATTCTTGCTTCTAAAGTTATGGCATCTTCTTCTGATTCTTTTACTTCTTTCGCATCAATTAATAAAATTTCAGATGCACTGTCCGTCCCTTCTAAAAACGGCATCGATGGCACTAAAGCAGCCTCTTTCGTATATTCGATATTTCCCAGACTTTCATGCATAATCTGATAAAATATATCATTGGCAAAGTTCAATACTTCTTTACGGCTTCGGAAATTATTGCGAAGCTCAATCAATTGAAAATGTTCATCTTTTTCTTGATACGTATGATATTTTTCCAAAAACAAATCCGGCCTTGCCAGACGGAAACTATAAATACTTTGTTTAACGTCTCCCACCATAAACATGTTATATCCACCAAATGCTTCCTTTGATACACTCCGCAAAATAGCATCCTGAATAAAATTACTGTCTTGGTATTCATCAATATAAATTTCTTCATAAAATGATGCTTTTTCTGCAGCAATCTGACTTGGAACAGGTTTCCCATTTTCATCGAAATGGTCGATCAAAAGTTCCAGTGCAAAATGCTCCATATCATCAAAATCCATCAAATTTTCTTCTGATTTTTTCTTTGCATATCTTTCTAAAAAGCATTCTGTTAATTCAATCAGCGCCGTCAACGGCTCCCTCATCACTTTCATTTCATGAAGAAGTTCTTCCTTTTCCCGGTAAAAATAAGCTGCTTGAATCTCTCCTGTCAATTGATATGCCCGGTCACGAAGTGATTTGCTCTGTTCCTGCAGAACTTTATCAATCACATCTGTCTTTTTCTTTCTTCCGTTTAACCGAGGTTTCTTTATACTCATAAAAGCCTCACAAACTTCGGAAAACCCCTCTGCCTTTATAAGTTTTTCCATGATTTCTAAATCTTGTTCTAAGTACTTTTTATAAAAATAAGGACCGTTTGGCTGCCCGGCAAGCTCCATCGCTTGCTGAATCAATCTTTTACCGTTTTCTGCCATCACCTTTGCATCCTTTAAAATCATCTGTACAAAAGGTGCATTTTCCAATTCTTCCATAGTTTCTATCAAAAGATTCTCCTTTGCATCCAACAGCCATTTTTCTGGACGCACATGACTTCGTGCTTTCTGATATAATTTCCATAGATACTGTCCAATCACTGCATCGTTTTTTCCCGGTGAATAGGATTCTATCAGTTGAATAAACCCTTTCTCCTTTTTTGCATAAGCATCCTCTAAAATCTCATCAATAACCTGTTCCCTTAAAAGAGAAAGCTGTCCTTCATCTCCCGGCGTCATATTCGGATCAATGCCAAGCACATAAAAATAATCTCGAATTAAATCCATACAAAAACTATGAATCGTTGTAATCTGTGCTTTATGAATCAAAGAAAGCTGTTTCACATAATGAGCATTTTCCGGATGTTCCTGCACCTTGACATCTAACGCTTTGGCAATTCTTTCCCGCATTTCTCCTGCTGCTGCTTTTGTATAAGTTACTACCAAAAGCTTATCTACATCCAAAGGATGCTCTTCATCCGTAATCTTTTGTATAATTCTTTCTACTAAAACCGCAGTTTTTCCTGATCCTGCCGCTGCTGACACAAGAATCTCAGCATCCCGCTGATCAATGACTTTCTGTTGTTCCTTTGTCCAAGGCATATTTTCCCTCCTCCAATGACATTTTGTCAATCTTTCTTACAGGATCAATACCCGCCTCATATGCACAAACATTGCGAAAACTGCAGTAAGTACACGGCATCATTCCATTATATTCATAAGGCTTAATAGACACTTCACCTTTCATTAAAGAATCCCCTAATTCTTTCATTTTTTCTTCCACAATACTTCCAAGACGAAGCATTTGATTGGTATTCAAAATGGAGGATCTCTTATCAAATCCTGTTTTCGTCTTCTTAACAGGCATTGACAAATACCCTTCATTTCCCGGATGTTCCATTTTCGGAATCAAATCAAAATCCTCATTGGCTACACCGCTCATTTTCATAGATTTCAATAACTGAATTTTTGCTTCCTCCGGGTCTGTTTCTTCCACCATCGGATCATCCATATGAAAATAGAACATCCCGGCTGGCAGAACCCTTTTGCCGCTTCGTTTTTCTTCCAGTTCCATCATAGCATTCATGTAAATCATCAATTGCATCTGCAATCCATGAAATATTTTTGCAAAATCAAACTTCATATTCCCGGATTTATAATCAACGATTTTAATGTATTTATTTTCTTCATCTTCCATACTATCCATACGGTCTACAACGCCTGAGAAAACCATTTCTTCCCCATTTTCCAATGAAAATTTCATAGAATTCAACTGATTTTTCTCAGAAAATGCAGTTTCATACTCTTGCGGCGTAAAATCTCCCCGGCGAATATAAGTTTCCATTGCCCAGACAGCCCTTCTGGAAATTCGTTTCATACGTTCCAAAAGATATTCATTTCTATTGGTGCTATAAAGAATTTCTTCCTGCACTTCGGACACAGCTTCCTCCACTATTTGATCTACAAAGGCATCTCTGGATGCATCATCCGCAAATTTCCAATCAGTACGTTTTCCTACCAGCTCCATGGTTTTATGAAATACCTGTCCCATATCCATTGGAAGAATCTGGTGCATAAGACGTTCCCGCAGTTTCAATCCATACTGCATAAAATGTGAAAATGCACATCCTGCAAACTGTTCCAGTCTGGTGACACTTCCAGACAATGTATCCCCATAAAGTTTCTTCACTAATTCCCTGCTGATTGGCAATGCTTCGTTCTGATAAAATTTTGCATCCAGCAAAGAATCCGCAGGTACTGCCTTTTCCAATGCATAATATAAAGCCTGCAGTTCTTGAAAGCTTTCTATCTGATCCAAATCCTGCTGCAAAAATGCGACCAAATGGTCTACTGCTTCTTCCACCGTAAAACTGTTTTTCGGGATTTCCTCTTCTTCATAAATCAAAATTTCAGGAAAGATTTTTCCTATCCGGTCCAAAAAATAAGACGGCTGTCTGTTTTCTCCTGCTGCGTCCATCATACAGTAAGATAAAAACAACTTTCTTGAAGGTTTTGCTGCTGCCAGATAAAGATAAAACTGTTCCATATATGCAGACATTTTCGTGGTCGGTGCGAGTAAAATGCCTTGATTCCTAAGCATTTCCCTTTGGTCATCACTAACAACTCCTCCACTTTGAGACTGTTTTGGAATCACCCCATCATTAATTCCCAAAAAGAATAAAACTTTCACTCCTTCCGTTCTGGTACGTTCCATATCTCCAATGACTACTTGATCCAAACTTGGCGGAATCACACCTACTGTCATTTCATTCATACCACTTTCCAATACATTCAAAAAATCATCAAAAGAAAGCTTTTCATCACCCAAAATATCTGCCATCTGATCCATCAAATCAATCATCTGTCCATAAACTTTCTGGCTGGTTCTCGCCTGTATCAGCTCACCTCGTTCTTCAAATATTTCTTGCTGATGTTTCATTTGTTCTTCCAAATTCAACTGTTCAAAAAATTTATATAAACAAGTTAATTTTTCTAGAACTGTACTTCCTCGTTTTTTCAAGCCTGTTTTTAACGGTTTAATTTCCTCGATAAACTCTTTTCGATAGGTTTCTATTTTCTCTAACTCTTCCTCTGGAAACGCTTTCGATGTAAATGGACGGTTCCAGCGGGCATATCCCCGCACTCCCGCAGCAATTACATAGTTTTCCAATAAATCTGCCTCTTCCATCGACAAACAGGAAAATCCCGATTTTAAATAACGAAATACCATCTCATAAGAAAAATCTGTCTGAATCATTTTTAATGCAGATAAAATCGTTTCGATACATGGATTATTCAGTAATTTCCGGTTAGCATCAACAAAATATGGAATATTCAAATCTTGAAAACTTCGTTCCAGATCATTTTGATAATTTTCCAAATCCGCTGTCAAAACCACAATATCTTTATAGCGGTATTTGCCATTACGAACCAAATCTTCAATCCGATTGGCAGTGATGCAGCTTTCATTTCTTGGGTTCACAGCCTTCTGTATAGAAATATCTTTCGTCTTCCCAGAAAATATCTGATATGGATACCGGAACAAGTTTTTCTCCAAAAACCTTAATTCTTTTGATTCTTGATTTCGCGGATGAAGTAAAATATCTTTCTTTATTTTCGTTCCTGTCTGCTTTGCAATCTCAATCAATTGCTGTCTTTCATGTTTTGACATGGCAAACAGTTCATATTCTTTATATGGTGTGTATACATCTTTTTCATCCAAGGTAAAAGCTATATTTACTTGTTTCCCCATCCGCATCAGCTGACGAATAACCTTTCTCTGAATAGGCGTAAATCCTGTAAAACCATCCAAATAAAAAATTGCATTCCGCAGCTTTTTAGATTCCGTCATTTTTTGTGACAACACATCCAGCAGCTGTTCTGAAATCAAATACCGCTCTCCAATATATTTCTCAAAACTTTCCATAATCAACAAAAGATCATCCATCTTTGCCTGCAGGCCCGGCTTATCAATCACCTTCATTGCCTGAATCATCTCTTCTTTTGATATATCATACTGATACATTTCAGAGAAAAAAGATTTCAGCTCATCAATAAATCCCTGTTTTTTCATACTGGAACCAAGCACTTTTAATTTCTTTTTATTTTTTTCCATGACTTTGCGGATTATCATGGATTTTCCTTCATCTTCCAGCAAATCTTTTGGCACATAAGATAACTCTTCAAAAACACGGTATGCCAAACGGTAAAATCCTACCACATCAATATTCATCGTTCCATGAAAAGGATGTCTGGTTACCAGCTCCCTTTGTGCATTTAACGTAGATTGATCCGGTACGATAAAAAAAAACTCCTGCTCTGGATGTTCTATGGATTCTCGAATCATTCTTTTGTATATATAGCTTGTCTTTCCGGATCTTGCAGATCCAAGAATAAATTGTAATGACATAATTTCCTCCGGTTCAAACTTTTTCTCATTATACTATAAAAAACCGGTCTATGAAAGCAGGATGCCTCATATACTATAATAGAATCTTTTTGGGAGGAAATTATGGCATCAAAAACGAAAATTGTCGTATTTAAGGCAAAAGAATTAATTTACACTGGTATTTTCATACTGCTTGGAATCCTGCTGATCCTGCTTCTTATTTTCATGTTTGCACCATCCAAAGAATCGAAAGAAAGCAAACAAACCTCCGGCTACATAGACGGTACCTATTCTTCTCCATTAACATTAGGAGAAAATGAACTAGAACTTCAAGTTACCGTCAAAAACGGAAAACCCAAATCTGCTGCCTTGAAACATTTAAATAAAACCGTGAAAACTATGTACCCATTAGTAGAACCATCTTTGGAACAAATCAATAAACAGCTTCCAAAAGTAAAAAATGTAGATGAAATTAAATTTGATGACAATCAAAGCCAGTACACCAATACCATCTTAAAACAGGCAATTAAAAATGCATTAAAAGACGCAAAAAAATGATATAGTAAAAGAAAGAGGGTGCCGCAAAATTATCAGATTAGATGATTGAGCGATACCCTCTTTTCCATATTTAAAATTTTTTATTTATACTCTTCAATTTTCTTTGTTTTTGTATTTTTCTTATAGATTTTTCCAGTATCTTTATCTACATAAAAATCTCCATATTTTTTTCCGGAATCATCTGAAGTGTCATAAATTTCAAAATGATACCCTTTTGCTCCATCCCTATACTCTGTCTCATCTTTATCTTCATTTCTCACTTCATACTGACCATCAGCATGATCTTTTCCCAAACGATTTAATAAATAATCATGTGCATCGTCATAACTGTCAAAGCCGTTTGCAACATCGTCTACCACATCCTCTGCACCATCTGCAATATCATCTGCTGCATCCGCTGCATCGTCTGCCAGACTGTCGTCATTGTCATCGCCTGTGGAAGCATTTCCTGCCGCATTTTCTGTGGTGGTATCATTGTTATCTTTATTGCCGCAGCCTGTAAATATCAATGAAGTTCCCAACACCAGAGTCATCGCCATACATAAAGTCCAAATTCTCTTTTTCATGTAATTTCTCCTTTTCTTTAAAACAATAATTTATAGGACTATTGTTTCCAAAGATCAGGAAAATATAAGCTATTGAAAAACTTTTTTTGCATTTAAAAGATTTTTAGGATCAAATGCTGCTTTCACCTGCTGCATTATTTTTAAATTAATATCTTCGGATGCCTTCAAAAAATATGGCTTTTTGCTAATTCCAATGCCATGTTCTCCGGAAGTTAATCCCCCCAATGCATGACTTTTATCATATATTTTGGTCATAACTTCACAGCTTTGCTTCTCCCATTCTTCCTTGCTCCGATTTCCACGAACAACACATAAGTGTACATTTCCATCTCCTGCATGTCCAAAACTAACCATAGATATACCGGTTTCTTTCTCTACCTGATTCACATATTCAATAAACTCTGCAGATTTATTAATTGGAACTACAATATCAACCGGAATCTGCTCAGATTTTGCTTCCACCGCTTTCACCAAACAGCCGCGAATCTGCCATACAGTTTCAATGGTTTTGGGATCTTCTAAAACCAGCGTATCTAAAGCACAATTATCTTTGGCGATTTTTTTGATTTTTTCTATCCTCCGGTGGATTTCCTTTGAATCATCGCCATCCAAAGTTAAAAGAATATAAGCTCCTGCATCTGGATAAGGAAAAGAAAGCCCTGTATATTCTTCTCCCAAAGCAACAACTTTTTTCTCTACAAATTCAATAGCTGTAGGATCTGCATTTCCACGAATCACGTGTAAAACAGCATGTATCCCTGTTTTTAAATCTGCAAAAGGAAGTAAAACCCCAATAGAAATTTTAGGTTTAGCAATCAACTTTACCACTGCTTTTGTAATAATTCCAAGTGTTCCTTCAGAACCTATCAATAAATGTTTCAATGCCAGTCCGGAGCTGTCTTTCACCGTTTTTGTTCCCACAGTCATCACCTGTCCGTCTGGAAGCACTACTTCCAAACTTCTGACATAATCTCTGGTTACGCCATATTTTACAGCCCGCATTCCTCCAGCATTGGTACTGATATTTCCACCAATCGTCGCTGTCTTTTCTCCCGGATCCGGCGGATAAAACAATCCTTCTTGTTCCACCGCTTCTTGAAAATCACTAAGAATCACACCCGGTTCCACCACTGCAGTTAAAGTTTCCTTATCAATTTCCATAATCCGGTTCATTTGAGATACATCTAAAACAATCCCTCCCTGTACCGGTACTGTAGATCCTACCAAATTCGTTCCTGCACCTCTTGGAGTTACCGGAATATCATTTTCATAGGCAAACCGCATGACACGGCTTACTTCTTCTGTACTTTTTGGAAAAACCAAAGCTTGTGCTGTTCCGGTAATTCTTCCCAAAGTATCTGTTAAATATTTTTCTTCTATCTTCTCTAAAATCACACGTTTTGAATCGTCTATGATGTCAAATAATCTTTTCATTGTCATCTTCCTTTACTTTCTGGTGAATGCCAATGCGATTTTATCCCCAATCCATTGTCCAAGCTGAACAATAATAATTAAAACTATAACTGTAAATAATAAGACTCCTGTCTGGTAACGGTTATATCCATACATAATTGCAAGGTTTCCAATTCCACCGCCGCCAACGGCTCCAGCCATGGCTGAATAACCGATGATGCTGACAAAAGTCACTGTCAATGCACGAATTAATGCAGGTGTCGCTTCCACGAACAACACCTTACGAATAATTAGAGATGTACTTGCTCCTGTAGCGACAGCTGCCTCAATCACTCCCTTATCCACTTCACTAAAAGCACCTTCTACAAGTCTTGCAAAAAATGCAATGGATGCAATTGACAATGATACAGATGCTGCAACTGCTCCTATGGATGTTCCTACAATAATTCTTGTAAATGGAATTAATACAATAATTAAAATAATGAAAGGCATGGAACGGATAATATTCACAATTGTTCCTGCAATTCCATTGACAATTTTATTTTTGAAAAACAGAGGATTGGATGTTAAATGAAGAATTAGTCCAATCAACGTACCTGCAATTGCTGCTGCCACCATAGAAATCAAGACCATCTGAAAAGTCTCAATTGATGCCTGGGCGAATTCTGATTCGATAATTTCCAATGTTTCACTCATTTTATTTTCCTCCTAATCTTTCCAGCTTATAAACATTTTTCTGAATGTATTCCAAAGCTTTCGCACGTTCTTCATCTTCTCCACGAAGAATAAGAATTAACACTCCAAACGGTTTGTTATGAATATAATCAATTTTTCCATTGATAATGTCCACCGTAATATCATAATTTTTGGATGCCATGCTAATCACCGGATCATAGGAATCATCCCCGGTATAGCTCAGTCGAAGAAGTGTTTCATCTTCCTTTACAACCAAAGCTTCCGGCACATTCACATTTAAAACACGTTCTACCAGACTTTTAGAAATTGCTTCTTTGGGTTCTGTAAATGCAGTATAAATATCCGTTACTTCTTTCAGTTCTCCCTGTTCCATAAATGCAATTCGGTCAAATAGTTTTTTTGCCACTTCCATTTCATGGGTAATAAACACAATGGTAATCTTTGTTTTCTCGTTAATTTCTTTTAATAATGCAACGATTTCTTCTGTATTTTCTAAGTCCAGTGCAGAAGTTGCTTCATCACAAAGCAGTATTTCCGGATTATTAGCAAGTGCCCTTGCTATTGCAACTCTCTGTTTTTGTCCCCCGCTTAAATTTGCCGGATATGCATCTGCCTTTTCCGGCAGATGTACAAGTTCCAAAAGTTCCTTTACCCTTCCCGGAATTTTATCCTTGGGATAATTATTTGCATACAGAGAAAACGCAACATTTTCTGCAATCGTGGAACCACTGATTAAATTAAAATGCTGAAAAATCATTCCAATATTTAATCTGACTTTTCTCAATTCTTTTCGATTTAAATTGGTAATTTCCTGTCCTTCAATAAACACTTGTCCTCTGCTTGGACGCTGCAGCAAATTAATAACACGTACCAAAGTACTTTTTCCTGCCCCGCTCGGACCAACAATTCCAAAGATTTCTCCCTTTTTAATTTTTAAGCTTACATTATTCACTGCTTTGAAATCGTGTTTGTTTTGTTGAAATATTACATCAATATTTTTTAATTCAATCATGTTTTTCCACCCTTTCTCATGATTTATTTTCCATATTTTTCAATCCACCACTTCGGTTTCTGAAAATTTTTAAATTTACTCCCATCCTTTATGATGGTTTTATAAAACTCTTCTGACTCAACTGCCGCTTTTAAATCTTTTCCAAGCTGGCTGTCGACATCCTCTGATTTCACTGCAATCACATTTTTATATCCTTCCGCAAGTGTCTCTAATGCCAGTGCATCCCCAAAATCCAAGTTTGCAGCATAAGCATAATTCCCTGGAATCACCCCAATAGCCACACTATCTAAATTTCTTGAAATCTGTGCCGCATCCAACGTTTCAAACTCCAGTTTTTTTGGATTTGATGCAATATCATTTTCTGATGCTTTGGTATCATCAATTCCTTTTTTTAAAGTTATCACATTTTCTTTGGCAAGAATCCCTAATGCTCTGGCGAGATTGGATGGATCATTCGGAATTGCAACTTTATCACCGTCTTTCAATTCAGCAAGAGACTTTCTGCTGTTAGAGAAAATTCCTGCTCCTGCGGTTGGAACTGTGACGATTTTATCAATATCCAGTTTATTATCAGATGCAAACTTTTCCAAATAAACAGTATGCTGCATTAAATTTGCATCAATTTCTCCATTAGCAAGTGCCTTATCCGGTAAAATATAATCACTGAACTCTGTTATTTTTACTTTATAACCCTTTTTTTCAAGAATTGGCGAAATCGCCTGTTTTACCATTTCACCATAAGGTCCTGCACATACTCCAATGGTAATTTTCTTTGTTTCTTCTTTTTTTCCACAGCCTGCCAGTACATTGGCTGCCAATACTCCAATCATAGCAATTCCCAGTATTTTTTTCAATATTTTCATAAGATTCTTCTCCCCTTTCCACATTATACTTTTTAAAATAACGGCACGACTGCACCATTATAATTTTTTTCAATGTACTCTTTTATTTCATTACTTTTTAAAGCCTTTACCAAAGCCTTAATTGCTGCACTCTTTTCGTTTCCTTTTTTTACGGCAACAATATTTCCATAAGTTTTTGCTCCAAGAGAATCTGCATCTTCTACTGCTAAAGCATCTTTATTTACCTCTAAATCTGCTTCCAATGCATAATTTCCATTGACAACGGCAACATCAACATCTTTCAAAGATCTAGGAATCTGTGCTGCTTCCAGTTCTTTAATTTCAAGATTCTTTTTATTTTCTACGATATCTTTCTTTGTTGCTGTTAATGAAGCACCATCTTTTAATTTAATAAATCCTTGTGCCTCCAGCAGAAGCAATGCTCTTGCCTCATTGGTTGTATCATTTGGTACTGCAACAACTGCTCCCTCTTTCAAATTTTTTAAAGATTTTGTTTTGCCAGGAAAAATACCAAACGGCTCATAATGAATGACTCCTGCTGACACAAGATGTGTTCCTTTTTCCTCATTAAAGTCATTTAAATATGGTTTGTGCTGAAAATAGTTTGCATCTAAATCGCCTGCTTCCAATGCTGTATTCGGCTGTACATAATCAGAATATTCTTTAATCTCCAGCGTATATCCTTCTTTCCCTAACTGCTTCTTTGCTGCCTTTAAAATATCAGCATGTGGAGAAGGGCTGGCTCCAACTATAATTTTTTTCGTTTCTTTTTTAGAACTATCTTCTTTTTTGGTTCCGCACCCTGTCAATGCTCCCACAACAAATGTTCCTGTTAATACAACTGCCAACGTTTTTTTCCATAATTTTCTCATATCAACTCACCTCATCATCTTTCTAATTAAACTATTTGTAGAGTAGGTTAGAGGGCATCCGCCCTCTTTCCCCTCATCAAACCGTACGTGAGGTTCTCCCTCATACGGCTTTCCGACATTCTTCTTTCTACAGCATTACGTTATGCGGTAG
>JAETON010000084.1 GCA_021771695.1 Lachnospiraceae bacterium | reverse complement strand
CCAAATAAAATACACAGCCATCTTTTGTCTGCTTCTTGTATTTTTTTCATATCCCCCATATTTCCAGAACTCATTGATTGGTTGAACTTACCTATCAGTGCCGCCCGATTTGGTGCTACTTTAGCAACCTCTGATTTCCGCAAGTTCATAAACTCATTTCCCATATATACATTGTTTTTTGCATCTTTCTTAGCCAATTCAACAATTTTTTCTTTTATCGAATCCGTTAATTGCCACTTGTTCTTTTCAGAAGTTTTTTTAACACTACTGTTAGAACTTCCAGACACTTTTACTGCATTGATAGTATTTGATATATCCATGTCTATTACCTCACTTTAATTGATTTGCTTTCAATATAAACAATTTAGCAAATGTAATCAATATTCTTTGCAGAAACAGACCTTCTCTTGCAGAAAAAGGTAAATATATTTTTCTGCAAGAGTTGATAACAGATTTCTATATTCAATCAATTATATAACTTATAACCTCATCAGGAACTTCTGTTATGAAATAATGTTCTCCCTGATTTAATTCAACATACTTAACTTTCGAGGATAATTTCTCCCAATTTGAAACAGCATCTTGCTTTCCCTCCTATTTCCTTTATAAAATTATACATCTCTTCATTATTCATTTTATAGCCTGAATCAGTTTCATTCACAAATGGGTAAGTTGCACCAACACACAGCTTACAAACTATCATTCCAGCCTCTTCCATTGTTTTACAAACATCATATGCTATCGCAGCACCTGTACAATGCCCATATAAGTATATACTTTTCAACTGTAACGCTCTTATCTCTTCAATTACCTTATTTGTAACTTTCGGAATTTCTAATAGATCACTTTGCTTATCCCCGTAATGATGTCCCGGTAAATCAACAGCATAAAGACACCAACCAGCAGGCAAGCAATTAGCCATATCGGAATATGCATATGGATTCCCTCCCCCATATGGAAAACAAATAATACCCTTTTCACATTTGGCATTACTCAGTAGTTTCAGCACTCCCTTTTCTGCTGGCATAGCAACAGAATCTATAATATCCTTTACAGTCCTATGCTTATATATTTTATCCAGACTTATATTTGGCATTTCACTTACAATCTGAATTGCACCCAAAGAGTCACCACCGTACTCAAAAAAGTCATCATCAATACCAATTTCTTCATTCTCCAATATTTTTTTGAATACATCCAGTAACTCTTTTTGATCTTTTGTTTGCGGCAACATGATCTCTCTTTTTTTTGTTTCTAATGGCATCATTGACAAATATTTCACATCCAATTTTCCATTTGGAGTAAGCGGGAATTTGTCTAATTTCATATATAGGTTTGGCACCATGTAACTCGGCAAATACGTTCCAATCTGTTTTTTAATATTATCGATGTGAATATCATCCTCTGCTGTATAAAAAGCAACTAATGAATTGATTTTCCCTACTTTTCTGATTAAAACCTTTACATCTGAAAACAAATTGCAATTTCTTAATACCTGCTCAATCTCTCCAAGCTCTACACGCTGCCCATTCAATTTGACCTGATTATCCATCCGTCCCATGAATATAATATTTCCATCTGTGTCAAATCTAGCATAATCACCACTACAATACACTCTTTCAAAGTTTTTCTCTTCTGAAAAAGGATTCTTAATAAATTTTTGATCTGTTAAATCCTTGCGATTATGATAGCATTTTGCCAATCCAATTCCAGATATTAACAGTTGTCCTCTAATGCCATCTGGCACTAACTTATACCAATCGTTTACAATATATATTTTTGTATTATCAATTGGTTTACCTATTGTTGTAATATTATTTTTAGGTTTTTCAGTAACTTTATAAGATGTCACATCAATAGCTGCTTCCGTAGGACCATAAAGATTATACAAAGCTGTCGCCGGAAGAACTTCAAGACTTTTAGCGGCTACATGATTAGACAATCCTTCACCACTACATATAATACTATCCAAGCACTCACATTCTTCTGTTCTCTTATTAGCCAAAAATATTTCAAACATGGACGGAACAAAATGAATAGTGCTTATTTCAAATTGTTTTATTGTATCTATAAGATAATTAACATCTTTATGACCTTCCGGTTTTGCAACCACTAATTTTGCCCCAATAATAAATGGCAAAATCAATTCCCAAACAGATACATCGAAGCTATATGGAGTTTTTTGTAAAAAGACAGTATTTTCTGTATAACCAATTTCATTAATCATCCATTGTAATCGGTTTAATAAGCCTTTATGAATATTAACAACACCTTTTGGCTTACCTGTACTTCCAGATGTATAAATAACATAAGCAGGTGCATCCGGCAATATTTCATAATGTGTAATATTTTTATATTCTTGATACTGCCTCTTTTCCATATCCAAGAATGGAATATGCAGACTTGTCAAATTTAAGTTGTCGCTACCACATATCAATAACATTCCAATCTGGGAATCTTCTAAAATATATTCAACACGGTCTTGAGGGTATGTCGGATCAATTGGAAGATACGAAAATCCTGCTTTCAATGTACCCCATATAGATATGATCAGTTCTATTGAACGATTCATGTAAATACCAACAATACTCTCTTTCGTATTTTCCCTTAAATAAGTTGCAAGTTTATCAGACAGCATATCCAATTCCTGATATGCCATTTTCTTATCCATATACTCTACGGCAATCTTATCAGGATACTTATTCGCCATATTGTGAAAGCTGCTGCAAACGTCCACAAATATTCTCTCTTTATCTGTCTCATTCCTAATACTCATTATATTCTTTTCTTCTTGTGACAAATAATCAATATCACGAATATTATCATAATCAATCAAGTGTTCAACAACTGATATATAGTGATCTAATAATCTTTCTGCCACTTTTTTCTCAAAAGCTGTCTCTTTATATGAAAATCTAACCACTGTGTCGCCATTAGATTTATCATATATTAAAATTGTTAGATCTTCCTGCTGTTCCATTGGTGAATAAATTTTCATTGAATCACTCAGCGCCCAACCATTTTCAGAAATTATTGACAAAGTTACATTATACAACTGACCTCTTTCATCTGAAAGTCTTTTTATCTCCTCAAGAGAAATATGACGATTTCTAAAAATGTGATATATTTCTTCCCGTACTTCACACAAAAGTTTGCTTGTATTTTCTGTCTTTGTAGAAAAAAACATTGGCAGAACATTCATAAAACAACCAATACTTCTTCCATTCTCCTTTGTCCTATTATTTAACGGCATGCCGATTTTAAGAGCATGATTTCCATACAATCTATTAAGAACATCCAAAGCTGCTACATAATACTGCTTTATACTAATATTCTGCGGCAATTTCTGATGCA
>JAETON010000083.1 GCA_021771695.1 Lachnospiraceae bacterium | reverse complement strand
CAGGGAACAGGTGCAGTCGATAGTAGAACGGTCAAAGGCGTTAGAACAGGCGGAGAGGGCAAATAAACGCCCGAAGCGTGCCTTTGAAATGAGCCGATAGGAAAGGGGATTGATAGGATATGACGGATATGGAGAAGAAAGTCATGGTGCGCCTGTGTGCTAAAATTGTAGCAGAAACAGACCTCTACGAAACGGACAAGGAAGTGCAGAATCTGATAGACTGGGTGTGCTTATCAGAGCAGATAAAAGAAAACAACAATACAATCCGCAATCTGACCGAAGAATATAAGAAGATAGAGCCGGATTGCCGGGAGGGAGTGCGGGCGCAGTTGGAGCGCATGAAAGAACTTTGCAAAGAACGAAACAGTTTGTATGAGAAGCAGAATGACTTGAAAGGGCAGAAATGGAAAATTGAAAAATCGTTGAAATGATAAGAAATGTGGGGCGTGGCGGTTGCTGTGCCCTGTATTTTATAGTGGAAAATAGAGGGTAAGGGTGGTATAATTAAAAGGTCAACTTGGGGCTGACAGAGGAAAGGCATAGACAAATTCAATTTGTGGAGAAGAAGTGAATATGGAAAAATGGGATGCTTATGATTCTAATTTTAAGAAAATAGATGGGAAAATACTTATCAGAGGTGAAGAAAAAGATATTCCCGATGGAGTATATCATTTGGTATGTGAAATTTTAGTGAAACATACTGACGGGAGTTATCTGTTGATGAAACGAGATTATAGAAAACACTATGGTGGAATGTGGGAAGCGACAGCAGGAGGGAGTGCCTTGATTGGAGAAACTCCGTTGCAATGTGCTATCAGAGAACTTAAAGAGGAAACTGGAATCGAAACATCAGCATTAACAAAAGTGGGTACAGAATTTAATGATAAAACACATTCTGTGTATGTGGAGTTTTTGTGTGTTACAAATTGGGAAAAGACAAACATACAAATGCAGGACGGTGAAACGATTGATTATAAATGGGTTAATCGAGAAGATTTGATTGCTATGAGTAAGAATGAATTGGTAACAGAGAGAATGCAAAAGTATATTGATGAATTGAAATAAACAACTTATCATTTGACGAAGCGATTAAAGAACGCTAAGGGGATAAATATGAAAAAGTTAATAGTGCTTAGAGGAAACTCTGGAAGCGGAAAAACAACTGTAGCTAAAGAATTACAAAAGCGTTTTGGAAGAAATACAATGCTTATTTCACAAGATGTAGTTAGAAGAGATATGCTTTGTGTCAAAGATGGAGAAACTACGGAAGCTTTGCCATTATTGAAAGAATTATTAAAATATGGGAGTGTTCATAGTGAGGTTGTAATTTTAGAGGGGATAATGAACGACAAATGGTATCACTCACTATTTGAGTTGGCTAAAAAGTTATATAATGATAATGTATATGCTTATTATTTTGATTTACCATTTGAGGAAACCCTAAAACGACACAAGACAAAACCGAATTGTCAGGAATTTGGGGAAGAGGCAATGCGGAGGTGGTGGATTGAAAAAGATTATTCAGAGATACTTGATGAATGCAGTATAACGCAAGAAAAGGATTTTGACAGCATAGTTGTAGAAATATATTCAAAAGTGATAAGTGGATAGTAAATTTAAGGTTGTCGATTAGAGTGGTAGGAAGTAATGAAGGATATTTTCTTTGTTAACATTCTATATACATGGTGCTAGCACCATGTAATAAGGTGGTTAAGGAAAAATTGCGCTTTGGGTGTGCAAAATTTCAAAAAGTGGATTGCTAATTTGCGGGGATTTGCTATAATAAATGCGTGGCAACATTTTGGCAACAGAAAATCAGCAAGCCATAATAAATGATGTAATTGATGTAAAAATAGGTGTGTATTTGTATAAAATTTAAACAAAAATAGTTAAGAGTGGTAAAGAACACGCCGAATTTGAATAGAAGTCGAATCCTCGGAAAAGCCTGTATTTATGGGCTTTCCCGGGGATTTGTTTTTGTCTCTGGAGTGCAAATGGAGTTAAAAATTATTTTGTTTGCTAGCCGGATTTCTTGAATAGACAAGGTTTTCCGGAATATTATTGCATTTCCAGAAGAGAATATCGGGAAATTTTTATAGAACAGTTTGTTTTGATGAAGTAGTTTTCATCAGGGCGGGCTGTTTTTTTATTGCTTTTGAATTTGTAAGGAAATTTTACCTTTGGAAAATTTGCAAAACTTCGGAAAAACGTGTCCGAAAATCCTCCCGCCAGTCCGATGTACATGAAGGGAAAACTTTCAGAACACAACGGAGGTACTGATTATGCAGAACAAATTATTTTTAAAAGCAGCTGATGTATGTGAACTTTTGGAGGTATCTACAACCTCTGCTTATGAGATCATTGCAAATTTGAACAGCGAATTGGAGAAGAAAGGGTATCTGGTTCTTAAAGGCAAGGTTCCGACCAAGTATTTTGTGGAACGTTTTTACGGGATTGAGGATGTCTGCCAGATCCCACAGGAGAAGGGAGTGGAATGGTTCCATGCGTAAAAGAAAGATGTATCTGTCAGTGGAAGACATGGCGGAAGTATTTGATATCTCAGTTTCTTTTGCTTACAGGGTAGTGGAGCGGATGAACGCTGACCTGGCAAGCAAAAATTATTATGTGATTTTAGGGCGGGTGCCCACTCGTTATGTTGAGGATAAGATTTATGGTCTGGAACATGTAGAACAGTATTTATCGGAGGAAAAAGCAATATGAGTATGACACAGGAAAAAATGTATATGAACGTAGATGATGTTTGTGCAGTGTTGGGAGTA
>JAETON010000003.1 GCA_021771695.1 Lachnospiraceae bacterium | reverse complement strand
TTCCACACAAACGTATATTTATTGGCACGGGACTCAATCTTGGTCCCATCGATAAAGATGTTTTCTCCCGTAACCTCTCCAGCATCGATCAGATGTCCTGCGAACTGGCTGAACAGTTCCTTTAACACTGACACTGGATAAGCTATACTATGTTTAAAGAAAGTGAAGGTATTACATATGGCAAAAGTACACAAGGTTTATGAACCGGAATTTAAAGAAATGATTGTACGTCTTGTATTAGATGAAGGCCGTACGATCAAAAGTGTAAATAAAGAATACAATCTAGGTGAAGGAACCGTTCGAAGCTGGATCAAACGGTTCGAAGAAGAATGCGCATCCAATCCAGAAAAACAAGATCAAAAAGAACTTTACGAGGAAAACCGGCTTCTCCGCAATCAATTGGCAGAAGCGAAAAAAGAAAACGAATTCTTAATACCCCAAGGGCACCTAGAAAAAGCGACCGCATTCTTCGCAAAGGACATCGTCTAGACCAGTATCAGTTTATCGATGAGCACAGGGCAGATTTTGGCTTAAGATGGCTCTTAAGAAAAATGGATCTCTGTCCAAATGCATATTACAATTATCGGAAAAAGCGTAAAGCATCCTATCATCAGCGGAAAGAAAAAATAAAACAGGTCATTCTTGCGATCTATCATGAATATGAAGGACGTCCCGGATACCGCATGATGAAAGTTTTTTTAGAACGCAAAAAAATATTCCTGAGTAAAAATACCGTCTTAAAATATATGCAGGAATTGAAGATACATTCTATACGCAGGCCGAAGAAGGCACATTACCATAAAGGAGAAGCATATAAAAGATTTGATAACCTGCTAAAGCAGGATTTTACATCCAAAAAACCGAATGAAAAATGGTGTACAGATTTTACATATCTGTATTTATCCGATGGTGCGGGAAGATATAACTGCAGCATCATAGATCTGTATGACAAATCGATCGCAGCCACTTTCAATGGAAAAAGGATTGATGCAGCACTTGCGATCGATACCCTAAAGATTGCCCTTGAAAAAAATAAAGTTGGGAAAGATCTGATCCTCCACAGTGACCAGGGATCACAGTTTTCATCAAAGAACTTTACAGAATACTGTGAAAAAGAACATATCAGACAGAGCATGAGTAGGGCAGGGTGCCCATATGATAATTCTGTTATGGAAAGTTTTTTCGGCACATTCAAAGATGAATTTATAAAACAGCATATATTTGATACCGATGAGGAATTAAATAACGGAACGATTGATTATATATGGCTACTATAATCATCTGCGTCCGCATTCATCCAATGGGTATCTGACACCATTTGAAAAGAGAATATCATAACGTTGATTTTTTCAGTGTTAATGTTACAAAAAAGATTGACCAGATCAGTATGAAACCGAAAAAAGTATTATGGCAAGACTGGAGGAGAAAAAACAGATAATGAAAGAACGGGAAAAGGATAGTCCTCATGTTCAGAGAATGGACAGAGGGACAAAATAGAAGAAACACGTTCATAATGAAAAAATGGATTATGGTACACATTAGAAGCAGATGGAATGTATTATCCAGATTTGGAATTGCCAGAAAGTACAGAACATTCGATTGGAAAATAAGATGGCAGTATTTAAAGGAGTATTGTCTGGTATTATTTTTGGATTTGTTATTATCAGGAAAATTAAATCAACATTTATATGAGGTGGATGAAAAGTGTTACTAGAAGATGGAACTGTTAATTGGATCAATGAAATGGAATGATGAATCAAATTAGGGCGAATGTTGAAGAGATTGTGTTAATTGAAATTGTATATGTGTAAAATTTAGGACAGTTTAAGTAATGTTCTTTGTTATTCTATGAAATGACGGGTGTTAGCTTTTAAGCAATGTAGATGTAAAAAGAAAAAATATATGGTATACTTTTAAATGCGGGGGTAAACACTCTAATAGGAATTATGGCAATATATAATGAATTTGGGTACATCACAATAGATGATGCCAGAATAGATGAAACTTGTAATGCTTACTTTAAATGGAAAGATTTGAACACATACATTTCCAATAATAGTCATCGCGGAATGAATATGCCAGATGCAATTAGTGAGCCAATGGGATGCTATTGCCTTGGATATTTGTGGAATCGTGGGGATGAAGTTGGTGATGCAACTGACCCAGAAACTGGGGAAAAAATTGAATTTAAAGCCACTTCCCGCTTTGAAGGAGATTTGTCCTCTTTTGGACCGAAATGTGAATTTGATGATTTGGTCTTTCTGAGATTCAAGTTGGACGATAATTTATTGTACATTTATGACTTGAAGATTAACTCTGAGGAATTTGGACAATATCCTGCTAATAAAACTCAGACAATTCAAGACCAGAAAAATCAAGGAAGACGACCACACGTAAGTCTGCAGACATTGTTTGTAGATGCAAAGAATTTAGAACCAGACGTTATTTTTGATATTAGAAGATGTCGGGTTTACGACAGATTATCAGGATGCTACCAAAGAATAATGAGTGAATAAAATGAAAGGCAGAGTGTTTATCTCTGCTTTTTTTAAACTTTAGATTGCGGCGTGCTGCGATTTATGATAATATATTAATATTACAAAACAGAGAAAATGATTTAAATATATTTGGTGGAGTCATCTTTTTTGAATTAATTAGAATGATGAAACTAAAAATTACGAGTTGCATTATTTCGGAATGTAAAAAATCTAGTGGGTATGAGGGGGCAATAATTCTTGTTACGAGTGTGAGAGATATTCAGAAAGATACAGAGGAATGTATGAAGGTTATTGAGGAAATCATGTTTGAATTGAAAGTGGAGCGAATTGATGATGCACGAGTTGGAATTTCAAAATAATAGATATTTATTAAATAGAAAAAAGAGGTTTAAACCTAATGTTGATATAGGAATGAGTAATAAAAAAGAGGCTTTTAATTTCGCGTATGCTATGACTTTTGAACAAATTGGCGAGCATAGAGATCATCGTACGGGAGGAGGTCATAAAAGAAGCAAAGGAGAGATTTTTACCAATGTATATCAGGGGAAATTAGCGGAATTTGCATTTTATAATTATTATTATAATAAAGTAAATAATATTTCTAAACCTGATTTATCTGTTATGGGATTAAACAAATGGGATTTATATGATTTTAAGATAAATGATAAAAAGATAGCAGTTAAATCAACCAAGTCAAAAGGAAATTTGGTCTTATTGGAAAAAGATGATTGGGATGAAAACGGATGTTATATTCCTAATAGAATGAAGAGAGATAATTTATTTGATTATTTTGTATTGGTGAGAGTTGAGCCTGATTTTGAACGTATAATGAGAGATCATAATATTTTTAAATCTAATGAAGTGAATAAAAATGAATTATTTCAAATAATTACAAAAGCATTTGTAAGGATTGAAATCACGGGTTATTTTACACATCAGGAGTTTGTTAGTGAAATAATACACAAAGGGCAAATAATACATAAAGGATATTTGCTTGGAAGAAATGGTAAAAAAATGGATGCAGAAAATTATTATATTCAGTCAGGAGATTTACATAGTCCTGAAGAATTGGTAAGAGATACGTTGATTTGATAGGATGATTGCAAAGACAAAAGATTTTTTGGCTAATTACAACCAAGAAATCTTTTTTGCTTTTGTGTACAAATTATAGCGCAATTAAATAAAAAGTTATTTAAGCTGGAAAAGGAGGTTAAGAATGTTTTACGAGAATCAGACAAAACATGAGCAGGATGATTACAAAAGAATGCTTACTATTATTGGTAATTTGACTTTATTATTTTCCGAAAGTGATTGTCCATATTTGCCATATAGAGCACATGAAAATATTTTCTGTAAATACTTTTCAGCAGAGAATTTAGGAAGAAAAGACTGTTCGGCTGATGCAAGAAAAGAAAAAGTCGGAATTGGATTGAAAACATGGATGGGGAATGATGATCAAAAAGTTGCAGAGTTTGGAAAATTACGAGACACATTCAAAGATTTATCTGGAATTGAGTTAGTAAGGAAAATATCGGAATACAGAAATGAAAGAATTCGTGTAACTATGGCAAGATATGGATTGGATAAAATGATTTATCATATTATTAAACGTGTACCAGGTAAAATGTTGATTTTGGAACATCCATTTGATTACATTGATTTAAAAAATATAAAAATAATAGAAGATAGAGGAAATATTAATAACACATATTTTTCGGATGGAAATCATATTTATCATTTCAGTACTTCTAAAAACACACTTTATATGATTTTTTCAGACCTTGAATTAGCAGATAGTTTTGAAGTAGAAATTATGGAAGATCCATATCAATATTTGATGGAATTACAAACGTTATATATTCAGGCAAATAAGCCTGTTAATCAGTATATTTTAAATCTTACACAAAGATCACGGACAAAAGAGCAATTATGTCTGCGGTTATATTCTACAAAGAGAGATGGAACAAAATTTGTTGCTGAGAAAAGTGGCCTAAATCAGTGGAATGCAAGTGGAAGGAAACGGCATCCGAATGAATTATACATACCATATCCTGCAGAGGATAGGAGAGAAAGTGTTGGTTTTTTCCCTGATAGAGATACAATTTTTGAATTAATTTTATCTGATGGAACTGTTGTGCCGGCAAAAGTATGTCAGGCTGATGGCAAAGCAATTATGAGTAATCCTAATAAGGTTTTGGGGAAATGGCTGCTAAGAAAAGTATTTGGGTTGCCGGAAAAAACATTAATTTCTTATGAAATGTTGGAGTGCTTTGGTGTTGATAGTGTAATATTCACGAAGGAAGGTGAATTAAAATATTCTTTAGATTTTGCGGATATAGGAACATATGAAGAATTGAAAGAAGGTGGGAAAATTACCTAACATATATTGCGGCACGCCGCAATATATGTTAGGATATTATGCATAAAGTGAAATGGAGATACTATATGGAAAAGTTGAGAGTTGCAAGTTTTTTTGCTGGAGTAGGGGGAATAGATTTAGGATTCAAACAGGCAGGATTTCATACAGTATATGCAAATGAATTTGACAGTTATGCTGCAGATACATATGAATGCAATTTCCCTAATATAAAAGTTGACAGGCGGGATATACATATTGTACCAGCAGATGAGATTCCAGATTTCGATATACTGCTGGCAGGGTTCCCATGTCAGGCATTTAGTGTTGCTGGTTATAGACAGGGATTTAAGGATAAAAAAGGCAGGGGAGAATTATTTTTTGAAATGATTCGGATAATGGAACAAAAGCGTCCTAGAGTCGCCTTTTTTGAGAATGTTAAGAATCTTGTAGGTCATGATAAAGGGAATACATTTAAAGTTATTCGGGAGCAATTAGACATTTTAGGTTATAGATATATTTATCAAGTAATGAATGCTTGTGAGTATGGGAATGTTCCGCAGAATAGAGAACGTATATATATTGTCGCATTCCGTGATGAAGAAGATTTTGAAAAGTTTTCAATGCCGCTTTCAATACCACTGACTAAAAAGTTAAAAGATGTAATTGATTTTGCTGGATTGAAAGATCATAAATATTACTATAATCAAGACAAATGCAAGTTTTATGATGAACTTAAGAAGAACATGACACATAGTGATACGGTATATCAATGGCGCAGGGTATATGTCCGAGAAAATAAAAGTAATTTAGTTCCAACTTTAACAGCTAATATGGGTATGGGTGGACATAATGTTCCATTAATTTTGACATGGGATAAAAAAATTAGGAAATTAACGCCTAGAGAATGTTTTAATGTACAAGGATTTCCTCCGAATTATATATTGCCGGAACAGAGTAATACAAGATTGTATAAGCAGGCAGGCAACTCTGTGGTTGTTCCAGTTATTACAAGAATAGCAGATAATATTTATAAGGCAATAAGTAATAGCCAGAGGGCAGTAGATGTTCAACGAATGGTAAAAAATGAAAATAGACTTGCTGAATTAGTAAAAATTCTGCATAAAAAAAATGATATTGAGAATGTTTGGAAATCAGCAGAAGATATTAATTATAGGAATCAATTATATAAAAAATTTAATTTATAAAAGCAGAATTTTAATATGTGAAAGTTTTATGATTATAGGATAGATTATGGATAATTTAACTCCAGAACAACGAAGAAAGAATATGCAGCATATTCGGAGTAAAGATACTGAGATTGAGGTTATCTTTAGAAAGGCATTATGGCATAGAGGATATCGATACAGAAAAAATGTGAAAGATTTACCAGGGAAACCAGACATCGCTATTACAAAATATAAAATTGCTATATTTTGTGATAGTGAATTTTTTCATGGAAAAGATTGGGATATTCTTAGATTAAGGTTAGAGAATGGGAATAATCCTGAATATTGGATTAAGAAGATAGCCCGAAATATTGAACGTGATGATGAAATAAGTAAGCAATTGTTTGCTATGGGATGGACGGTGCTTCGGTTTTGGGGCAATGATATAAAAAAGCATACAGAGGAATGCGTGAAAGTAGTGGAAGAAGCAATTTTTGATATAAAGACGAGTGAATAAAAGTATTACAAAATAAAAGAGAAAAATTTGATGTTAGATGATTAGGTTATGATGAGGAGGATTTAAGATATGGATTTAAAGAATTTGGGAAATTCAATTGTAAATATAGCAGATGAAATCAGTAAGACAGCAACGAATGCATCGCAAAAGGCGGTAAGCAGTATTTCAAAATCAGCAGAGAGCATAGATTTGAAAAAAATTGGTGAAGTTACTAATGATACAGTGGAGGGTATCCAGAAAATCGCAGGAAAAGCTTCTGTCAAAGTAAAAGAAAAAGCGGATAAATCAACTGAAGTTTTAAGTAATGTAATGGATGTTAATGGTGATGGACAAATTGATATTGAAGATATTATCATCATGGGTTTGAGGATTCCGGGCATCTGTATTAAACGAGATGAATTTTTGTATAGTGAGTTTATGAAAGATTATCCACAGGAAATAATTGATGATGTAATAACGTTTAATCCAGCACATGCAGGAATTACAGTGAAAGAAATTGAAAAATATGCAAATGAAGTTATAAAATATGAGAGAAATTGTGTATCAGGAATATCAGCGGCTTTATCCGTGCCTGGTGGTTTTTCTATGGCCGCAACAATTCCAGCAGATATTGCTCAATATTATGGATATATGCTGAGAGTTACGCAAAAACTGTTGTATTTATATGGATTTCCAGAGATTGATGTTACTGAAAAAGGCAAGAAATTTGACACTGAAACATTGAATATACTTACTCTTTGTTTAGGAGTAATGTATGGTGTTGCGGGGGCAAATAATGCGCTGAAAGCAGTAGCAAGAGCACTTGGTACAGGGATACAAAAACAGTTGATGAAAAGAGCTCTAACTCAGGGAACGGTCTATCCAATTGTAAAGAAGACAGCCAAATGGTTTGGTGTTAAAATGACAAAAGAAGTTTTTACAGGTTTCTTTAAACATGCAATACCAGTAGTTGGAGGTGTTATCGGAGGTGGATTGACCTATATGTCATTCAAACCATGTTGTGATAAATTGAAGGTATCTTTACAGGATACACTTCTAAGCAATCCTAGTTATCGCACTGTGGAAGAAGAAAATATTGTGGCTGTTGATATTCAGGATGCAGAAAAATAGAATGGTCCACATATCAGGAAAGGAGTTCCTATGGAAGTAAAACTTGATGACGTTATCGAAGGTATGGAATTTGCAGATATGGAGTCTGAATATTATTATCATACAAAGACAGAAAAAGTGATTGTCTATATGGATGAAATATTAACCGATATAGACTCTTCTGAATTATTAGCGGATATAGAAGAAAACTGGAAGGACTATATTCATCTTCCGACGAAATATGATATTGATGAATATCACATGATGGAAAAATTTATATGGGAACTGACATCAGGAGCAGTGCAAGATAAATTAGAATGGGTAATTCGTGGCAAAGGTGCATTTCGAAGATTTAAAGATATGATATATAATATTGGAATAGAAAAAGATTGGTTTGAATTCCGAGATAAAGAATATAAAAAAATAGCCATACAATGGTGTGAGCAACATAACATAGAGTATTTATAAAAATACCTGTTTTTGACTGGGATGATAATTAGAATGTTGGAAATACAGAATCCGGAATATCAGAAAATATCATGTTGCTAAATCATAGAAGTAAATATGATAGAGTGATGTTTCCAAACGTCGTGTTCAATGAGGTAACGTTTAAAACTAGACAAAGGAGAAACCATGGATTGGAAAGATTTATTTCAAGGACATATTCTGAACAGAGGATATAATTATTACTGCGAAAATTTAGTGGAGGATTTGGACATTTCTGAGGACACGTTGCGGGCAACGGTTCTTGGAACAGAAAATTACGAGGTGGAAATTTATCTTGAACAAGATCAAGTGGTGGATATGTATTGTTCTTGCCCATATGCTGAGGATGGGAAAAATTGCAAACATATGGCAGCAGTATTATTTGAGTGGGAGGAAACGAGGGACAGTGGAATCCAGCATCAAAAAGCAGCAGAAAAAAATGACAGGGAAAAAATAATAAAAGAATTTGTTGCATCAGCCGACGAAACAATGGTGCGTAATTATTTGGGAGCAATTTTGCTGAATGATGAAAAACTATGGCTGAGCTTTAAAAGTCTGATACAGCCTGAAATTTCGGGAGGAGATGTGGAACAATATAAACAACAGATAAATGAGATTCGACGTAAATATGCGGGACGAGACAATTTTATCAATTATTACGAAGCAATGAATTTTACGGACGAGATATATGATATTTTAGATGGTGATATCCAAAGGATGATACAAAATGCTAATTATGTAATGGCTTTTCAACTGATTAATTATATTTTTGAAACGGTGGCAGCGGTAGAAATGGATGATTCTGACGGCGGAACCAGTATCATTGCAAATCAATGCTATAATTTATGGCTGGAAATACTGGAACAAGTCAATATTGAAAAGAAGCGGGAAATGTTCCATTGGTTTTTATCAAAACTTGATGGTTCCATAATTGATTATATGGAAGAATACATAGAGCAAATCATCATGGAAGAGTTTGGTGAAATCGAATTTTTAGAAGAAAAACTTCAATTAACGGATGATATGGTAAAGAAAGCAAAAGAACAAAAGAGTTCATGGACGAAAGATTATTATGCTGGCACATGGGCACTTAGGCATTTGGCTTTGATGGAGCAATTAGGATTTGAATGGAACGCAATAGAATTATATTGTAAACAGAATTGGCAGTCCTCTACTGTGAGAAAGTATTACATAGATTTATGTATTCAGCATGAGGACTACAATTTAGCATTGCAGACATTGCAAGAAAGTATTCAGATGGATGCAGATTATACCGGATTAGTAAGAGATTACATCATTAAAATGAAAGAAATTTACAAAATGCTGGGAAATACCAAGAAGTACCTGGAACAATTGTGGAAATTGATTTTAAAATATGATGCGGGAAACTTGAATGTTTTTCGCGAATTAAAATCTCAATACTCTGTTGAGGATTGGAAGGATGAACGAGAGAAAATATTTTGCAAACTGTCTCCATATGCAAATATTGATGTGCTTTATGAAGAAGAAAAATTGTATGACAGGCTGATGAAAACAGTGCAGGAAAGTCCGGGATTGTGGCTGCTGCAAAAATATGAATCTGTACTAAAAGAATGTTATCCAGATGAGGTCTTACAAAAATATCAGGATGAGCTGAACGAGATGGCAAAGCGTGCATCAAATCGAAAACGTTACAAAGAGTTTGCAGCACTTTTAAGAAAGATGAAGAAAATAAAAGGTGGAACAAAAATAGTTGAAGATATTGTAAATAATTGGAGAAATATTTATAAAAGGCGCCTTGCAATGATGGATGAGCTGAGAGGATTATAAGTTGGCTTCTTATCGGGGGAGTTATGAACAATGTAAAACTGGAAAAAGAATTGGTGTATACAAATTTCAAAAAAAGTGATTGACAACTTGGCCAGTTGAGCATACACTTACTATAGAATTGAAAAGTGAAGCTTTTGTAAGAGGTGGCATATCTGTTTTATGGATATTCCATCTCTGATTTTTATATCCAAAATTGTGAGAATTAAAAAAATCAATAGAATATCGATAATATAAAAATAGGTTGGCAGGATGAATTGTTGTCATAAGTGGAATCATTGTATATACTAAAAGTAAAGTTTGATAGGATAAAGAGTAGATGATAGGAGTTTTCATATGATTGTTTATGATGGAATAAAGTCAGATTTTCTAACCAGTGTGGAAAACGACACAATTGCAGTAGAAATTGAGACAAATATTTATAACAAAATGAAACGGCATACAGCACAGAATGAATTCCGTGCATGGGAAAATTCTTTGGAATATATGTACAAAGTTCTTACGGACAAAGACATTCCATCAGAAGCAGGAATTGCAATCGAGTATAATATCCCTCAAACTTCAAAAAGAATCGATTTTATTATTTCAGGATATGATAAACAAGATAAGGCCAATGTAGTGGTTATTGAGTTGAAACAATGGAGTCAAATAGAATTCGTAGCAGGGGAAGATGCATTGGTAGAAACTTATACAGGGAATGCAAAACGAAAAGTGGTACACCCGTCTTATCAGGCTTGGTCTTACGCAATGTTGATACAAGATTATAATGAATCTGTACAATTAGAAAATGTAAAAATTTATCCGTGTGCCTATTTACATAATTACCGCCGTCAAGAAGATGATCCGTTGGATGAAGAACAATATAGACCTTACTTAGAAGAGTCTCCGGCATTTACTAGAGGACAAGTACCGAAACTTCGAGATTTTATTAAGAAATGCATTATCACTGGTGATAATACAGAGATTATTTATATGATAGACAGCGGAAAAATCCGTCCATCCAAAAGTCTTCAAAACTCGATTGCCAGTATGTTAAAAGGCAATCGAGAATTTATAATGATTGATGATCAAAAGGTTATTTATGAAGAAATTATTTCTTTGTCTCAGAAATGTATGAAAGATCATAAGAAACGGACAATTATTGTTCAGGGAGGTCCGGGAACAGGAAAGTCTGTCGTCGCGATAAATTTATTGGCAGAATTAACAAAAAGAAATCAATTTGTACAATACGTCTCTAAAAATAGTGCGCCAAGAAATGTTTATCTAAAAAAGTTAAAAGGACATATGAAAAAGAGCAGTGTGGACAATATGTTGAAAGGTTCTGGAATTTATACGGAGGCAGAAAACAATATTGTACATACAATTTTGGTAGATGAAGCTCATCGTCTGAACGCAAAATCAGGGATGTTCCAAAACATGGGAGAAAATCAGGTCAAAGAGATTATTCATGCATCATTGTGCAGTGTGTTTTTTATTGATGAAAGTCAAAGAGTTACATTAAAAGATATCGGGAGGGTAGAAGAAATTGAGAAATGGGCTGATAAAGAGAAATCTGAGATTTTTCATATGGAATTACAATCTCAGTTTCGTTGTAATGGTTCAGAAGGCTATTTGGCGTGGTTAGATCAAGTGCTGCAAATTCGGGAAACAGCCAATACTGATATGGAAGATATAGATTATGATATTCGTATTTGTGATTCACCAAACGAAGTAAGAGATATTATATTTCAAAAAAATCAATTTGCAAATCATGCCAGGATTCTAGCGGGATACTGCTGGAATTGGTTAAAGGAAGGGAAAAATGATACCCAAGTCCATGATATTCAGATTGGGGACTTTGAAATGAGTTGGAATCTTGGAAACTCCAGTACCTATGCTATTGATGAAACTTCAGTAAATGAAATTGGATGTATTCATACATCACAGGGATTAGAATTTGACTATGTTGGAGTTATTATCGGAGAGGATATGCGTTTTGAAAATGGGCACATTATAACTGATTTTACAAAACGAGCTAGAACCGATCAATCTTTAAGGGGAATCAAAAAGCTATATAAAGAAAATCCAGAAAAGGCAAATCAGGCAGCGGATGAAATTATTAAAAATACATATCGCACATTAATGACACGAGGTATGAAAGGGTGTTATATTTATTGCGTGGATGATGGATTGAGAGATTATTTGAGGGAACAGGTAAAAATAAGATGAAAACAGATCAAATTACAACATTAGATGAATTAAAAAGAAAAGTACAACAGTTTTGTGAGGAACGTGACTGGGATCAATTTCATAATCCAAAGGATTTAGCAATTGGGGTGTCAACGGAGGCAAACGAATTGTTAGATATTTTTCGTTTTAAAACAGAGCAGCAGACGAGAGATATTTTGTTGAATCCCAATAAGAGAAAACATGTAGAAGAAGAACTGGCAGATACATTATTTTTTATATTACGTTTTGCTCAAATGAATGATATTGATTTAAATGATATTCTTGAAAATAAATTAAAGAAAAATAATGAAAAATATCCTGTAGAAAAGAGTAAAGGAAATAACGAAAAATACACAGAGTTCGAATAAATAAGAGTTTAAAAGGATAAGGAGATTGTGATGCCTGCATTTATTTTAGTCATATTGGTATATTTCATATTTCTTTTATTGCCACCGCTAGGAATGATTTTCCACATTTGCCGGAATTATACAATGTGGAATGAACACGATAAAATAAATCAATTTTATGATATGAAATCGGATTTTTTGGCAAAAATTTTAATTAAAAAATATGTTGGCTGGAACCAAAAAGTTGTTACAGATATTCCTATTTTATATTCTTATTACTATGCAAATAAGTATCCGAACCGCATCTCAAAATGCAGCTTGATACAATATATAGCTGGACTGGTCATATCAGTGATTTGGATTATCAGCGTTAATTTTTGGTTCTTAGGAATAAATTTGCAATTGATCTTTTATGCTGGCATTCTATTGATCGTATCAATGTTGATGATATCTGCTGTTGGAGTATGGAATAGTGCGTTATATGACTTTTGGGACGGGAGCTGGACAAAGGGTGGATTAAATATGAAAATTATTGATGAAAAAGATATTTTGACAAAAGAAGAATATAAAATCATTGAAAAAACAAAAGGGAGGAAATAAATTTATGTCAAGTTATTTAATTAAGGATACAACAAAACAGGAGCGTGAACAGATTGTAGCAGAATCATTGGGCAATATTTCTGCAACCTGTGATGGCTGCAGTTCTGGTATAATTGAAATGTATCAGGATTATATTGATGGAAAGAAAGAACTCCGCGAAGTAAATATGGAGTTTCGTGCCAGATACATATCGGGGGAAGAAGCATCAGAAAGAGGCAATTGTGGATATTATTAGATAAAATCTATATATTGACAAGACACTTTATTATTTAGTAGAATATAAAAACAATATATGGAGGAGGAAATATATATGGAAACTATGACAAACGGCAGCAATTATCAGGACATTACCTCAAGGAGTATTCCTGCAGCTGTTATATTATCTATTGTTACTTGCGGAATTTATGGCATTTACTGGATGATAAAATTGAATAATGAAATTAACCAGTTGTCAGGAGAATCTCAGGCAACAAGTGGGGGAATGGTTTTACTGTTTACGATCATCACTTGTGGAATTTACGGAATTTATTGGAATTTTAGAATGGGTGAACGATGTGATAAGATAAAAGGAGATGGATCAGGAAGTTCAAAAATTATTTATCTTCTTTTGGCTCTTTTTGGATTTTCAATTATTAATTATTGTCTGATGCAGGATACAATAAATAAGGCAATCTAAGATACTATTACATAAGAAAGACAAAGAAGTTATGAAGGGAAAAGCAAGAACGATAATTATAATATTAGGATTAGGAATGATATATTATATATGGTTGAGATTGACGAATCTTGCGATTCCGTGCATATTTCGAAAAGTTACAGGGTGGTTATGTCCAGGATGTGGAATAACCACCTTAATTATATGTTTGACGAAATTAGATTTTCAAGGAGCCTATCATGCAAATCCATTTCTTTTTATAACAGGGCCATTTTTGTTGATTGAACTCATTTATTGCGATTTCTTGAAGATGAGGGAGCGTGAATTGCCTAAATGGAATCATTATTTGGTGGTAGGATATACAATTATTTTATGTGCTTTTGGAGTATGGCGGAATTTAGTATAAAAATAAGGTTACAGCAGATATAGAAAACATGGAAGTTTTTTCATCTCTGATTTTTATATTCATCTATACAGAAACAACGTTTGGTGATAAAATTTATATTAAATATTATAAGATATGTTTTTCTGTGAATAAGGTACAAAGGATGATAAAACAAAGCAAATTGACTTTTGCAGATCTAAACAAGGTAAGTATGCAATAAAATATAAGAACACTTCAACAGTGGAATGGATAGGGTTTATGATAAGAAGAAAATTATCATTAAGAAATCGGCTTTGACCAAAGAATCAGTAAAAGATAGGTTTGATTACATAAAAGAGGTTTCCAAAATTGTAAGTATTCAGACAGATGAAAGGGATAAGATCTTAGAGAAAATAGAAACTCAAAAAGCAAAACAATGTAATGAAGATAACAAAAATGAATGTGCAAAAAGGAGAAATTTATGAAGTGGAAAAAATTAGTTTCTAAAAAAACACAAGTGAATCGTGAAGAAGATCCTAAATGTTGGTCAGATTATCCAATTAGTAATTTTGAAAAAGATTATAAAAGCATTATTTCTAGTGCAGCATTTCGGCGGCTTCAGGATAAAACGCAGGTTTTTCCTTTGGATAAAAGTGATTTTGTTCGTACCAGGTTGACCCATTCTGTAGAAGTATCTACCATTGCAAAACAACTTGGTATTATGCTTACAGAGAATAAATCAAACTATGCAAAAAATGAATTTAAAAATGACAAAGAACTTTCATCTGAAATTCATTCTATTTTATCTTGTGCAGGTCTATTGCACGACTTAGGAAATCCACCGTTTGGACATTTTGGCGAAGTTGTAATCAGAGATTGGTTTAGAGATAAATTTGAAGATGATTCATTTACATATAAAAATAAAGGTTCTATTCGTGATTATTTAAGAGCAGTTAGTCCTCAAATGGTTGAAGATTTAAAAAATTTTGAAGGGAACGCACAGGCATTACGAATTTTGTTAAAAATCAGATATAATCCGGAAGGATATGATATTAATTTAACATATAGCGTAATGAATACATTAATTAAGTATCCAACAGATTCAACGAAGGTTGATGATTCAGAAAATGCTGATGTAAAATTACATAAATTGGGTTATTTCTTTTCAGAAAAAGATGTATTTCATGAAATTTGTAATAAAACAGGAACAAAATTAGAAAATGGAAACACTGTAAGACATCCGTTGACTTTTTTAATGGAAGCTTCTGATGATATTGCCTATGCGACCTCCGATTTGGAAGATGCATTGAAAAAAAGAAAATTTACAGTGAGACAATTTATTGACTATTACAAAAAACAAATGAAGAAATTTCCGGATGATGTAAAAAAGGAAAAATCAGGGGAGTTAATTCAAAATTTAGAAGAGAGAATTGGGGAAATAGAAGAAAAAGGGGATTTAAATCAGGAAAAAGCTTTGGTGGCTTTTCAGAAGTGGACGGTATTTGTGAAAGGTTGGCTCATGTATGTAGTTTCTTATAGTTTTTCAAAAAATTATAATGAAATTATGGAGGGAACTTATAAAAAAGATATGTTTGCGGATGGATTCCACGAATATACAATTAAGATATTAAAGGGAGCAATGGCAGAGTTTGTGTTTAATTCTTCAGAAATATTAAAGTTGGAATTATCAGCACAGAAGAAGTATATACATCTTATTTCAGAAAATTATAAAAATGATTATCTATTTTCTCTCAAAGAAGGGGATGAAAAAAGTGATGCAGAAAAGTTATATCTGCGTTTTCTCATGGTTACGGATTTTATCAGCGGTATGACAGATTCATATGCAAAGAATCTGTATCAGGAGTTGAATGGAATTGTTTAGAAATTATATCATAGATAATGCAGAAATTAACAGAATTAGTAAGTGAGGAGATTTTTGGATACTAAAAGAGTTATCAGTTTTTAATTGAAAGTAAAAGGCTGCCCCAAACGATTGTATGATACACTTTCAAGTTTTTTAAATCAAGATGAAGGTGGAGTTATTATCGTGGAAAAGGGCGATGAAAAGGTTCTTATATTCGAATAGGTGATAGTGATGAAATCCTCAAAACGTGTTAAAATGCATTTAAGGTATTTACATGACATGTGGTGGAGAAGAAAATGAGGAATAGTAAATTAACGGAAGGCCCTATTATGAAAAATATGCTGCTTTTTGCATTGCCGATGATGGCAGGCAATTTTTTGCAGCAGATTTATAATATTGCTGATATGTTTATTGTCGGACGATTTATCGGATCAGGTGCATTGGCAGCAGTAGGTTCTGCCTATACACTTATGATATTTTTGACTTCCCTGATTATAGGACTTTGTATGGGCAGTGGAGCAATATTTTCTAAATGGTATGGTGCCGGGAAAATAGAACAAATGAAACAGGATATAAAATTATCCTTTTGGTTTATTGGCGGTGTGACAATTGTGATAATCTTATTGGTGTTTCCAGAGATAGATGTTATCCTGCATTTGCTTTCTGTACCGGAAGATATTTATTTTTTAATGCGAGAATATGTGAAAATTATTTTTATTGGAATAGGATTTATTTTTCTGTATAACTTTTTTGCATATCTCTTACGTTCTATAGGAAATTCCATTGTGCCACTTTATTTTCTTGCCTTTTCTTCTGTACTAAATATTATTTTAGATTTATATTTTGTGATTTCTTTAAAGTGGGAGATCTCAGGAGCAGCAATTGCAACAGTGCTTTCACAGGGGGTTGCCGGAATTGGAATTGCCTTTTATACCATCTGTAAAAGACCGGATCTGCTAAAAACAGAGCAGAAGTTTCAATGGAATCGAATGAAGGATATTATCAAGAATGATGTATTAACCGGTTTGCAGCAATCAGTTATGAATTTCGGTATTCTAATGATTCAGGGGTTGGTCAATAGCTTTGGTACGATCATCATGGCAGCCTTTGCCTCAGCTGTTAAAATCGATACCTTGGCATATATGCCGGCACAAGAATTTGGAAATGCTTATTCTTTGTTTATTTCTCAAAACTATGGTGCAAATAAGACAGAACGTATTCATAAAGGGACCAAAAGTGCTATGCTTATGTCTTTCACTTTTTGCATTTGTATATCTGTTTTCATATGGATTTTTCCGGCACAGCTTATGGGATTATTTGTAGATGGAACAGAAACACAAATTATTTTGGAAGGTGTCAGGTATTTACGGATTGAAGGTACATTTTATTCCGGTATTGGATGTTTGTTCCTTCTGTATGGATATTATAGAGGGATTCAAAAAGCAGAAATGTCTTTTGTGCTGACAATCATATCTCTTGGGACAAGAGTGCTGTTAGCTTATCTATTTGCGCCAACAATGCTGGGTATCACAGCAATTTGGTGGGCAATTCCTATTGGCTGGATTTTAGCGGATATAGTAGGGATATTGTGTTATAGATGGAATTTTTGATGTTACTGACGAAACAAAAACTTATGAAAATGTAAAATCAGAGTGAATGCTGTTGCTTATATGCTATAATATAAGCAAAAATGTAATTTTAAAATTTATACAAGGAGGAATGGAATCATGAAATGTTCACTTATCTTGTTTAGTCCAACTGGCGGTACAGAGAAGGTCGCTGGCATTCTTTGCTCTGCCCTTGCATTTGAAACTCAGCCGCTTGATTTGACAAATATATCCTTTGATACAGGGGATTTTTCAGCAGGCAGTGATACGGTTGCGGTGCTTGCACTTCCTTCCTTCGGAGGTCGTGTTCCAGCATTGGCTTCAGAGAGACTAAAGAGAGTTCAGGGAAATGGAATGCCTTGCGTACTACTGTGCGTTTATGGCAACCGGGCCTACGAGGATACCCTTGTGGAGATGGAGGATCTAGCAAAAGAGTGCGGTTTCCGTGTGATTGCGGCTGTCGCTGCTATTGCAGAGCATTCCATTATTCACCAGTATGCAACAGGACGTCCCGATGCAGCCGATGAAAAGAATCTAAAAGAAATTGGTGCAAAGATTGCACATAAACTGTCAGGTTCTTTTGATGACAGTAAGTTTACGATCCCGGGTAAACGTCCTTATAAGAAGGCTGGTGGTGCAGGACTTGTGCCCAAAGCCACCTCTGCCTGTATCAGCTGCGGATTGTGTGCCGCTCACTGTCCGGCAGGTGCCATTGATAAAGACAACGTGAAAAAAACAAATAAAGATAAGTGTATCTCGTGTATGCGGTGTGTTGTCAAATGTCCAAACAAAGCCAGAAAGGTTAACGGTGCTATGGTTGCAGCTGCATCTCTGGCAATCAAAAAAGATTGCTCTGTCCGCAAAGAATGTGAGTGCTATCTTTAAAGGAACTGTAGAAATTATAATAAAATTTTTCCCCAATCTGTAGGCATCAAAACACTGACAAGAGGCAAAAAGATGATAAGCGTACATTAGTAAAGCTACGGTGGGTGTTCCTATCAAATCAGTGGAGCATGGTTAAAGGTGAAAAAGAAATATAAAAAGTGCTGTGGTAAAAATATATGAGTGAAAATAACATTTTTCAGGTGATTCCAACGAATTTCTTTGTACCGTTGGGGTCACCTAGCCGAATTGTATATTGGGAATGCATTTGCAAGCTGTTTTCTGTTATGAATCATCAGCTTTCTTTTGGTGTGGAAAGAGATATTCTGGCAGATGAACTTCAATATTATTTTGAACAGACTAATGCAGCTCAAATTATGGAAGAAGAGTTCTCGGAGGCAGACAGCAGAGGAAAAGCCAATGGAATTTTACGAAGACTTGAGTTTTATGGATGGATTGAAATTGAAACGGATAAAAGTTATGTTCAGAGGGTGAATTTTAAAGAGTATGCAGTTCGTATTATTAAGACGCTATTGGAAATTGCGGATGGAAAACAGATAGAATATCAGGGATATATTTATACAGTATATAGTTTAGTACGAAGCAAAACAGATAATCCTGGTATTGTTTTGATGCAGATTATGGAAAATACGGATCTTCTCATAACAGGATTAAAGAATTTGAATTCTAGTATCAAACACTATATAGATGATTTGACTAAACATAAAACGGTAGCTGAAATTATGGAGGCATTGTTTAATGATTATATTACCAATGTGGTGGACAAAGCGTATCATAGATTGCTGACTTCAGATAACGTATCAAAATTTCGTCCGGAAATTATAGAACGTTTAGAAAGCAAAAGCCGAAGTCATAGCTATATGAAAAAAGCAGCGGCAGAGATTGCATCATTGCAGGAAATTTCAGAAGAAGAAGCAAAGGAAATCGTGTATCAAAATCTTCATGAAGTTATTGAGGCTTTTCGAAGCATGGATGATATTTTAAATGAAATTAATCAGAAAAACACGCAATACCAAAGGGCTGCAATCAATAGAGCCAAATTTCTGCTGACAGGAAATGAAGATATCAGAGGACAACTAAAAGAGATTTTACTGGGAATCAGTGAAAAACTAAATGAGGGAGCGATGGATTTGGGCAGTATTTATGAAATAGATTTTTTAGAAAATCTTGCCAGGATGTACACATGTTCTTTTTTGGATGAAAGTTCTCTTTATTCTCCAGCGGCAGGGAAAAAGGAATTCACCCCTAAAGCAATTGTTCATTCGAAACCTGATGATATCAGACAGCAGGAAAAACTACAAAAAATGATGGAAAAACTGCAGAAGATTTTAACTCCGGAAAAAATGAATCAATATGTAATTGATCAAATGGGCGGACAAAAGAAGATGCTGGCAACGGAGTTTCCATTGGAAACCGTGGATGATTTTGTGAAAATTATTTATATTCGTTTGTACGGGCAAAGAAAGAATATGGAATACACAGTTAAAATTTTAAAGGAACGGGAAGTGAAAGGATTTGCTTTTAAAGATTTTGAGATTCGGAGGAAATAGATTTGGAATTACTGGAAGGAATGCTTCAGAGGGATAAAGATGAGTTTAAAAGGGTTTGTAATAAATTGCTTAGTACTTGTTTTATCTGTAGAAAAAGCGAGACAAATAAAGCGGATTATTATTTTGTCATAAAATATAAAGAGAAATTTTCAGAATATCTTGATATATTAGGATACCGTCTGGAAATAAATGAGGAATACGGTGTGATACAGCTTACCAATCCACAAAATTATAATCGCCTGAATTTGAAATTGTTTGAGTCTGTCATTTTACTGATTTTGCGGATCCTTTACGATGAAAAGAAGCGAGAGCTTTCTGTAAGTGATGAGGTTATTGTAATGCTGGGAGATATTCAGGATCGGTTTCTGAGTTTGAAGATCCGGGATAAGATGATTGATAAGACAACAATGCGAAATACGTTGTATTTATTTCGGAGATTTCAGTTGATTGAAATATTGGACCGGAATATGGGGGATGAAGAGTCCAGAATTCTCATTTATGATTCTATTTTGATGGCTGTTCGGGTAGAGGATATTCAACAAGCATATGAGAAATTAAAAGTCTACAGGAAAGGAAAAGAAAACGATGAAAAAACTAAATAGAATGAAATTAATTAATTGGCATCGTTTTGAAAACTGCACCATAGATTTTGGGAGTTCTACACTGATTTCCGGTGAGAATGGGGCAGGGAAATCTACACTTTTGGATGCCATCCAATTTGTGATTACCTGTTCTTCTAATCATTTTAATAAAGCGGCACATGAGAATGGGAAGCGAAAACTGACAGGGTATATCCGGTGTAAGACAGGTCGGGAAAATCAGCCTTATGAACGTACCGGGCAAATCAGTGCCCATATCGCTTTGGAATTTTATGAAGAAGAAAGAAATCGTTCTTTTATTGTAGGTGCAGTCATTGATTCGGCATCCGAAGGACAAGAAACAACGGTACGTTACCTAATGGATAATGTTCAACTAGAGGATGATTTGTTTTTACAGGGGATGGTGCCAAAATCCATTGCACAATTTCGAACAACAAATAATAAGAAAATTAAACAGTGGTGTAAAACCCAGACAGAAGCCAAAAAAGTAATGAAAGCCAGATTTGGGAGAATTGAAGATAAATTTTTCCGGCTGATTCCGAAAGCCTTGGCATTTCGTCCAATCGATGATATTAAAGATTTTGTGTATTCCTATGTTCTGGATGAAAAAGAAGTAAATATCGAAGTTTTAAAAGAAAATGTAAGAACTTATCAGGATTTTGAGCGGACACTGGAGGGGGTAAAAAAACGAATACAGAAGCTGGAAATGATCGAGCAGTATCATAAAGAAGTTTTAGATGCTGAGAAGAGAGATGAGATGTATGGGTATTTTCTGGAGAGAGCCAGCCTGGATTTATTGAAAGAAGAAATAAAAAGAGAAGAGCGTTTTATTGAGTTGGAAAAACATCATTTAAATGATGCAGGAAAGCTGTTAAATAGTTTGGAAAATGAACGGGATGAAAAGCAAACTTTGGAGACGATGCTTCGTGTAGAATTGAGTCAAAATGAAGAGTTCCTGGCATTAGAACAGCAGACCGGAAAATTGGAACAGTTAAAAAAGAAGGAACAGGGAAAGCTTAATGAGAAACGTGATTTGAACCAAAGCTTTCAAAAGGCAATCCGACAGGCAGAACAGTTACTGGAGTTTCAGGATGTTGCTTCCTGTGTGATGGACTATAAGTTGACAATGCAGAAGTTAAAGCAAAGTGATGGAATGGAAGATCTTGCGGAAGTAAAAGATCTTTTAGAGCATGTGCTTGCATATAAAAAAGAGATGTATGAGAAGCTTAGCCACAAGTTGATGAATGTTCAGATTCAGGAGAAAAATTTAAAAACAGAGAATTTGGAGTTAAGGAAAAAAATTGAAAAACTTTCAAAAAAACAGTTATCCTATCCGGAAGCTGTAGATCGTGTGACGGAAAGTATCAAAAGAGAATTTGTACGGATCGGAAGAAAACCAGAGCCAAGAGTCCTCTGTGAGATGTTAGAAATCAAAGATGAAGAATGGCGAAATGCAGTGGAAGGTTATTTAAATACACAGCGGTTTTACGTTTTAGTAGAACCGGAAAATTTTGATATTGCTCTGGGAACTTATGATAAATTAAGAAAATCAAAAAAAGCATATGGTGTAGGATTAATCAATGCACAGAATCTGGAAAGATTTGAACAGGCACCTAAGGGAACTTTGGCGGAGGTGGTTACGTCAAAAAATATTTATGCGAAAAGATTTATCAATATGATTTTGGGAAAAGTTCAGAGATGCAGCAGATATGATGACTTGAAAAAATATCCTACTTCTATTACAAAAGAATGTATGAAATATCAGAATCGGGTAGCCAGTGCCATCAAACCGACCATTTTTGAGGTGCCATTCATAGGAAAGCAAGCTGTAAAAATTCAGTTGGAACAGGCAAAAAATAAGAAAAAGAAACTAGAAGAACAAATGAAGGTTTGTGAAAAGCAGAGAAAGTCGATTCAAGAAGCTTTGAAGCCATTGGAAACAGAAGTGGATATCGATATTAAGTATCGATTGGATGTAATGCAGGAGATTGCATTTATACGGATTGAAATGAAAAAATGTATGGAGAATATTCATACGTTAAAAGAAAATTCATCCATGATTCAAAAGCAGATTGAGCTGGATGCACTTCAAAAGATTCGTAAAGAATTAGAACGAGAAATTGGAGCTAAGAGAGAAGAAATCGGAACAATCAAAGAGAAGATTAAAGCGAAACAGGAATATATTGAGGAAAAAACAGTTTTATATACACAGCAGGAAGCAGTGATAAAAGAACTTGAGCAGCAGGCAGGAGAAGTATTAGCTGCGTGGAGTCAGGATTATGTAAAACACACGGAAGATAAATCGTTCCAAACCTTTTATAACAATTATAAAACTCGTCAGAAAGCGAATATTACTATTGGTGAAAAATCAAAACAACGAATGATAAATGTCATGATTCAGTATAAGACGGAACATGATTTTGGTGCAGCTCCTACCATGGAAGGATACCCTGATTTCTACAGTGTGTATGAGAGGCTGAAAACGTCAGAACTTCTGGAATATGAAGAGAAAGTACAGTCAGCAAAACAGGCGGCAGAGGCAGAATTTAGGGAGCAGTTTTTAGCGAAGCTGCAGGAGAATATGAAACAGGCCCAAAGTGAGTTTAATGAATTGAATGCTGCATTAAAAGACATTACATTCAGTAATGAACGTTATAAATTTTTATACATGCCTAGTAAAAAATATCGAAGTTATTATGAAATGATTATGGATGATTTTAATGCAATGGAAGGAGAGTCTATATTTAGTGGGATTTTCCATGAGACACATAAGGCAGTCATTGATGAATTATTTGAACGGCTGGCCTTAAACAATGATAATAATGCGAAAGTATTAGATGAGTTTACAGATTACAGAACCTATATGGATTATGATCTTCAGATTATCCATGAAGATGGCAGTTATTCACTTTATTCCAAGGTATGTGAAGAAAAAAGTGGAGGAGAAACCCAGACACCATTTTATGTTACGGTAGCAGCATCTTTTGTTCAATTATACAGTGGAAGTATTGGAGGAGAATCAATTGGCTTAGTATTGTTTGATGAAGCTTTTAATAACATGGATGATGAAAGAATCGGGGGAGTTCTCAAATTCTTAAGAAGGCTTCCACTGCAGATTATTATTGCAGCACCACCAGATAAAATCCAATACATCAGTCCGGTGGTAGAAGAGACATTGCTTATTATGACAGATGGGAAAGTCAGTTATGCAGAGAGGTATTTAAATGCAGCAATATGATAAGAAAATTTTAAATGCTTTGTTAGACTCCTATGAAAGAAGTTCATTGAGCCGAGGGGAAAATAAAGTTGCGGTGCATATTTCTTTTGATTTTACAAGAAAGATTTTACCAGAATACTTTGATGAAAGTTCTATAAAATATGAGGAGATTCATGCTTATATCCGTGACTTAGAGCAAAGGGGATGGATTCAGATTATATGGAGAAGAAACAAAGAAAATCATATTGTAGATAAAGTAATATTGCGGGAAGAGAAAGCTCAGGAGGTTTATCGGTATTTGCATCGAATACCACAAACAGTTTTAATCCAAAAGAATCTAGAACTCCTGAAAGAGATGAAAAAGACAGGGTGTAAGGGAGAGATTTGCAAACGTTTTACGGAATATTTGATGAAACGATTAAAAGATGGGAAATCAGTAAAAGAATTTTTGAATCTAGCAGATCCAGAAAAAAACAGACAGCTGATTCAGGCGGTTGATTTGGTGGAAAACAATAGAACATCATATTATGTAAGGGAATTTTCCATAGAGCATTTTCAAGATACAAAAGTATTTGAACAGATATCCGGAATGGTTGTGAAAATTATACGCAGGTTTGATCCAAAGCAAAAAGAGAAAGATGCAAAAGAAATTCTGGCGGAATATTCCATTTATCATACACCGAATTATATTTATCTGAAAGGGAACGGAACTCTCTGTATAAAAAATGAACATATAAAATTATCTTTATTTCAGCAGGGAATCGGTATTTCCGGAGAAGATGTACAGTTTTTGCAGTTAACAGACTTAGAAAATGTGAAAAAAGTAATTACCATTGAAAATTTAACGACTTTTTTTCGTTGGATGGAAGAGGATAGTTTGATTGTCTATTTAGGCGGGTATCACAATGCAGTTCGTCAGCAATTATTACAGATGATTTACAGAAAGATTCCTCATGCAGAATATTTGCATTTTGGAGATATTGATGCAGGAGGATATGAGATATATGAAAATCTGTGCAGGAAAACGGGGATACTATTTGGGACATATTACATGAACCTTGAGACGTTGCAAACATATGAATCTTATGCAAGAAAATTAACAGAAAATGACAGGAAAAGGCTGAATAAGTTGTTAGAGAAACAAGACTGCAAATATAGAGATGTATTGGGATACATGCTGGAAAAGAATATAAAATTAGAACAGGAATGTATTGCTCCTGTCCATATGCTGAGGATTGGAGGGATGAACTGAACGAGATGGCAAAATAGGCACCAAATCGAAAACGGTACAAAGAGTTTGCAGAACTTTTAAGAAAAATGAGAAAAATAAAATATTGATATAAAGATTCATAGATTTAAAATAAATTCTTAAGAAGTAATTTGGTAGTAATTATTTTTTTAGAATTTATTTTTTATATTTATCTATACGAAAATAAATTTTAGTGATAAAATTTATATAAAATGTTGTAAAATATGAACTTTTGTCAAATTTAGGTCGTTATATAGGAGAACAACAAAATAAATTTATGAAAAGGAGAGAAAAAATGTTTTGTCCAAATTGTGGGAAAAAAGTGAAAGAAGGAAATTTTTGTGAGGAATGTGGTTATAAATTTAAACCAGAAGATAAGCCCTCTAAGCCGAAAAAGCCGGTTAAAAAAATCAAAAAATTGACAAAGAGGAAGATAAAATTTGATCAAACGCAAAAAGGGAAAATTATAATTGGAGTTCTTGCATTAATTCTCATTGTGAGTATAGGAACATTTTATCACATGGGAAGTAAATATAGCACAGCTCAAAAAGTGGGAGATAAATATATAGAATATCTTCAGAATCGAGAATGGGGGAATTTGTATGGTTTGTTAGATATCAAAGAAAATGAGTTTATAAATAAAAAGAGTTTTATAAAAGCAGCAAATCAAATGGATATGAGTGATCTGGATACTTTGGATTATTTAGATAATTCGATTTTTCCGGGGACGATAAATTGGTCAAAAGTTTTGCGAAAAATAGATAAAAAGAGATATTTCTTTTTTGATGAGTGGAAAGTACCAGAAGATTTTACCAACGAAATAAAAGTTCCATATTTGAGCGGGTGTGCGGTGGAATTAGATGGAATAGATGTAGATGAAAAATATTTAACGGAAGAAAATGAAGAAATCTTTTATAAAATACCGATGTATTTGAGTGAAAATACGATTAAATATAATGACAAAAAAGGGTTATTAAAAGAAACGGAGTATAAAATCAGCAATGATTCAACAGATATAAATTTGGCATTTAGTGATAAAGCTAAAGACGAAGCAGAGAAAAAATTGGAAGCTTCTTTAAATGATTTAACAAAATATGTGATGAATAAAAATACCACTGTGTCGGATATCCAACAATATTTTGTTTCTGAAGAGGCTGCAGAATCATTTTATCAAGGATTTGTGAAAACAGAAGATAATATAGTGAAACCAGCCGAAATTCAAGGGAATATCAGTATTATGGGAGATAATGATAGTCATGAAGCAAATATGCCAGCTGTTTCATTTATCGTTTCATGTGAATATAAAAGTAAAGTAAATAATAGTTTCTGGGGAATTTCAGATGATACCAGAAGTTTTGACGAGGATACGATTGTCATGGAATATGTAAATGGAAAATGGTTAATTGGAAGTAATGGTTCTATCTATTAAAAAATAAAAAGGAAATGAGGATGATTCAAATGAATGAAAAAGAAAAGAAGATTGCCAAAGGCTTGGTGATAGCAATTGTGGTGTCTCTGGTATTAAATATTTTTTGTTATGTTACATCTAATCGAAAAGAAAAAATGGAAATAAGTAGTAATGTAAACATAGAAAAAAACGTAGAGTCAAAATCAACACAAAATGCTGTGGTGGAAAAGAACTCTTCACAAAAAAGTGATATAGATAAAAATAAATTTTTGGTTGATGCACAAAACGTTACAGACTATTCGAAAGCATTGAGCCCAGAGGATTTTGAAACTGTGAAAGACGATAAATTTAGTTTTGTTTATCCAAAGAATTTTTTTGTTTCTGGGAAGAAGAATGGAAATACATATACTTTTGAAGGCTCTGATCAGATAACAAAATATGAGATTTTTTCAAAAGATTCTGAAAATGATGATCCCAAAAAAGAAGTGAATAATTTAAAATCAAATTATGTGGGGCAGTATGATTATCTTTATTTTGAACATCCAAAAAAGGAGTTAAAAATTGATAGTTCTGGGATGGCTAGAAGAATTTTATGTGGATATACAGACAGCAGTAAAATGGAACAGTTATATGTTATTTTAGCTTCTGATGGAAAAACAGATATTGTTTTGACTTTTTCATATCCGACACAAGACACTGAGAATGTAAAGAATCCGAAAGGAACCAGCGAATATTTAGCAGACTGCATTTATCGAGGAGCTTCTTTTGGGGGAGGAACATATAAAATTAGAACATATCAGCAGTTTAAAAATGAAGATATGGGAGAAAAAAAGTAGATTAAAAATATTAGTATAGGATATGCGACGCCATTGGGGGAATTTTCGGACGCTAAGATGGTGCATAATGATTTCATCATTGGACAGTGGAATAGAGATGTATTTAAGAAAAATGTGAATTGAGAAGTGTGAAAAAATTGAAAGGATTATTAGTTTGATACAATATATGATTGGTTTATTTGTATCAATTGCTTGGATGATTAGTATTACTTTATGGTTTTTAGAAATTAATACAGAATTGATAGCTTGCACAGGTATTTTGTTGATTTTATTGACACTAGTTATTTCTTCCTTAGGAATATGGAATGGCGCTATATATGACTCATGGGAAGGAATGTGGATGAACGGCGGGTTGAATATGAGATTAATTGACGAAAAGGACATTCTGATAAGAGAAGAATATAAAAAGTGGAAAAAAGAAAATGAAATTATCTAACGGAATTAAAATTTAATGATTTTGTAATAACTTTTTATTTAGATAACACATATATTATGCGGGTTCTTTTTATAACCAAATAAATATTACCAATTGTCGTTCTTTTAAGAAATTGTTATAATAAGAACAGATTAAAATACCTTTCGCAAAGTGAGATATAATGATGTTGGATTATAGAATGAAGAAAATTATCATAGAATTATCTGGTAGAGAATATGTCACGGCAGTCAATTTGGCAAAAATATTAAACCTGAATGAGAAGACTGTTAGAACGACGATAGGTAAAATGCGGGATTCTTTAGAAGAATATGGGATAGAGATTGAATCGAAAACCCGGAAAGGATACCGATTAGTTATCATTGATAAAAATAAATATCAGGATTTTATGAATGATGATCAGTTTCTTGCCAAGACAGATATTCCCAATAGTTCACAAGAGAGAGAAGAGTGGCTGCTGGATTATTTACTGAAACAGCATAAATTTGTTCGTATTGATGATTTAAGTGAAATGCTGTATGTTTCCAGGTCGACGATTACGAATGATTTACGGAAAGTTGAGGACATATTAAAGGAGTATCATATTACATTGGTCCGCCGTCCGAATTATGGCCTGCGTATCCAAGGGGTAGAATTTGATATTCGTAATTGTATGATATCTCAGCTGAAGGATAATAATTGGAGTCGAAGAATCAGTGATTTGGAGATTCAGAAACAAAAAGAGATACAGGAAATTTTATTGAAAAATATTCAGAATAAAAAAGTTTTTCTATCGAAATCTATGATGCAGGAAATCATTTATTGTATCTACATTTCCATACTGCGTTATGAGAAAAACTGTCAGATTCCAATTAGTAAAAGCGAAGTAATCAACAGGATTTATGAACCATGTCTTGATGTTGCAGAAAATATTGTGAAGGATGTGAATCACAGATTAACGCTTGATCTTCCGGATTCTGAGATTTATTATATTGCGATTAATATTGCAGCGAGAAGTGATTATAATGTGCTGGAGGGAGAGTTAGAATCTGGAATTATTAATCAGGCGAGAAAACATGCGATGCAAATGCTGGATTGTGTCTATGATATGATGCATCTGGATATGCGTCAAGATTTATCACTTCTTTATGATTTGATGATTTTTTTAATTCCTATGGATATACGAATGCGGTATGGAATAATTGCAAAGAATCCTTTTGCAGAAGAAACGAAAAAGAAGTATTTTTTTGCATATAATGTTGCATCACAGGCAGTAATACCTTTGAAAAAAATATATTTTCATGAAATCCCTGAAAATGAGATCGCTTTTTTGACGAGTATTTTTGCCTTGTTTATTGAACAGGAAAAAGATAAAAAGAAAAAATATAATATTTTGGTGATCTGTGCAGCAAATATGAGCACATCCAAGCTTCTGGCATATCAATATAAGAAAAAATTTAAAAAGTATGTAGATGAAGTGTATACTTGCGAAATGTATAATCTGGATTCTTTTGATTTTTCAAAGGTGGATTATATTTTTTCTACAGTAGAGATTGATAGAATTCTCCCTAAACCGGTATTGGGGGTGTCTGCTTTTTTAGAGGATGAGGAAGTCGATAAAATCAGTTCCATTTTAAAATTTAAATCCTCAAATACAATCGTAGATGTATATAGCGAAGAATTGTTCTTTGAAAATATACAAGGAGAAACCAAAGAAGAAGTTCTGTTTGAAGTATGTAAAAGAATCCCAAAGAAATATGGAATCCCATCAGATTTTTATGAGGGACTTTTAAGAAGAGAAGAGATTACAGGAACGGATTTGGCAAAACATGTAGCTTTGCCGCATCCCTATGAAACAACATCAGATGTCAGTCTTGCTTGTATAGCAGTATTAGATCATCCGATTCGGTGGACAAGGCAAGATGTACAAGTAGTGATTTTAATGGCGATTGCAGAAGATGAACAAAGGGAGATGACAAATTTCTTTCAATTGATTTCAGAGTTTATTGCCAATGAAAAGGCAGTTTTACAGTTGATAGAAGAAAGAACTTTTACGGCTTTTGTAAATTTACTATCTCAAATAGAAATGTAAAAATGGTCATAATTAATTGCGGTAATGATGATTATGCCCTTAATAGAGGCTTTTGAAAATTGAAATGTCCGTAATGATAACGGAAATTCCCATTGTGGTGTCCAATATGGAAACGTTGTATATTAAAAACATGTTAAAGATGTAATGTGTTTTTAGTAAACAGCGTTTTTTGTTTTTTTAAACAATAGAGGAGATATTTGCAATGGGAAATAAGCAGGTAATGACAGTGGATGGATTCGTAGATGCAAATCAATTAGGGGTTACATATTCCCATGAACACTTAATTGTGCAGCCGCAGATTCCAGAGGAAAAATATATTCCTTACACTCTGAAAAATCAACATGCTTCTACGGAAGAAGCAAAATTGTTTTCAAAAGCTGGAGGAAAAACTATCGTAGAAATGACTCCGATTTATTACGGAAGAGATGTTCGGGCTTATCAGAAAATTGCCCATGAAGCAGGAATCCATGTTGTATGCTGTACGGGATTTCACAAAGAATTGTTTATGCCTAAGTGGTTTCAAGATAAAACAAAACAGGACTTATATGACATCGTTTTAGATGAAATTGAAAATGGCATAGATGGGACAAAGATACGTCCCGGAGTTATAAAAATAGGGACTAGTTTTGACACTATTACGAGTCAGGAAGCCAGAGCAATTGAAGTTGCAGCAAGAATTTATAAAGATACAAGGATTCCAATTAGCACCCATTGTGATAAAGGAACAATGGGAATGGAGCAATTAGATATGTTTGAAAAGTTTGGAGTTTCTCCAGAAAAGGTGCTTTTATGCCACATTGATTGTAAATATGATATTGATTATGCAAAAGAGTTGTGTGCAAGAGGAGCGTTCATTTGTATTGACCATGTAGGACGAGATTTAGAGAATCAAGATGAATTTTGTGTTCGCATGATTACTGAATTGGCAGAAGCAGGGTTTGCAAACCGTGTTGTATTGGCTGGGGATATGGGCAAAATTGATTATCTGCCTTCTTATGGCGGAAAGCCGGGACTTGCCTATATCCTAACTGAGCTGAAGGACACGCTTATGAAATATATTTCAAAACAAGATTTTTGGCAGATGCTTATTAAGAATCCGCAAAGGTTTTTAAGCGGCAATGACTAATTAAGGAAAGGGAGCTAAACAAAATGCAACTAAAAGATATGTTATTTCCAGAATGTGTTTTAATTCATGTGAAAGCTGACACAAAAGAAAATGTCATTTGTCAGTTATATGAAAAATTGCTGCAAAATGGCAAAGTAAAAGAAAGTTTTTATAGTGCAGTGCTAGAAAGAGAAGAAATGTATCCGACCGGGTTGAAATTTGAACAATGGGAAGTAGCCATTCCGCATGTTTCGCCAGAGCATGTTATTTCTTCAACGATAGCAATTGCCGTGTTGGATGAGCCGGTAGAATTTCGACGTATGGATGATGATTCTACAGTTCATGTGAATATAGTGTTTAATATTGCGTTAGATAAAAGTGGGAAGCAAATTGAAGTACTTCAGGATATTATGGCAATCTTTGCGGATTCAGAAAAGATGGAACGCATTATGGCTGCCAGTTCTCCAGAAGAAGTTATTGCAATTATTAAGGAATAGGAGGAAGAGAAAATGAAAAAAATTATGGTGTGTTGTGGATCTTCTATGATTACTTCTACAATGGCAATTAATAAGTTGAAACAGGCGATGAAGGACGCAGGAATTGATGTGAAATTTGTTCAGTGCAAATTTGCAGAGGTTCAGGGGATGGTAAAACAGGAACGCCCGGATGTGATTGTTCCTACAGGTGTTTTAAAAGACACATTGACAGATGATGTTCCAGTGGTTATCGGAACATGTTTTGTAACAGGTGTTGGGGAAAAGGCAACAATTGATAAAATTATTGAAGTATTAAGAAAATAAGGAAGAGAGGAAAGATAAATATGGATTTACAGGTTGTTATTGATGCTTTGAATTGGATTTGTGGATTAGGTCCTATGTGTATGATGCCAATTATCATGTTCGTAATTGGTATTTGTCTAAGGGTTCAAATTGGGAAATTAATTAAATGCTGTGTTACAACTGGTGTTGGGTTCTGCGGGGTTAACTTAGTAATCAATGCATTTATTGCACAAGTTGGTCCAAGTGTGCAGAATATGGTAAAAACATTTGGACTGCATACAAATATTATGGATGTAGGATGGCCGGCACGAGCAGCAGCAACATGGGCTTATCCGATGGCAGCCATTGTGGTTTTTGTAATATTAGGACTGAATATTCTTATGTTAGCATTGAAATTAACGAATTGTGTTATGGTTGATTTCTGGAGTTATAATCACTTTATTTTCTGTGCCGCAATTTGTTATTATGCATCAGGAAGTGCTGTGATTGGATTAATTTGTGGAGCAGTTTGTGCTATGGTAACATTTAAACTTGCTGATTGGACACAGCCGGTTGTGGAAGAAGCTTTTGGACTTCCGGGAGTATCTTTTCCAACATCAAACAGTATCAGCTGGGCACCGCTGGCATATTTATTAAACAAGATTTATGATAAAATACCAGGATTAAATAAACTGGAAGCCGATCCTGAATCCATTCAGAAAAAATTTGGTGTACTTGGTGAACCCCTGATTATTGGGTTAATTCTAGGTATTATCTTCGGTATTTTAGGTGGAAATGACGTTGCAGGCATAATGAGTGTTGCTATGTATACTGCAGCAACTATGTTATTAACGCCTAAAATGATGCAAGTACTAATGGAAGGCTTAATTCCGTTTGCGGATGCTGTAAAAGAGTTACTGAATAAGAAATTTGAGGGAAATAATTTTCATATTGGAATTGATGCTGCTTTAACAATTGCGAATCCAAGCTGTATTGCAGTTGGTATTTTAATGGTTCCAACAACCATTGTATTGGCTATGGTATTGCCTTTTAACCGCTTGCTTCCAATTTCTGATATTGCTTATATGGCAATGTGGCTGTCAGCATATCCGGTAGCGTTTAGTAAAGGAAATGTAGTACGGGCATATATTTCATGTATCATCTTTACGATTATTATGTTAGGAATTGCAACAGCATTAGCACCTGCACATACAGAATTGGCAGTATCTGGCGGATATGAGTTAGGGAAAGCAGTATTAGTATCTACAGAAGATGCTGGAACTCATTTCTTGTCTTACATTTTATCTCTGATTGCGGGAATTTTTTAATTACTTGGCATGATATGAAAATAGAAAGTTAAGATGTACCAATATAAGGAGATTGTAAATGAAGATTACAGATGTTGTTGTATATGAAGTAAAACCGAGATGGATTTTTGTAAAATTGTGTACAGATGAAGGTGTTGAAGGCTGGGGTGAAATGATTTCTGGGACAAAAACAGAAACCGTAGTAGCTGGAGCCAAAGAAATGGGAGCTTATTTGATTGGACGTGATCCGTTTGAAATCGAACGATTATGGCAGGAAATGTACAAATCATTTTTCAGAGGCGGTCCAATCAACGGAACGATTGTATCAGGTCTTGAAATGGCTTTATGGGACATGAAAGGAAAATATTACGGAGTTCCGATATATGAATTTTTAGGAGGAAAGGCCAGAGACCGTATCAAAGTTTATTCGTGGATTGGCGGAGACAGACCGGACGATGTAGCCAAAGAGGCATTGCAGAGAAAATCAATGGGATTTGATGCAGTGAAAATGAATGCAACGGAAGAACTACATTATGTTGATACATTTGACAAAGTGCAGGCAGTTGTAGACCGGGTGGCATCCATTCGGGAGGTTTTGGGAAATAATTTTGGGATTGCAGTGGATTTTCACGGAAGAGTTCATAAACCAATGGCAAAGGTTTTGGCACATGAGTTGGAGCCGTATAAATTGATGTTCATGGAGGAAGTAGTTCTTCCGGAAAATGAAGAAAATTTTAGAACGGTTGCGAATCAAGTATCCACTCCTCTTGCAACTGGAGAGAGACTTATCAGCCGTTGGGAATACAAGAGATTATTCAAAGAAGGTGTTGTCGATATTATTCAGCCGGATGTGGCATTGTGCGGCGGAATTCTGGAGACAAAAAAGATTGTATCTATGGCGGAAGCGTTTGACATGGCGGCTGCACCTCATGCACCATATGGTCCGATCGCTCTTGCAGCAACATTACAGGTGGATGTCTGCTCGCCAAATGTATTTATTCAAGAGCAGAGTTTAGGGATTCATTATAATAAGGGATTTGATTTATTGGATTTTGTAAAAAATAAGGAAATTTTTCAATATAAAGACGGCTATGTAAATGTTCCAGATAAACCAGGCTTGGGGTTGGAAATTGATGAAGATATGGTAAAAGCAGTTTCCCAGGAAGGACTTCATTGGACAAATCCAAAATGGAGAAATTATGATGGAACAATGGCTGAATGGTAAAACGGAGGAAAGAGAATGTGCAGATTATTAGATTATAAGATTCTTGCAATTGCAAGAGGTATTGATGAAGAACATATCATTCCGACAATTCAGGCATTGATTGACGGCGGAATTGAAGCGGTGGAATTGCCATTAAGCCATTCATCAAAAGAGGAACAGGAAAAAACTTTAAAAATCATAAAAAAAGTACATGACACATTTGGAACTCAGATTTATCTGGGAGCAGGTACGGTACTAAGTCCTGAAGAAGTGGAAAAAGCTTCAGAAATGGGTGCGGAATATATGATTTCTCCAAATACCGATGTAGATGTAATTAAAAGGACGAAGGAACTCGGGAAAGGTTCTATGCCGGGAGCACTTACGGCAACAGAGGCTATAACTGCTTACAATGCTGGGGCAGATGTTGTGAAAATTTTTCCGGCAGGAAATTTTGGAGAGAATTATATTAAGGCACTTCGAGGTCCATGTGATTTTATTCCTTATGCTGCGGTTGGCGGAGTAAATGTTGATAATATAAAATCCCTGATAAATGCCGGATACAGTATGGCAGCAGTTGGCGGGAATTTGATAAGTAAAGAATTAGTCATGAAAGGAGATTATCAGCAGATTACAAAACTTGCAAAGGAATATGTGCAGGCAAGTAAATAAAATAATAATTCTGAAGATTATAAAATATAAAAATTCAACAGAGGATGTCGCAAAACAGCTATTAGTTGTTTTGCGGCATCCTTATTTCATTTTCTAATATCAAAATATTGAGTGGGGAGATTTTTGTACACTAGAATGGCGCATAATAATTTCATCAAGGAAATTGTCTAAGAAAGGAAGGAAAATCAGATGAAAGGTTATGTAGTTTGTGATGGTTACATGGGGTATGTAAAAGGTTCTTATATGTTATTTGCCAGTGAAGCAGATTATATGGATTATATGTCAGAAGAATAATCCAAAACATTGTAAAAAGTCGAAATAATTTATACAATATTATTAAATGATATTTATAGTTAGAAAGTGTGGTAAAGAATATGTCAATTTCCAATAGTAAATTAAAAATATTGTATATTATGAAAGCCTTAATAGAAGAAAGTGACGAAGATCATGTTTTATCTTCAGTGGATTTAAATATGATTTTAAAAAGACATGGATTATCAGCAGATCGGAAAACGATTTACAACGATATTGAGACATTAAGGGAATTTGGCTTGGATATTCTGCAAAATATAGGGGGAAATCATGCGGGGTATTATATTGGCTCCAGAGATTTTGAACTTCCAGAGTTAAAACTTTTAGTGGATGCAGTACAGGTTTCCAAGTTCATTACAAGTAAAAAATCAAAAGAATTAATCGAAAAACTCGAAAAGCTTGCAGGGAAAAATGATGCCAAACAGCTTCAGAGAAATGTGTTTATTTATAATCGTCCGAAAGCTGGAAATGAGACGATTTATTATAATGTGGATCAGATTCATAAAGCTATATTGGAAGATAAAAAGATTACTTTTCAATATACGGAATGGACAGTAAAAAAGCAACTGGTTCCAAAGAAGAGTGGACAGTATTATGTGGTCAGCCCTTGGTCTTTGACTTGGGACGATCAAAACTACTATTTGATTGCCTATGATGAAGAAGCCAATCTTATCAAACATTATAGAGTTGATAAAATGAAATATGCAGAAGTTTTGACAGAAACACGTCTTGGAAAAGAACAGTTTAAAGATTTCGATTTGGCAGCATTTGCTAAGAAAACTTTTGGTATGTATGGCGGACGTGATGAGACAGTTACACTGGTATGTCATAATGATCTTGCAGGGGTTATGATTGACCGATTTGGAAAAGATACAATGCTTATTCCAGAAGGGGAAGAACATTTCCGTATCAATGTACTGGTGTCTGTCAGTCCGCAGTTTTTTGGCTGGGTTACAGGACTTGGAAGTAAAGTGTATATAGATGGACCGAGGAATGTTAAAGAGGGATATCGGGAGTATTTGGAAAAGATTTTGGGGAAATATTGATTCATTCATAGAATGTTGATAGGAAAGGATTAAAATTTGGAATATAAATTAAGAAATTAAAAAGGCGGATCAACAATATGAAGAAAAAAAAGAGAGCCAGACGCATCCAACTCTCTTAGGTTTAGTCCGCAGACATCCACCGCAATTCTGTATTATATTATGTCATAAGATTGAGAAAAAAGCAATGAATCAGATTTAATTCATCAATAATATATCTAAGAGTAAATAAATGTGATATACTTTAGTAAAATAAATAAACAGGAAAGGAGAGAAACATGTTTCAATTTAAATTATCTTTTCAGACTCAAAATCCGATTTTACCCAAGGAAATAGATCGTCTGTTAGTTAGTTTTTTGAAAGCCTCTGCACAGAATTATTCACAGGAATTTTTTGAACGGCTGTACGATAAAAGTAAATCTATTATCAAAGGTTATTGTTATAGTTATTATCTGCCTGGTGCAAAATTTGGGAAAAATAAAGTAGTATTAAATCAGAATAGTTTTTCGGTATATTTTTCAGATGCAGATTTAAAAGAGTCTATTCAATTTTTTAATGCATTTAAGTCTATGAAGTTTAAACAATATCCCATGAATAACAATTCCATGAAATTGATTTCAGTGATTATGCAGCAGAAGCAAGAAATTACTGACTCTAAAATTGTCGTAAAAATGTTAAGTTCTCTGCTTGTGCGCAGACATAATGCAGAAGATAACACAGATATTTATTATACATATGATCAGGATGGTTTTGCTTCTGTACTAAAGGAAAATGTAGAATTTTTCTTAGAAAAATGGGGATATCCAATGTCAACGGAAAGATTTTCGATTGAGCCAGTGAAAGCGAAAAAGATAGTCACACCAGTATTTGGACGAAATACAGATGCTAATATTGGCGTGTACAAGCTTACTGGAAGTCCGGAACTTTTAAATTTGTTGTATTTATCGGGCTTGGGTGTCAGAAGAGGGGAAGGTCACGGAAAATTTGAAGTTATATTATAGAAGGGAGGGAGAACGTTGGAGTGTTTTGAAATTATAACAGGAGACTTTTTGAAAAATGCTGGACTTGTAGGAATGAAATATATGTTGGATTTATCGGAAGCGCAAGAAAATGTTGATTATGGAATTAATGAAAATAAGCAGGCCTTGTGGATTTGTTCGGAGTTTGCTTCGGAGGCCGATTGGACAGATATGTATTTTAAAGCCTTTGTTCATTATCTAGGACCAGCAACTGTGTATCAAACGGTTCTGGAAAAGATACAGATTAATTTAGATAAAATGGAGAAAGACATCTGGAAGTCCGAAAAAACAGAAAAAGAAGACCTAAAGTTTATCAATGAAAAGCTGCTTTCCAATAGTTATCAAGCAGGGTATGCAAATATTAAAGAAAAGATTAATAATCCAGAAATTTATGAAAAGCTAAAAAAAGAAAAGCTGAAAGATAAAATGGGGATAGAGGAACTAACGGTTCGATTGTTGGAACTGCAGGATTTTTTGACGCAGCCTTTATGTAAAGAAACCTTTTGCATGAAAAGCATCATATACAATTACATCAACCGTTTTTGGGATGGGAAATGTTTTTTACTTAGAGCAAATGCAAAAAAAGATATGAGAACGTTGTTTGAGAAAGATTTTTCGGAACCATTTCGAAAATATCTGAAGGATGGTCATGAGAAAGCAAAAGATATCTGTATTGATTGTGGAATGCCAATGAATCCAAAGGAAAAAGTCTCTATTGCCTTTATGACAGAGATGGCAGACGATCTTACAAGAAAGCGGTCGGCTTTTTGGAACTGCAAGGTAGACGCTTTTTTATGTCCGGTTTGTGCGTTTGTTTATTCTTTAAGCCCCTTAGGATTTCAACTAATAGGAAATAAATTTGTATTTTTGAATGTGAATGAAAGTGTTCAAACATTGATTGGACATAATCGAAAGGAAGATAAAGCAGGACTGAGCCAGGAAAAAGAAGAGAATGAAAAATATCCTGTATGGTTTGCTAAAACCATGAATATTGTATTGGATAAAAAGATTAAAGAATTATCCAATATACAGGTTATTTTACGGGGCATAAATGCTCAAGATAAATATAAATTTAGTGTGATTCATAAAGATACATTGAACATTTTTAAGTTGGAAAAGGTACGAAAAAATTTAGATAAGTTGAGTAAACATCCAATTGTGAAAATAAAGAATGAATATGTTAATGTTTACGAGGATGCGGTTATGAATATTTTGCAATATCAAAGTCAATATGGGCTGTTGAACCGTTTATTAAAACAGGCACTTGAACAGGATGGAACGATTGGAACTGCTTTTATTTTATATCACATTCAGTTATGGATGAATCTTATCCATAGAGAAAGTGAAATGAACATTGAACGAGATGGAGGAAAAATTATTATGAATCGATTTTCAATGCGTGATAAAGGTTATGAATTAAGAAAGGAAATATTGAGAAATAAAAATGCAGCAAGTGACGAATGTCTGCGTGGAACAATTTATCAGCTGTTAAATGCGCTTTCTGTAAGGAATGAGGAAAAATTTATAGAAATTATTATGCGAATGTATTGTTCTAGTAAATTGGCAATGCCGGATGGATTTGTTCAAATGTTAGGAAATCAGGATTTGTTTCAGGAGTATGGATATGCATTTTTATTAGGGTTAAAAGGAAGTTATCAAAAGAAGGAGGACAACAAAGATGAGTAGAAATGGATTAACGGTTACAATGGTATTTCTTGCAGAAAGTGCAAACTATGGAGAAGGAGTAGGAAATATTACGACATTGAAAAAAATGTCAAGAGGGAGTTATGAGCAGTATTCCTATATTTCCAGACAAGCTATGCGCTATAGTCTAGTACAGCAGTTAGAATGGGATAAAACGCCTGTCGATGGAAAAAGTGGAGTTGTGCAGTTTGCACCATCAGCGACTATTGCGGAGTATCCAGAGATTGATTTGTTTGGATATATGAAAACAACCTCTAAGGACGGAGATAAGAAAGGTGGAGCAGCAACAAGAAGTGCAGTTGTCAGATTAAGCAATGCTATCGCTTTGGAACCTTATCAAAGTGATTTGGAATTTTTAAATAATATGGGAATGGCAGCGAGGAATAATTTAGAGAATGGAATAGCACAAAGTGAGATTCACCGATCTTATTACTCTTATACTGTATCAATAGATTTGGATTGCATAGGAGTTGATGGAGAAATAGAAATTCCACAGAATGAAAAAGCTGAACGAGTGAAAACGCTTTTAGATGGAATCCATTATCTGTATCGTGATATTAAAGGAAGAAGAGAGAACCTTAGTCCACTGTTTCTGATTGGAGGAAGATACAAGAGAAAGAATCCGTTTTTTGAAAATAGAATTAAAGTAAATAAAAACAGAATGAATACAGAAACATTAGTGGAGTTGTTAAATGAAGACCCAGATATAAAAGAGAATACATATTGCGGAGTTGTCAAAGGAATTTTCGACAATGATGCAGAATTAAAAGAAAAATTACATTCAGAAACAGTTGGTGAGACATTTCAGCATTTGAAAGAGGAAGTTGAAGCATATTATGGAGAAAGCAATTAGAGTACAGTGTTTTCAAAGTTTAGCAAATTATAGAAAACCAAGCAGTTTTATTATTAAAGAAACATTTCCTTTACCGCCATATTCCACAGTTCTTGGTATGATTCATGCAGCCTGTGGATTTCGGGAGTTCCATCCAATGAAAATAAGTATTCAGGGAGAAAATAAAGGGACAATCTCAGAATTGTATACGAGATATTCATTTTCAGCAGGAGCAAAATATGAAGAGGGACGACATCAAATTTGTGTGCATGACGACAAAGACTATGGGGTTTTTAAAGGAATTGCAAATGTGGAACTGGTGTGTGAGAATCAGATGGTGTTTCATATAGTTCCTGAAGAAAAAGATTTTGAAACGGTGTATCAGTCTTTAAAATATCCGAAAAAGTATTTATCTCTGGGAAGATATGAGGATCTCTTGGATATACAAAGTGTTAATATTGTGAACCTGACCTTGGAAGAAGAAGGGGAAACGACAATGGATATTTATATTCCGGTAGATTGGTTAGAAAATGAATCTGAGATGTATGAGGATATGGATTGGATTGGAACATTTTATAATTTGACTAAGGAATATGAGATTACGAAACAGGGATTGAGAAGATGGAAAAAAGATGGCGGCAGAGTGAGAGCCTTATATTTTCCAAAGGGAAAAACTTTGGAAAATGTATATATGGATGATTACTCAGAAAAACCTTCGGTGGTAGTTCTTGTTTAAAACTACAGAAAATTTAATTGATACATATTGGAAATGCGAATCGAGGAAGGGGTGTCAGATTATGGAGTACTACGCAAAATCAAAGACAAAAGCATTATCAGTGAGAGACAAAAAGAGATTAGAAAAAGAGTTTAATGAACTTATTTTGAATTTAGAGGAAGGATTATCTGACACAGAAAAAGAAATTTTAAGAGAATCAATCAATAATATTGAGAAAAAAGGCGATGAAGAACAAAAAACGTTAACAGGTCATTTGAAAGATATTGTGCAATGTGCAGAAAAATTCTTTGAATCTTATGGAAGTTATTTTTCAGAGAAGGAGAAAGAATTAATTATTTTGGCATGCAGGATGCATGACCTGGGAAAAGTTAATTTAGGGTTTCAGAAAATTGTAAATCCACAAATAAAAGAATATCTGCAAGAAAGTAACCTGCCAGAACCAGAGTATCAAATACCTCATGGATTTTTAAGTGCATTATCAATTTCAAAAAAAGAATTTCTTTCTATGAATCCAAATTTTACTGTCAAAGACTTTAAAATATGGCTGACAGCTGTGTTTTATCATCATACAAGACAGGATGTATTTACTTTGGAAGAAATCAATAATTATTGTGAGAAATACTATAATGCTTATTTGAGAGAGTATTTAAATTGTCCTGATTGGAAATTGAAAAAAGTAAATAGAGGGAAATTATTGTTCCAAAATAAAACAACAGAGCAAAACCCGGTGATTGAGACTGATATATGGATAGAATATTTAACTGTAAAAGGAATGTTAAATCGATTTGATTGGGCCGTAAGTGCTGGATATGAAGAGGCAGAAATTGCTCCGGATTTAGAAAAAAAGTATTTAAAAAGTACAATTCATCAGAAGTTAGGAGAAATTCTGCGGCCAGCACAGGAATATATGCAGAATCATACAGAGGATAATTTAATTATAATAGCACCAACAGGTTCAGGAAAAACTGAGGCAGCATTATTATGGATAAATGGAGAAAAAGGATTTTATACATTGCCATTAAAAGTATCCTCCAATGCAATTTATGACCGTGTTCAAAATCAATATGATTATAAAGATGCAGCTTTGCTGCATTCTGATAGTATGTCAAAATATTTGGAAAGATTCCAGGGAAATCATGAGGAAAATATACGGGATACGGATGGGTTAAAAAATTATGAGCAGGCGAAATTATTGTCAGCACCATTAACTATTTGTACGGTAGATCAGTTATTTAAATTTGTGTATAAGGCACTTGGGACGGAAATTTTTGCCGCAACATTAAAATATTCCAAATTGGTATTAGACGAAATACAAGCATATTCTCCAAGGGTTGTCGCAACTTTAATCTATGGTTTAAAAATGATTCAGGAAATGGGAGGAAAATTTGCGATTATAACGGCAACATTTCCGCCAGTATTGCAGTTTTTTATGGAGCAGAATGGATTAAAAGCTGGAGAACAATATCTTATAGAGGATTTTTCAAAAACTGCAGCAACAAAAAGGCATAAAATATCAATACGAAATGGGGATATGGATATTGAAGAGATTATTAGCACAGGAGAAGAAAAAAAGGTTCTTGTAATATGCAATACAGTGACACAGGCACAGGAAATTTATCAACAGATTTCAGAAGAATTAGAAAATACATATTTGCTGCATTCCAGATTTATTAGAAAAGATCGAAATATATTAGAAAAAATGATTATGGATTTTTCAAGACAGAAAGATGTATCGGGTGTATGGATTACGACACAGATTGTAGAAGCGAGCTTAGACATAGATTTTGATATATTGTATACGGAGATGTGCTCTTGTGATAGTCTGTTACAGAGAATGGGAAGATGTAACAGAAGTGGACGATATGAGCCTAAAGATCCTAATATTATTATTTTCAATAATGGAAATGGTGTAGGGGAAAGAAGTGTTTATGCATTAGATATTTATAATCGTTCTCTGGAAAAATTAAAAGAGTATGAAAATATTATTTTTACTGAAGCATTGAAAATAGATTATATCAATGAGGTGTATAAAACAGAAGAAATTAAAGATACAAAATATTACCAGGAAATAGACAAATATTTAAAACATTTTTCTGTAATTCGGCCATTAGAGTATGAGAAAGGTGAGGCTGATGAGAAGTTTCGCATGATTCAAAGCATCACAATTGTACCAGAAAGCGCGTATATAGAAAATCGAAATATGTTTGAAATATGTACTGATTTTTTGCATAGACCACATATAGGAAAAGGAGTGAGAGGACTTTTAAAATCTAAACTGGATTCCTTAACATTAAGTATCAGTTTCCATGGCAAATTACCACAGGGTGTGGACTACAGCGTAATTAAAGATACTCAAATTCATCGTGCCGACTTAAAATATGATTTCAATGAGGAATTAGGAAGAGGCCGGGGATTAATTTTAAATTGTGTAGAAGATGAAGATAATATTTTGTAAATCATTTTCTTAGGGAGGAGGGGCTGATGGAAAAAAGAATTACTGGTGTTATGATTTATTATTATTTTATATGCAAGAGGAAATTGTGGTATTTTTGTCATGAAATCAATATGGAAAATGACAATGAAAATGTTATGTTGGGTAAGCTGTTGGATGAAACTACTTATCGTCGAGATGAAAAGCATTTCAACATTGATAATGTTATCAATATTGATTTTATAAAAGAGCACAAAGAACTTCATGAAGTGAAAAAGAGCAGGGCCATTGAGGAAGCGGGGATATGGCAGGTAAAATATTATCTTTATTATTTGCGGCAAAGAGGTGTTACGAATTTAAAAGCCCAAATTGATTATCCTTTATTAAAAAAGAACCTAATAATTGAGTTAAGTGATGAAGATATCTGTGAGTTAGAAAATGTAATTTCTAATATTTCCGAAATAAATAATCAGGATATGCCGCCAAATTTTTGTCAGAAGAGAATTTGTGGAAAGTGTGCGTATCATGATTTGTGTTTTATTTAATTGGAGTATAGAAAAATGAAGCGAAGTTTTTATGTATATAATAATGGAGATTTGAAGCGAAAAGATAATACTTTGCAATTTACGTCATATGAAGGAGAAAAAAGGGATATTCCAATAGAACGTATCAATGATATTTATGTAATGTCGGAATTAACTATTAATACAGCATTTCTTAATTACATATCTCAATATGGGATTCCTGTTCATTTTTTTAATTATTACAACTTTTATACAGGAAGTTTTTATCCAAGAGAAAGTCTTTTGGCAGGGCAGCTTTTGGTAAAACAGGTAGAGCACTATACAGATTATGAAAAAAGAATAAAGATTGCTCGCAAATTTATTGAGGCTGCTGCAGATAATATTTATAGAAATTTGCGTTATTATAATAGTAGAGGAAAAGATCTTTCAGATTATATGCAGGAAGTAGATTTTTTGAGAAAGAAAATTTCAAAGACAACAGCAATTGATGAACTAATGGGAATCGAAGGAAATATCCGCAAATGTTATTATACTGCATGGAATATTATAGTGAATCAAAATATTCAATTTGAAAAAAGAGTAATGCATCCGCCTGACAATATGATTAATTCACTGATTTCTTTTGTGAATTCATTGATCTATGCAAAAACATTAAGTGAAATTTATCATACACAATTGAATCCAACAATTAGTTATCTTCACGAACCAGGGGCAAGAAGATATTCTTTGTGTTTAGACTTGTCAGAAGTGTTTAAGCCATTAATTGGAGACAGATTAATATTTTCTTTATTAAACAGACGGCAGATTACAGAGGATAGTTTTACAAAAGAACTAAATTTTCTTCACTTGAAAAAAGATGCTTCAAAATTAATCGTTGCGGAGTTCGATGCAAGAATGAAAAAAACAATTATGCATAAGGAATTAGGTAAAAAGGTATCATATCAATATCTAGTGCGTCTGGAAGCTTATAAGTTGATAAAACATTTAATGGGAGAAAAAGATTATGAAGGATTTAAGATTTGGTGGTAAATATGTATGTAGTTTTGGTATATGATATTAGTCAGAGTGAAAATGGGCAGAGAAGGTGGTCAAAGATTTTTAAAATATCTAAAAAATATTTGTCACATATACAAAATTCTGTATTTGAAGGAGAAATTTCAAAGGTCCAATTAATGAAAATGCAGAAGGAGTTGAGCCTTTATATTGATAAAAGCCTAGATTCTGTAATTATTTTTAAAAGTCGTCAGGAAAAGTGGCTTGATAAAGAATTTTGGGGTAAGGAGGATGATAAGACCAGTTTCTTTCTGTAACTGTCGATCATAGATAATGTAAAAATATAAGGGGATCGACAATACTAAAAAATGTGAAAAATCCAGGCTTAATTGCAGGCTAGAGAAATTGTAAGCGTAAAAATATGAAATTTAATAGGAAGTCGACAAAAATGGACTGTAAAGGCTTTGCAAAAAGGAGCTTTTATGAGCACGGGATTTAATAGAAACATAGTGGAATGTAAAGGAGGGTGAAACAAGAGGAGATGTAGTATACAAGCCTGATTTAATAGAAACATAGTGGAATGTAAAGATGGTTTCTTTGGCTTAATACGTGAAAGAGATGATGATTTAATAGAAACATAGTGGAATGTAAAGAGAAGCAATAATAATTAATAAAATAATCAAATTTTGATTTAATAGAAACATAGTGGAATGTAAAGTTGTTTAAATCTAAAGATAATCTACGAATAACGTTGATTTAATAGAAACATAGTGGAATGTAAAGGTTTTTTTCTTTGTAAGAAGTAATTTGATTTTTTCGATTTAATAGAAACATAGTGGAATGTAAAGGATTTTAAATTAATGGTTGGGAGTGCAGAAGATTTAGATTTAATAGAAACATAGTGGAATGTAAAGAAAGAAAAAAATTGATATGAATACTTTAGAATATAGGATTTAATAGAAACATAGTGGAATGTAAAGTATTTTATAGAAGATTTTGAAAGTTTTAGTAAGTTCGATTTAATAGAAACATAGTGGAATGTAAAGTCTAAAATTGATACAACGCCTTTTAAGCGTAATTCCTGGATTTAATAGAAACATAGTGGAATGTAAAGGTTGAAACAGATTTTGATGCTGGGGCGGCAGATGGGATTTAATAGAAACATAGTGGAATGTAAAGATGACAAAAACTAAATAAGGAAAGGAGGCGAAAACCTGATTTAATAGAAACATAGTGGAATGTAAAGGTTGCCTCGATATTGGCTTATGTGTTCTTGGATTCTGATTTAATAGAAACATAGTGGAATGTAAAGGCAAATCAAACAAAGCAGTATTTGGACGGAATGCCTGATTTAATAGAAACATAGTGGAATGTAAAGTTCTCTGTTCCGTTTTGAAGCAGCTGAAAATACTCGGATTTAATAGAAACATAGTGGAATGTAAAGATACAAGTATTTATATATGTGCAGGTGCAGGCACGCGATTTAATAGAAACATAGTGGAATGTAAAGTACAGTTTTCATAATTTTGAACAGCGAGATTATGATGATTGTTGTTGTCAAGCAAAATTGTAACACCTGTTGATAGTTTCCCCCCTCTATGCAGCATAACGTGCTACAATAGGAGTGCGACCATCGTTGTGTGTATGCGGTCTTTTATGATTATATTTTCCATAAACAAATTCACAGGTTCTCTCATCCAAATCATCATTTGATGAAAATGAATACAAGTTATAGAATTCGTTTTTGAACGTATTATAGAATCGCTCCATTGGAGCGCGATCATATGGACAATATGCACGACTCATACTTTGCTGTACAAATTTTTTTGCACAGAAATCGTTAAATTCTTTTGACGTATATTGGCTTCCTTGGTCCGAATGTAAAATAATGCCCTTGCCAGGTTTCTGTTGATTTAATGCCTTTTGCAGCGTGGCTATCGCTAATTCTGCGGTTATGCTTGAACCGTTCAACGTAGCTGCAGCACTTCTATCAAAAAGATCTATAATGGAACAATTATAACGCATTGTACCATTTGGTCTTGGCATATAAGTGAAATCTGTGCACCATACTTTGTTTGGCTCGGTTACTGTAAATTGACGATTGAGCAAATTGGTAAATATTTTGTTGACCTTTCCTTTTCTGTATTCAGGTTTTTTACGTCGCACAATAGATTGTAAGCCCAACTCATGCGCATATTTAAAAATCGCAGCATACGAATAAATAATATTTTCCATAGCAAGGTAATCATGTCTCATTCGATACCCTGGAACTCCATCGTTGTCATGGTATATTTCAACCATTCTACGCTGGATGGATGCCTTTGTTTTTCGATATTCTGCTTTACAATTTTTCAAATAATTGTAATAGGCATTAGGACAGATGCTCAATCTTCGGAGCAGCCATCTGATGCCGAATTCTGGAGAGTATTTTTGAATGAACTGGTACTGAGCTAATCGATTTCCCTCGCAAAGAATGCCGCTGCTTTTTTTAGGAATTCATTTTCCTTTTTTGCTTCAGCTAATTCTTTACGTAAACGATTAATTTCAGCATAGGATTCATTTTCCTGCTGGATAGTTTCATTTGTTTGGCATTCTTTGCTGCGCTGTGATAACCAGTATCTTAGTGTACCTTGACCAAGGTGATATTCTTCGGTAAGGTTTTTTACTGTTCGTCCTTCCTCTAGATGAAGACGAATGATTTGTTCCTTGAGCTCAGGCTCATACTTCTTAGTTTTTGATATTGTAACATCTCCTTATAATTTGAGTATATCAAACTATCACTGGGTGTTACAACTTAATTATAGCAGGACACTGGAGCTGTTTCGGGAAACATGGGATGCAAAATATCCAAAGATCTATAAATCATGGAGCGGCAACTGGACAATGTTATCTACATATTTCAAATATCCGGAGGCCGTCCGCAGACTGGTTTATACGACGAATGCTGTAGAAGGTTTTAACCTCCAGCTACGCAAAGTAACTAAAAGCAAAACCATTTTCCCATCGGATGACAGTCTTCTAAAAATGCTTTACCTGGCGACAATGGATATCACCCGTAAGTGGACCGGAAGACGCCAGGACTGGAGCAAGATCCAAAGCCAGCTGGAAATCTACTTCGAAGAGTGGCTTGGGAAATATAATTATTAAGCTGCTGAAAATATAGTATAAAAAATCGACTGCCTGTTGACAGCCTGATTTCATATACTGTAAATTCCTGCTGTTTTCAAATGTCTGATTGACAATGAGCATAACCGCAGTATAATGCAAGTAAAGGGTAATACCTGAAAAACAGGCACTACCCTTTGTAACAATTTCAACTTATCTTATTTTAGTCAGCATCCCCAAGTCAACTTGCGAAGTATTCTACTCCACATATTTCTCTTTCAATTCTTTAATTTTCTTCGCATACACATCATTTTGTTTCTGCTTCATTAAAGTCTGTTTAATTGATTCTGCCACATTCTCAAAGGAAGATGCTTGTGCATCATTTTTTTGTTCAACTTTAATGAGATGATAACCGAATTGAGTTTTTACTGGGCCAACGATATGTCCGATTTCTGCTGAAAATGCAGCATCTTCAAATTCCTTGACCATCTGACCTCTTCCAAAGGAACCGAGGTCTCCGCCTTTTTGTCCGGATGGGCAGGTGGAGAGTTCTTTTGCAGCATCTTCAAATGATTTTTCTCCCTTTGTAATCAATTCAAGAATTTCGTTACATTTGTCTTCTTCATCTACTAAGATGTGCTTTGCCTGTACTGTTTCGCCGGTTAAAAACTGATTTTGGTTTGCATCGTAATAATCTTTTGCTTCTTCGTCAGTGATTGTGATTTCTTTCATAGATTCAGCAACAGCCATTTGAGCAAGAATCTCTTTTCTTGTATGAGCCATTGATTTTTTGAATGGTTCTGTTTTGTCTAATTTCATATCTTCACCTAATTTTGCAAGCAGATGAATGGTAATGAGCTGGTTTAGGCACTGTTGCTGAAACTGTTCGTTGGCAGCATAAACCTGTTGTTCCTGCGGAAGAGAATGAAGTAATGCATCTAGATCTTCCTGTGTAATGTTTTCTCCGGCAACAGTTGCCAGTATTTTTTGGTTATCCATAATTTTCTCCTTTTGTGTTCAATAATGGGACCATTATAGCATATTTTCTATTTCAATGTTTCGCCGTCTTTAAATGCGGTGCCTGCTTTTCCTGTAACTTTCAAATAGAAATGATTGCAGGGATCATAAGAAATTACATTCAATTTTTCAGGAGATATATTTCCGTTTTCATCTAGAATTTTCTCATCGACACTGACGTTGACAATTTCCGCAGCGATCCGAAGTGTCTGGTCGTATTGATTGATTTCTTCTACTTTACATTCCAAAGAAATTGGCAGATTTTCAATAATAGGAGCGTCAACAAACTCGCTTTTTACCAGTTGGAATCCAGACTTTTCAATTTTATTTGTTTCATCATGTCCAGATACAATACCAACATAATCCGCAGAAATTAAATGTTCCTCGTCTGCGATACCGATGGTAAAAGCTTTCCGCAATTTAATATTATCAGAGGTTTTATGTCTGACACCGATATTGATTTGCAGACGATTGGAATTTATGATTCCGCCATAGGCGATATTCATAGCATCGGGAGTCCCATCCTCTCCGTAAGTGGCTGCAATCAATACTGGCTGTGGGTAGATAAATGGTTTTGGTCCAAAGTTTTTTCTCATAATGTCTTCCTTTCTGTGTTTTTCATGGTATGCTTTATTGTCATTATATCAATTGTAAAAAAGAAAACAAGCAAATGAAAAAAATGATTAATAGTTATCAATACAAATGGTGTTTCCTAATACGCTTTTTCCTGCGTAAACCGCTTGATTATTGTCAATTTTTAAACTCCATTTTGCCAGGGAGATGCAGCGATTTTCAATTTCAATGCAGGTAATACCAGAAGGTGAGATGCAGCTTCCGGTATTGAAATAAGGGGAGCTGGCAGTACCAATCATTGGATGATGGGTATGGCCTGTAATCAAAATGTGATGATGCTCTTTGGCCCAAGCGGTTAGACGTTGTTCAGATTTTTTCTTTCTTCGATGATTTTTAGCAGCACTGGTTGGATCTGGGACACCCAGTAATTCTAAGGGACGCCAGATATAGCGGACGAAAAAACGAGAAAGAGGCCAAAGAGTGCAGTTAAGGAAATCCGCTTGATGGCCGTGGGTTAAATAGATGTCTTTTTTCTTTTCTTTATCCTTTAAAATAATTCCAGAATAAAATGCAATATAAGGGAATAATGGTTTTTGGCATAATTCATGTTCACAGTAATAATTTCGGCAGCATTTTTCAGAAAAATTTGTCCGTTTTTTTACAATATCGTGGTTGCCGTATACGGCATAAAACCTGCCATATTGATGGAATTTTGACATTAATTCAAAGGAATCAGGATGCATTTGTTTGATATCTTCAAAAGAGCGGTTTTCCCAAAGTTCATCTCCATCGCCTAATTCCAAGTAAGTAAAATCTTTTTGAAAATAATGTTTTAAAGCTGCCAAATAAAGCAGTTCATTTTTTAGAAAATTATCATTTGCTTTCCCTGTTCCTCGGTGACAGTCACTGAAGATTACATATTTGGAACAGGTGTCTAGGGGCAGGCAGCAGGCATTGGTAAATGCTTTAGATATGCGGTAGTAAGCATTCATGGCTGTCTTCGATACTCCTTGTGAAATTTTTGTTTATGGTTTTTCCGAAAGCACAGCATTCGGCGGAATGTTATAGGGAGAAAGAAGTATAGATATAGAATTCGATCTATAGTACACGTAAATGGTTTTGTAATATAAACATATAATTTGCATAAAAACCGATTTCCCCATTGTGAAATCTGAGTTTGGAAGCGGTAAACTTTTCGCGGCTGTTTGGTATGAGGAACGGAAAAAGAAAATGAAACCCTAAGACAGTTCATGCATAATTCAGATGTTTTATAACCAAGATTTTCTAGACCTTTTACAAAACTCTGGAGCATTTCTTCATTTGGGAAAGCAATAGAAATATCCATGATTAAATTTTCAGGTTCACAGTAATTTCCCATGCAAAAGCCGGTCAGCCACCAATGAAGCTGTCGGATGGAAAATAGTTGTTTTCCTTTGAAATATAATTTCATGGAAATGGGAAGGAAATCAGAATCGGATACCCCATGAAAGTCAGCTTGTTCATATTGATCGGAGGTTAAAATGGAGTTTGCATAATAGATGCCGATTTCTCCGCCAATATTAATTCCGTATTGCCCTTTCCAAAATTCAATCAGCCAGGTATGGTCTTTATAATCAAAATAAACAGGTTCGCAGTCAAATACCATATTGAAATGAGGAGCGGTTTTGTCATAGAGGGAACGGTAGCCAAAATCTTTTTGCCATGCGTCCAATCGCGAAGTCATAATATCCTGAGCTGGGAGGTAGCAAAAACCAAAAGGCTCAGCTAATCGATTTAATAAATCCAGTTTCTCACAATGGTTCATGCAGCAGATTTTAGTGATGATACATTTTCTGCGGTAAAAATGAATGATAAAGAATAAAATGCAGCAGGCAAATAAAATGCCGATAAACAGGTACATAACAGCCTCTCCATAAGTGTTTAATTTAGTATATGAGAGAAAGTGTAAAATGTTAGTTTTACTTGTCAGGCCATACAAAATTTGTTACGCTGATAAAAGTGTGAAAAGGATATCTTGGAACTGTTGTGATCAGCGGATTGCAGATGATTAGTAAATGTGGTTATTCTCAAAGAAATATTGCAATTTCTGCACTGCCTTTAAGCACGGGAATTGGTTTTACACAGATTTCGGAAAATTTTGCGGTTTTTCCTCAAATTATACGAAATGTATTTGCGGAAAACTGTGTGGCGGTAGTATTTCTTGCAGCGATTCTTCTGAATCTGATATTACCAAAAAATACGGAAGCAGTACCAGAGAATGGAGAATAAAGGAATTATGAATCTTACAAAAACAAGCAAATATATCAGCATGATTTTACGACACAGACCAGAGGCAATCGGTATTTTTTTAGATGAACATGGATGGGCAGATGTAAAAGAACTCATTGAAGGTGTGAACAGAACCCATCCGTTGAACATGGAAATTTTAGAGGAAATTGTACGGACGGATAACAAACAGAGATATTCCTTTAATAAAGATAAGACTCTGATTCGAGCCAATCAAGGTCATTCTATCCCGGTGGATGTAGAATTAGAAGAAGTTGACCCGCCAGAATACCTTTGGCATGGAACTGGAGAAAAATATGTAAAATCCATTGATAAAATAGGTTTAATTTCAAAAAGAAGATTATATGTGCATTTATCTTCGGATGAAGAGACTGCAAGGAAGGTTGGGAAACGCCACGGAAGACCAGTGATTTATCGAGTGCATACAGGAGAAATGATGAAAGATGGATGGAAAATATATCGTTCGGTCAATGGTGTTTGGCTTACCAAAAATGTGCCGGTAAAATATTTGGAGAAAATGAAAGTTTAAGAAATAATTAGTATATTACATTACACTTTTTTATAGTTAGGAGGACGGAAATATGGGAACGTTTGAATTCATTGGTGAACAATATGAAAAAGCATCAAGGCATCAGAAAGAATGGGGAAAGAGTTTGATCTCACAGTTACAGTTGAATGGAAATGAAAGAATTTTAGATTTGGGTTGTGGAGATGGTACATTGACAGAACAGCTGGCGTTTTGTGTGCCAGATGGAAATGTTCTCGGAATTGACGCTTCCATAGGGATGATAAAAACAGCGAAAAAGCATAAAAAAGATAATCTGCAATTTATGCAGATGGATATCAATCAATTAGACTTTGAAAATAAATTTGATGTCATTTATTCCAATGCAGCATTACACTGGGTAAAAGACCATAAATTACTTTTAAAAAATGTGTTCCGAGCATTAAAGCCGGGAGGAATGATTGCGTGGAATTTTGGAGGAAATGGAACATGTTCTAATTTTTTCGAGGTTATCCGGGGAGAGATGCAGGATGAAAAATATCAGAAATATTTTCAGGAATTTGAATGGCCGTGGTATATGCCGTCCAAACAGGAATATGATGCACTGGTAAAAGAGATTGATTTTTCAAAAATATCTGTGGCAGAGGAAAACAGAGACCGATATTTTTCAAATGCCGACGAGATGATTGGGTGGCTGGATCAGCCAACGCTTGTGCCATTTATAGGATGTATACCGGATAAAATGAAAAAGACATTCCGAGAGGAAGTTGTAGAAGCAATGATTCAGAAAACAAAACAGCCGGATGGAAGATGTTTTGAAACATTTCGGAGGATTCAAGTTTGTGCAGTAAAGTAATGAACTTCGCATTATTGTGCAGAAAAAGAGAGGAAAAAGCCGAATGTAAATTTTATAATGACTCTATGGAAAAGAGAGTGAATTGAGGAATATATTGTACCAAAAGCTAATTGGGTTGTTTTTTCCGGAGAAGGAATGTTCCAGATATTGAAGGATATTTGAATCCAAATCCTCAAAATGCAAAATATGAGGTTTGGATGCCAGTCGTAAAAAATAACCCGCTATGCAATCAAGAAAGAGACAGGTATCTTTGATAAAGAAAAATTACAACAGGCAGTATTATCATTATCAGATGAATATTGTTCATCTTTATCATGAAAAATATTCATATTTTCAATTTACATTGTCGGAAATTGTACTATAATAGATATTGCTGAAAAAAATACAACTTGAAGATGAATAATATTCACTGCACTGTAAAGCAGAAAAAAATAATGATAAAGGGAGAGAGAACACCATGAACAATGGACTTGAAATCAGATGGCATGGACGAGGCGGTCAAGGTGCCAAAACTGCAGCACTGCTTTTAGCAGATGTGGCATTTAAAACAGGAAAATATGTACAGGGCTTTCCTGAGTATGGACCAGAACGTATGGGAGCACCAATTACCGCATATAACAGAATCAGTGATGAGAAAATCCGTGTACACTCTAATATTTACACACCGGGATTAGTAGTTGTTGTTGATGAGACATTACTTCATTCGGTAGATGTAACAGCAGGATTAAAAGAAGAAGGCGCAATTATTGTAAACACACCAAAAACGGCAGAAGAAATAAAACCGCTTTTGAATGGGTATAAAGGAAAAGTGTATACAGTAGATGCCAGAAAAATCTCTGTGGAAACACTTGGAAAGAATTTTCCAAATTCACCAATGCTCGCAGCAGCTGTCGCAGTCAGCGGCATTATGGAGAAAGAAGACTTTATTTCTGAAATGAAAGTTTCTTACCAGCATAAATTTGCAAAAAAACCAGAAGTTATTGAAGGAAATATGCAGGCATTGGAAATGACCTATGAGACATTGAAAAATGTGTTATAAATTATAAGAAAAAATGGAGAAAAATTATGAGAACAGATGTACATAAAATTAATGAGCAGACACCGCATCAGGATTTAACAGAAGGTTTGATGATGTTTGCCGGAGGAACTTCAAAGTATTTTAGTACCGGAGAGTGGAGAACCAGAACACCGATTTTGAATCAGGATTTATGCAGACAGTGTATGGTTTGTTCCATGGTCTGCCCGGATTCCAGTATTCCATTAAAAGATGGAGAGAGAGTAGAGTTTGATTATGATCACTGCAAAGGCTGTGGTATTTGTGCAAAGGCGTGTCCATTTGATGCAATTACGATGAAGGAGGGAAGATAAGATGGCTAGAAAAGATCGTATGTCAGGAAACGAAGCGGTATCTTACGCAATTCGTCAGATTAATCCGGATGTTATGCCGGCATTTCCAATTACACCATCAACGGAAATTCCGCAGATGGTATCTTCTTATATTGCAAATGGAGAGGTAGATACAGAATTTATTCCAGTAGAGAGTGAACATTCGGCAATGAGTGCAGCCATTGGTTCGGAGGCAGCAGGTGCAAGAACATTAACAGCAACTTCTTCTGCAGGTTTGGCATTGATGTGGGAGGAATTATTGTTAGCAGCCTCCAATCGTATGCCGATTACATTAGCGTTAGTAAATCGTACATTATCTGGTCCAATTAATATTAACTGTGACCATTCGGATGGAATGGGTGCCAGAGATACCGGATGGATTCAGATTTATGCAGAAAATAACCAGGAGGCTTATGATAACTTTATTCAGGCATATCCGATTGCAGAAAATGCAAAGGTGCATCTTCCGATTATGATTTGCCAAGATGGATTTATTACCAGCCATGCAGTAGAAAATATTGAATTACTGGAAGATGAAGAAGTAAAAAATTTTGTTGGGGAATATGAACCGGAGGAATTTTTATTAAATCCGGGAAAACCAATTGCAGTTGGCCCTTATTCTGTGACAAACTATGCAATGGAAGCAAAGAAAAACCAAGAAATTGCATTGGAAAATTCAAAAGAAGTCATTTTACAGGTGGCAAAAGAGTTTGAAAAGATTTCTGGAAGAAGTTATGGATTATTTGAAGAGTATAAGACAGAAGATGCTGATTACATTATGCTGTTGATTGGGTCTGCAGCAGGAACAGCAAAACAGGCAGTGGATGATTTACGAGCACAAGGTAAAAAAGCCGGAGTCATCAAACTTCGTGTATTCCGTCCGTTTCCTGCAAATGAATTGGCTCAGGCTTTAAAAAATGCAAAGGCAGTGGCAATTATGGACCGTACAGAGAGTTACAATGGCAATGGCGGGCCTTTAGGAAGTGAAGTAACTGCAGGACTTTTCCGAAATAAGGTGATGGTAGAAACTGTAAATTATATTTATGGACTGGCAGGACGTGATTTTACCGTACAGGAAGTTTATGATATTTTTGCAGAATTGGAAGAATGTATGGAAAATGGAAAAGAATTGGAGCAGTTTAAATATATCGGATTGCGTAAATAGGAGGATTACTGTGAGCAGCTATAATATAAAAGAAATGATGAGTAAACCAGAGCGTCTTGCACCGGGGCATCGTATGTGTGCCGGATGCGGAGCAACCATTGGAGTACGTGCAGTCCTGCGTGCATTGCATGAAGGAGACCATGCAGTGATTGCAAATGCAACAGGATGTTTGGAAGTATCTTCTTTCATGTATCCATATACAGCATGGGAAGACAGTTACATTCATAATGCATTTGAAAATGCAGGGGCAACGTTAAGCGGTGTGGAAACTGCCTATAAAGCATTGAAAAAACGTGGAAAACTTTCAAAAGAAGAAACGTATAAATTTATTGCTTTTGGCGGAGACGGTGGAACTTACGATATTGGATTCCAGTCTTTATCCGGGGCAATGGAACGCGGGCATGATATGGTATATGTATGTTATGATAATGGTGCATATATGAATACAGGTATTCAGCGTTCTTCTGCAACACCGATGTTTGCAGACACAACAACGACACCGGCAGGAAAACAGTCTGATGGGAAAATGCAGAATCGAAAGGATTTGGCAAGCATTATTGCAGATCATGATGTTGCCTATGTAGGACAGAGTACCTTTACATTAAATTTTAATGATTTACATAGAAAAGCAGAAAAGGCGATTTATACAGAAGGTGCCAGTTTTTTAAATATTATGACACCGTGTCCGAGAGGATGGCGTTATAATACAGAAGATATTATGGAAATCTGCAAGCTGGCAGTGGAAACATGTTACTGGCCGATGTTTGAAGTAGACCATGGAACATGGAATCTGACTTATGAGCCAAAGAAAAAGCTACCAATTGAAGATTTTTTAAGAGCACAGGGCAGATTTAAACATTTATTCAAGCCGGGAAATGAACATTTAATTGAGCAGTTCCAGGCAGAAGTTGACCGCAGATGGGAAGACCTTTTGTATAAATGTAACCGCTAGGTGAAAGGAAATAAAAATGACATTACTTACCTATCAGGTATTTAAGACAATTGCGGATATCGGCAGTTTTCATAAGGCTGCCGATCTTCTTGGATTAACCCCGTCTGCAATCAGCCATACGATTTCATCTATGGAAAATGAGCTTGGGTTTTCGGTTTTGACACGAAGTAAATCCGGAGTGACGTTAACGAATTACGGCGAACAGTTGCTGCCGTATGTGAATGCTGTATTAAATAGTGATGAAAGCTTAAAACAGGTGATTGCAGAGTTAAATGGGCTGAAACAGGGGAAAGTAAAGATTGGTGTATTTTCCAGTGTATGCACCAATTGGCTTCCAGTGATACTGCATTCTTTCAAAAAGAAATATGCAGAAATTGAAATTGAAGTATTTCAAGGAACTTATGATGATGTATTTTACTGGATTAAAAACGGTGTGGCAGACCTAGGATTTTTATCTGTATCCAGTGCAAAGGATATACCAATTGAACCGCTTTACCGTGATCAGCTTCTATGCGTACTTCCAAAGGGCGCGAAGGAGGATAAATCTACAAATTATATAGATATTGAAGAAATGAAACATCATCAATTTGTAACCCAAAGGGATAGTACGGATGCAGATATTCAGAACTTTTTGAAAGAAAACTCTTTGCAAGTGCAGTCGAATTATCATGTGGTGGATGATTTATCAACCATTGCTTTGGTGGAAAAAGGATTTGGAATTTGTTTAATGCCGAAACTGGTAATGCATGATATCCCATATAAAGTGGACAGTTATCCAACGCGTCCTGCGGCAAGCCGTATTATCGGTCTTGCAGCGATGAATCCAGATTTTATGGCACCTGCAGTACGGATGATGTATAATCATATTTTAGAGATGTATCAAGAAGAAGAATTTAGAAAATAATGACGGAAAAAATTTAAAATACAGGTACGATAAATTTTATAAATTGTCTGGAGAAGACTGCTCTTTTTACAAGGGCAGTTTTTCTTTGTTTGCAAATAATCTATTGACAAAACGACAAGCATGTCGCAAAATAAAAAAGAAACATCAATGTCGCAATAGGAGGATGTATGGGGAAAAAAGGGATTCAAACGAAAGGATTGATTCAGGAGAATGCATATCTTTTATTTGCAGAAAAAGGATTTGCTGCGGTAACAATGAAAGATATATGTGAAGTATGTGGATTGAGCCGCGGCGGATTATACAGGCATTATGGCAGTACAAAAGAAATTTTTGAAGAGATACTGCAAGGCATTGCAGATATGGATTTTGATTTTATCAAAGAAGGTATCGGCAAAGAACAATCAGCCAGAAAAATTCTGAATCAAATTTTAGAAAAAATGCAAAGAGAATTATTAGATGAAGAAAATTCTTTGAGTTGTGCTATATATGAGTATTCCTGTCATTGTAAGAATGATTTTATGATAGAGATGAATCAGAGAGCAAAACAAAAGTGGACGTTGTTACTGGAATATGGTATAAAAAATGAAGAATTCAAACCAGTGGACATAGAATCTATGGTTGACATCATTTTATATGCATATCAGGGAATCCGAATGTGGGAACAGGTGATACCAATTGATGTCAAAACAGTAGAAAATGTATTAGAAAAGATCAGAAAGGATTTAGTGGGAGATTATGACAGAGTTTGAATTGAGGAAATGGCAGTTAGATGATATAGAAGATGTTGCATATTATGCAAATAATCCGCATATTGCTGCAAATTTACGAAATGTATTTCCATATCCGTATACTTTGGAAGACGCCAGAGGATATATACAATTTTGCATAGAAGCTTCAGAGAAACAACAGATTTCCCGGGCAATTCGAGTGGCTGGCAGAACGGTAGGAAGTATTTCTATATCTTGCGGTACAGATGTATATGAAAAAAGCGGCGAGTTAGGCTATTGGCTGGCAGAGGAATTCTGGGGAAAGGGAATTATGACAGAGGCAGTCAAGGATATCTGTCAAAAAGCATTTGAAAAATTTGATATTCTTCGGATTTATGCAGAACCATTTGCACATAACCAAGGTTCTCGAAAAGTATTAGAAAAAGCAGGATTTTCTTTGGAAGGTATTATGAAGAACGGTGTTTATAAGAATGGAAAGATTTTTGATTATTGTATGTACGCTTTGTTGAGGGAGGAATAGATTTATGAAAACAGCATTAACAATTGCAGGCAGTGATTCCAGCGGCGGTGCAGGAATTCAAGCAGATATTAAGACAATGATTACCAATGGCGTTTATGCCATGAGCGTAGTGACAGCATTGACTGCACAAAATACCATGGGAGTTTCAGATATTATGGAGGTATCTTTAAAATTTTTAGGAGAACAGATGGATGCAGTATTTACAGATATATATCCGGATGCAGTAAAAATCGGAATGCTGCCATCGAAAGAAATTATTGTAAAAACAGCAGAAAAATTAAAAGAATATCAAGTAAAGAAGATTGTACTTGATCCGGTAATGGTATCAACCAGCGGTTCCAAATTGATAAAGGAGGACGCAGTAACAGCATTAAAGGATACATTGTTTCCAATGGCATGTCTTTTGACACCTAATATTCCGGAAGCAGAAGTTCTGGCAGAAATGCCGGTAAAATCTGAACAAGATATGATTGCAGCGGCAAAAAAAATCAGCGAAACATATGACTGTGCAGTATTATGTAAAGGCGGACATCAGTTAAATGGTGCCAATGATCTTTTATATCAAAATGGCGGTTACCGGTGGTTTTATGGCAAACGAATTGATAATCCTAATACTCATGGAACCGGATGTACATTATCCAGTGCCATTGCAGCGAATTTGGCGAAGGGATTTGATATGGAGACCTCTGTAAGACGTGCAAAAGCATATATTTCAGAGGTGCTGGAAGCTATGCTGGATTTAGGAAAGGGAAGCGGACCCATGGATCATGGATTTGATATAGATGGAGAATATAAAAAAGAAGCAGGAGAGATATAGAAACAATGAGTTCAAATGAGAAAAAAGATTATTCATTTACTGAAGGACCGGTTTTCGGATCTTTGATACGGTTTGCATTGCCGGTTTTGGGTGCACTGGTCCTGCAGGCGGCTTATGGAGCAGTAGATTTACTGGTTGTTGGTCAGTTTGGGGATGCATCCAGTATTTCGGCTGTTGGAACCGGAAGTGCTTTTATGCAGATGGTAACATTTATTATTACCAGCTTAGCTATGGGATCAACGGTGGTTATTGGACAGCATATTGGAGAAAAGAAACCCAAAGAAGCGGGAAATGCTGTGGGAACGACAATTATTATGTTTTTGATTTTGGGAATGATTTTAACCATATTACTGGAAGTATATGTTGGAAATATTGCAGGGATTCTTCAAGTGCCGCAGGCGTCTGTTGGAAAGGCTGTGACATATATTCGGATTTGTTCCGGCGGAATATTGGTTATTATTGCTTATAATGTAATTAGTGGTGTGCTGCGAGGGGTAGGAAATGCCAACCTGCCGTTTTTATTCGTTGGAATTGCGTGTGTGGTAAATATTGCGGGAGATTTATTGTTTGTAGCAGTATTTCATATGGATGTGGCAGGAGCTGCCTTGGCAACAGTTTTGGCACAGTTGGTATCTGTAGTGGTGTCGTCTCTTGTTTTGCGAAAGCAGAATCTGCCGATTTCGTTTTCCATAAGCCAGTGTAAGATTCACAGCATCGAGCTAAAGAAAATTTTAAATGTCGGCGTACCGATTGCTCTGCAGGAAACAATGGTGCAGATTTCATTTTTGGTGATTAACTCAATTATTAACCGTATGGGATTGATGGAGTCAGCGGGATATGGAGTTGCACAGAAAATTGTATCGTTTATTATGTTAGTTCCATCTTCTGTCATGCAGAGTGTTTCTGCATTTGTAGCACAAAATATTGGAGCGGGGAAATCAGAGCGGGCGAAAAAAGGTCTTTTTACAGCAGCTGTTACAGGATGCAGTGTGGGTGCTGTGATCTTTCTTGCTGGATTTTTTGGCGGAGCAGGGCTTTCTGCTTTATTTACCGGGGATGGAGCAGTTATACGGCAGAGTGCAGACTATTTAAAAGGATTTTCCATTGACTGTGTTTTGACTTGTATATTGTTTAGCAGTATCGGATATTTTAACGGTTGTGGAAAAAGTATTCCAGTGATGATACAGGGAATTACTTCTGCATTTTGTATTCGTATTCCGGTTTCTATTTTTATGTCCAGACTTCCTAATACATCTTTAACAATGGTAGGACTGGCAACACCAATCACAACGGTATATGGAATTGTATTCTTTTTGATTTGTTTTGCAAGACTGCGGAAACGTTAGGAAGAGAACGATGGATGATCAAATCCATCGGTGGCAGAAAGACGTATAGTGAATGGGAATGAAATATAGAAAGAGAAGTGCGGTATTTGAAATAGTTTATTTCAAATGCCGCACATTCTTTTGTGTTATGAATTATTCTTTTCCATCCCAGCAGTAGGTACAAAGTTTGCTGCGGTCAAGTCCAACAGATTCAATCATATCGTCCAGACGATGATAACGAAGAGATGTAAAGTTTAATTGTTTACAGATTTCATCAATCATTGCCTGATATTCTGGTGTGTCTGGATTGGAGAAAGCATCCAGATGCACATTTTTGTAATCTCCGGTCATTTCTTTAATTATCCGGCGTGTAATCAAATCCATTTCAGAACTGGAACGTGAGAAATTCAAATATTTGCATCCGTATAAAATTGGCGGACAGGCAGGACGGATATGAACTTCTTTTGCGCCGCTTTGATAAAGAAACTCTGTAGTTTCACGAAGCTGAGTTCCGCGGACGATAGAGTCATCAATCAGTAACAGGCTTTTATCTTGAATTAAATCATGCACAGGGATTAATTTCATCTTGGCAATTAAATTTCTCTTGCTTTGGATCGTCGGCATGAAGGAACGAGGCCAAGTAGGTGTATATTTGATAAATGGTCTGGAAAATGGAATTCCGGATTCATTTGCATAACCGACGGCATGGGCAATTCCGGAATCTGGGACGCCAGCGACAGTATCTGGGGAGACATTATCTCTTTGTGCCAGTTTTTTACCACAGTTATAACGCATTTCTTCTACACTGATTCCTTCATAGGAGGAAGATGGATAACCGTAGTACACCCAAAGGAATGTACAGATTTTCATATCTTCTCCCGGTTTTACTAAAGTGCGGATTCCTTCTGGAGTCATAATGATGATTTCTCCGGGACCGAGTTCCCTCTCGTCCGTATATCCAAGGTTCAGATAAGCAAAACTTTCAAAAGTCAGGCAATAGCCGTCTTCTTTTTTGCCGGCAACCACAGGAGTACGTCCCATTTTATCTCTGGCAGCATAAATTCCTTTTGGTGTCAGAATCAAAATAGTCATAGAACCATCAATGATTTCCTGTGCGTACTGAATTCCTTCAATGATATTATCTTTTTGATTGATGATAGATGCGACCAATTCGGTTGCATTAATATCTCCACCGCTCATTTCCAGGAAATGTGTATGGCCAGACCGGAACATATGCTGGATAATTGCGTCTTGATTGTTGATTTTACCAACTGTAGTGATCGCATATGTTCCATGGTGAGAACGAACAATCAGTGGCTGTGGTTCATAATCAGAAATACATCCAATTCCCATAGAACCGTGCATGATATTTACATCTTTATCAAATTTTGTACGGAAAGGAGCATTTTCAATATTATGAATGGCACGGTCAAAGCCGTCTTCTTTGTTGTAAACGGCGATACCGGCACGTCTGGTTCCTAAGTGGGAATGATAGTCCGTCCCAAAAAATAAATCAAAAACACAATCTTGTTTTGAAGCTGCGCAAAAAAATCCGCCCATAAGTTCCTCCAATTCTTATTCTAAATTATCATTTTCTTTTATTGTATCCGTTTCTATTATAACGAAATACAGGGGTTGTAACAAGTGAATATATGTTTACAATGGAAATCAGTTGATTTATTAAAATAGGATGCTTATAATAAGAGATAGTTTCATAGAAGATAATTTCAGGGGTGCCGGCGCAGGCTGGCTGAGAGTAAGACGAGGAAGCGTCTTTAACCCTTATACCTGATCTGGATAATGCCAGCGTAGGAACGAAACATAGAATTTTACCCCGCAGGTTTTATCCTGCGGGGATTATTTTGGTTTAATCAAAAGGAGGAAAAAAAGATGAATGCAAGCGTAGCAATTCAGACACTGCCGGAGGCAGCAAATGACGAGGAATTAATCCGTATTGTGGATGAGGTAATTGATTATATTAAGAGTACAGGACTTCATTATTATGTAGGACCGTTTGAAACAGCAATTGAAGGTGATTATGATGAATTAATGGACATTGTAAAAGAATGCCAGCATATTGCCATTCGTGCAGGTGCTCCATCGGTTGCTGCATATATTAAGGTGACTTATAAGCCGGAAGGAGACGTGCTGACCATTGATAAAAAAGTTACAAAACACCACCAGTAGGATTTGGCCTGCTGCAGCAATTTTAATGATTCTGGCGGTTTGGCAGACGGCCAGCCGGATGGGATGGGTTTCTGCGTTTCTGCTTCCTTCGCCTGTAGATGTGGTGAAAGCATTTATTAATGACTTTCCATTGCTGATGAGCAATGCAAAGGTGACGTTGATGGAAGCGTTTTTCGGACTGGCAGCAGGTATTTTTATCGGGTTTTTAATGGCAGTGCTGATGGATCGTTTTGATAAACTATATCAGGCGTTCTATCCATTAATTGTACTGACACAGACCATTCCGACGGTGGCAATTGCACCGCTTTTAGTGCTGTGGTTTGGTTATGAAATGATGCCAAAGGTTATTTTAATTGTGATTGTTACATTTTTCCCAATTACCGTCAGCCTTTTGGATGGATTTCGATCTGCAGATGCAGATACCATTAGTTTGATGCGTTCCATGGGAGCATCCAAGATGCAGATTTTTTGGTATGTAAAATTTCCAGGTTCGTTAAATCAGTTTTTTGCCAGTCTGCGGATTTCTGTTTCTTATGCAGTGGTTGGAGCTGTTATTTCAGAGTGGTTAGGCGGCTTTTATGGGCTTGGTGTTTATATGACCAGAGTGAAAAAAGCATTTTCATTTGATAAGATGTTTGCAGTGATATTTTTAATATCTGCGATTAGTTTGATTTTGATGAAGCTGGTGAATATATTACAGAAGAAATGTATGCCATGGGAAACGAAAAATTAACTTATAAGCTTGGATTAGAGAATATAATGGAGGAAATGTATGAAAAAGAAGATATTCGCAGTTTTGCTGTCTGTCGTATTTGTTATGGCGATGACAGGATGCGGTTCGCAAAAAGAAGAGACAAAGAAGAATGAAAAGTTAACAAAGGTGACTTTTGTGCTGGATTGGACACCAAATACCAATCATACCGGAATTTACGTGGCACAGGAAAAAGGATATTTTAAAGATGCCGGACTGGATGTCGAAATTGTACAGCCGCCGGAAGATGGAGCAGAAGTATTGGTTGGTTCAGGGAAGGCACAGTTTGGAGTTTCCTTCCAAGATACAATGATGCCTGCTGTAACAGGAGAGGATTCTCTGCCGATTGAAGCGGTAGCAGCGATTTTACAGCATAATACATCAGGAATTATTTCCCGTAAAGGTGAGGGGATGGATCGTCCAAAAGGATTGGAAGGGAAAAAATATGCAACATGGGATTTAGATATTGAGAAAGCTGCTTTAAAACAGGTTGTTCAAAAAGACGGCGGAGATTTCAGTAAGATAAAATTGATTCCAAGCAATGTAACCGATGAAGTTTCTGCATTAAAGAGTAAGTCTGTGGATGCTATTTGGATTTACTATGGATGGGCAGGAATTGCAGCAGAAAATGCAAAATTAGATACTGATTATTTTGCGTTTAAAGATATAGATTCTGTATTTGATTATTATACACCTGTCATTATTGGAAACAGTGATTGGATGAAGAAGAATCCGGATACTGCCAAAGCCTTTTTATCTGCTGCGAAAAAAGGTTATGAATATGCAATAAAGAATCCAAAGGAGGCAGGAGAAATTCTCTGCAAGGCTTCTCCGGAATTGGATGAAAAGCTGGTACAGGCAAGCCAGAAATATATGAAAGACCAGTATAAAGCAGAAGTGAAGCAGTGGGGTTATATCAATCCAAAGCGTTGGAACGCATTTTATCATTGGTTGAATGAAAAAGGTTTGTCTAAAACGAAGATTCCGGAAAATACAGGATTTACCAATGATTATTTGGAGTAAAATAAATGGCAGAATTAATTGTAAAAGATGTAACCCTTGCATATGAAAAAGATAATATTATCGAAAATATTCAGTTGGAATTACATGATAAAGAACTGGTCTGTCTTTTAGGAGCCAGCGGCGGAGGAAAGACAACACTGTTTAATGTAATTTCAGGGCTTCAAAAACCCAACTGCGGTCAGGTATTGCTCAATGGAGAGGATATTACGGGACAGCCGGGGCAGATAAGTTACATGCTTCAAAAGGATTTACTGCTTCCTTACCGTACCATCGAGGATAATGTTGCTTTACCGCTGCTGTTAAAAGGAGAAAATAAAAAAGCTGCTCGAAAGAAAGCAGGAGAATTTTTTAAGGAATTTGGTTTAGAAGGAACACAGAAAAAATATCCCAAGCAGCTTTCCGGCGGAATGCGTCAGAGGGCAGCGTTATTGCGGACTTATATGTTCTCTAAAGATGTGGCATTATTGGATGAGCCTTTTAGTGCGTTGGACACATTGACCAAAAGCGATATGCACCGATGGTATTTGGATGTTATGGAGAAGATTCATTTGTCGACATTGTTTATTACTCATGACATAGATGAGGCAATTTTATTGTCAGACCGGATTTATCTGCTGACTGGGAAGCCGGGCAGAATTACAGATGAAATCGTGGTTCGGGAGCCGAAACCAAGACGGAAAGATTTTAATTTAACAGAGGAATTTCTAGAATATAAAAAAATGATTTTGGAAAAGTTATAGATTTTGATATCATGCAGAAACCTAGTATTTGTGGCAGAAATTTGTTAAAATATGTATAACAAAGAAGAATCATTTTATTATAGAATAGGAAGATGAGCATGGCTAGACGAGGAAATAAAGAGAGAATCATAGAGCTTTTTCAAGAAAATCAAGAAAAATATACTGCCGAAGAAATTGCCAATAGTTTGGGAATTCAACGAAATACAGCAAGTGGTATTTTGAATGACATGGTAAGAGAAGGCACTGTGCGGAAAGAAAAAACCCGTCCGGTCATGTTTTCTTATATTATGAAGAAATCGAAAACTTCGGATGATCCATTTACTTCATTTATTGGTGCAGATAAAAGTTTAAAGGAAATCGTGGAAAAATGTAAATTGTCTGCAGGATATCCAAAACGCGGTATGCCAATCCTGCTGTTCGGTCCAAGTGGTGTAGGAAAGAGTCTGCTGGCTGAATACATTTATAAATATGCGAAATTCATTCATGCAATACCGGAAGATGCACCGTTTGTAGTGTTGAACTGTGCAGATTATGCGAATAATAAAGAATTGCTGGCATCGGTATTATTTGGATATAAAAAGGGAGCCTTTACCGGAGCGGTGAAAGATACGAAAGGGCTGATTGAGAAAGCAAATCATGGATACTTATTTTTAGATGAGGTGCATCGGCTTTCTCCAGAAGGACAGGAAAAATTATTTCAGTATATGGACAAAGGGATTGTGTCACGTATTGGAGATAATGGGCATAATTTTGAGTTGAATGTTCGATTGATTTTTGCAACGACAGAAGGAAGAGAAACGATGCTGGAAACGTTTCTTAGAAGAATTCCGGTAGATGCGGTGCTGCCGGCGTTTGAGGCAAGAACTTTGGAAGAAAAATATCAATTGATTCTTTCCCTGTTTTATCAAGAAGCACTGATTATGGAATGTAGTTTTTTGGTAAGCAGTAATATTATCAATCGATTATTGACATTTCAAGGACAGGGAAATATTGGAACATTGAAAAATATTATTCGGCTTTCATGTGCCAAAGCATATAATGATACAGAAGAGACTGGTATAATACCAGTTCGTTTGGGGCATTTATCTGATCCACGGAAATTTATGATGAATGGTGAATCTGTACCATATGTAAATCAGGATGTGGAAATTTCGTCGAAGGAATATCCGATACAGTTAATATCAACAACAGAAAGGATGAAGATTTATTTCCCAGAAGAAACGATTGCCGCGGCAGTACAGAGATATTTGGAAAATAAGATAACCATCGCTCGTTTTCGGAAGATTATTTACAATGAGATTAATCATATGATTGATGATGTCATTTATCAAGAAATGGATTCCTATATAGAAAATTTATATGGTCAGGCAATTAACAATATTCTGATATATCTTCAGGATAATTATGGATTAAAATATAATGGAATTGTAGAGCGGGTTTTTGCGAAAATTCTATATGTTCTAAGTAATCAAAATGGAAAGGTTAATGATGAACCATATGAGGTGATTGCCAAACAGCTTCAGACAGTCATGTATCGTTATTATAAAATGGGATTGATTTTTTATGAAATGATACATCAGGCAATTGACTATGAAACAAATCCATGGTTTGTAAGGCTATTTGCTATGCTGTATTTCTACAGCATGGTAAAAGAAGAAGAGGATTATATAAATGCGATTATCGTATCTCATGGACCGGCGACAGCGTCAAGTATTGCCAGTACAGTCAATAAGGTATTTGAAACGTATATTTTTGAATCTTTTGATATGGCATATGATACGCCGAAAAAAGAAGTTGTATCAAGGATTAAAAAATATTTGAAGAACACCAATACTTCCAAAGGGCTGTTGATTTTGGTTGATATGGGTTCTCTGCTCAGTATATCAGAAGATTTAAAGGAAGATGTCGAGGGAGACCTTGGGATTATCAATAATATTACGACGGAAATGGCATTGGAAGCCGGAGAATTGATTTTAAGGCATGAGAATCTTCAAGATATTATGGATAACATTGTAAGCCACCATGTGACGAAAAAATCTTATGTTCCCAGCAGGAAATCTCCCAAAGCAATTGTTTTGTGCTGCATGACAGGTCTCGGAACAGCAGTGAAAATGAGAGAGCTTCTTCAGCAATGTATGGAGGGAATGGAATTAGAAGTTGTGGAAGCTGCATATCCGGATTTGCAGAAGAATGGAAACAAAAGCGATGTTTTTCGTAAATATGATGTTCAGTTTATTATTTCAACGAATAAAGTGGAGGTTGACGGTTATATTACCCTGCTTCTAAATGAATTAATCGATGGACGGGGAGAAAAAACAATTTATGAAACGGTTGGGCGTTATTTTGAAAAAGATATTGTTCAAAAGTTTATTGAAAATATTATCCGAAGTTTTACGATTCGGAATCTTATCGGTCAGTTGACAATTTTAAATCCAGATAAAATCATAGATGATGTAGGAGAAGTAATTACCAGGCTGGAATTGCTGGAGAGAACCAATTACCCAATGGATTTGAAGAAAATGCTTTATATACATATGTGCGTCATGGTAGAACGTCTGATGTTGGAGAAAGGATTGCTGCCAGAAGGAGAGACGACACAAATCCTGAAGTGTCGGGAAAGCTTTCAAAAAAACTTAAAAGACAGCTTTTCTGTCATAGAAGATAAGTATCATGTGTCGATTAATGATTTAGAAGTTCAAATGATTTACAATTTAGTGGAAGAAATTTAAAAATTAAAAGGTCAAAAAAGCTTGTATTTATGCAATTAAAAAAAATACAGGCTTTTTTTATTGGAAAAAAGCAAAGTTGGCACGCAATTTGCAACATATATAAGTGAAGGCACAAAAACGAAACTATATAAGCATCAAGTAAATTATGTTAGATCAAGAAAGGAGGGAAAATGATCGGATTAATTATTGCCACTCATGGAAATGCCAGTGAAGAATTGAAACGAAGTGTAGAAATGTTTTCAGGTCCGTTGGAAAACTGTAAAACATGGACACTGAATCCAGGGGATGATATTGAGTCAGGAGAAAAGAGAATGGAACAATATGCAGAAGAATTGGATGACGGCGAAGGCGTTCTAATTATGACAGATTTGTTTGGAGGAACACCTGCAAATCTGGCACTAAAAATTTCTGTGAGGAAAAATGCAGAAGTATTGACAGGAGTCAATCTTCCGATGTTGATTCATTTTGTATCAGGTCGAAACGAAGGTTCTATGGATACATTAATTACAGAATGTGTTGAAATGGCACGCGATGGAATTATGAGTCCAAGCAAAGTAATGAAAGAGAGGAGATGTGCAGATGGCGGACATTAAATTAGTGAGAATTGACTATCGCTTAATTCATGGACAGGTGGTTGCAAAATGGTTAAAAGTAAGTCCGGTAAGAAGGATTGTACTTGTTGATGATGTACTGGGCAATGATGAGTTTATGAGTGACATTTACAAAATGGCAGTTCCAAAAGGAACAGCGGTTGATATCGTAACAGTAAGTAAGGCAAGAAGTGTATTAGACAATACAAATGACACGGTTTTTCTCATTTTTAAAGATGTAGATACCTGTTATCAGGTGGTTCAAAAAGGTGTCGAGCTTCCGTCAGTGAATGTAGGAGCAGTTCCCAATGAAAATAACAGAAAACTGATTACAAGCGGAGTTGCTATTTCAACGGAAGAGTTAGAAAAATTAGAAGAATTAAACGCAAAAGGAATTGAGATTACAGTTCAGCCAATTCCGGAAATTACAGCATTAAGTTTTGATGCAGTGAAAAAGAAAATGTAGGAGGTAAAAATATTATGAATACGGTAGTAATTGCAATTGTAATGGGAATTATGTACTGGTGGTGCCGGGGAATGATTTTCTCATATTTTGGATTTCTATTTATATCCAGTCCGGTAACCGTTGGAATTGTAGCAGGTTTATTAATGGGACAACCAATCCAGGGATTAATTATAGGTGGTGGAATTGCCTTGGTTTTTGCCGGCATTATTGCACCAGGAGGAAATCTGCCGACAGATGAATGCTTGGCAGCAACTTGTGTGATTCCGATTGCAATTCAGTCTGGAATGAATGCAACAACAGCCATTGCATTGGCTGTACCAGTTGGTTTATTAGGAGCTTTTGTAACAAATTTAAGAAAAGTAATCAATACATATTTTGTAAAGATGGCAGAAGACTATGCCGAAAAAGGAAATACCAGCGGTATTTGGAGATGTGCGACACTTTATCCGGCAATTGCAGCAATCCCATTATTATTCCTCCCAGTGTTTATCATTAACTTGGTAGGACAGGACGTTGTTGTAAATGTTATGAATGCATTACCAACATTTGTAACACATGGTTTGGAAGTTGCAGGCGGTATTTTACCAGCATTAGGATTTGCGCTGATTATGAATATGATTGGAAAACCAAAATTAATTCCATATGTATTTCTTGGATATGTAATTGTTGCAGTTGGAGGAGTGAATTCTTTGACAGCAGGAATTGTAGCAATCTGTGCTGCATTTATTTATGTGTTCCAGAAGAGAGAAATTGTAGAGGAGGTAAAAGATAATGAGTAATGAAGTAAATACAACACAAACAGTGGATACATCAGAAAAATACCTGACACAAAAAGACTTAAATAAAGCAATGTTCCGCTGGTATTTATCAGCAGAAATGCCGCTAAATTATGAAAATATGCAGGGAATCGCATTTTGTGGAAGTATCGCCCCAATTTTGAAAAAACTATATACGAAAAAGGAAGATTTGGTAGATGCGTTAAAACGTCATTTATTATTATATAACTGTAATATTACTGCCGGTGGTTTGATTCTTGGAACAACCATTGCAATGGAAGAACAAAGAGCAAAGAACCCTGCTGAAATGCCGGATGCAGCAATTACCGGATTAAAAACCGGATTAATGGGACCGGTAGCTGCTTTTGGAGACAGTTTTGACTGGGGAATTATTGGCACGCTGTTTAAAATTGCCGCAGCTACATTGGCTGCTGCAGGAAATCCATTTGCACTTGCTGCGCTGCTGGTTTTTGCAGCATACTGCATTGTTGAATTGGTAATTTTTACAAATCTAACTTATAAAAAAGGCAGAAGCTCTATTAAAACAATTATGGGTTCCGGTTTGATGCAGGATGTAATTTCCGGAGCAAATGTACTGGCGATGTTTATGATGGGTGCCATGACTGCCGGAATGGTTTCTTTGACGACTCCATTAAAAGTTGCCGGCGTTGTAATTCAAGAAAAATTAGATGGAATTTTCCCTGGAATCTTCCCATTGGCTGCATTATTCTTAATTTACTATCTGGTAAGACATAAAAAAGTCGGAACTGGAAAAATTGTATTGGCAATCATTGCAGTTTCAATCTTAGGTGCATTCATCGGAATTGTTTAAAATGTAATTTAGGAAGGTATATAAAAGAGAAATGGAAGGTACTGTATGAATTTAAATTTTTCAATGGAACAAAAGCAGACGGTGAATCAAAAATTTATACATATGGTAAGTTTGCTCCAGATGAATCGGCAGGAGCTGCTGGCGTATTTAGAAGAACAGTGCATGGAAAATCCCTTGCTGGAGGTAGATGAATCCATTTATCGATATATGCCTTCTAATGTACAGGAAGACTGGCTGGAACAATTAGAAGATAAAAAAGAATCTTTGTCAGAAGTATTAATGCAGCAATTAATTTTAGAAAATTATACAGAATCAGAAGAAGCTGTTATCCAAGATATTATTTATAGTTTAAATGAAAATGGTTTTTTAAATGATGATATTTGTGAAATTGCAAAACGAAATCAAGCGGATGTTCATTTAGTGAAAAGCTGTTTGAAAAAAATACAAAGTTTGGAACCAGCCGGAGTGGGGGCAGTTAATTTAAAAGACTGCCTGTTGATCCAATTGAAGCGGATGCCGGAAAGGAATGTTCTGGCAGAAAAAATTGTAGAAAATTATTTGGAACTGGTTGCAAAAAATCATGTGCCGCGGATTGCCAAGGAAACACGGACATCTATTTCTCAGGTGGAAAACGCCTGCAAAGTTATAAAAAATCTAAATCCAAAACCAGTCAATGGATTTTATACAGAAGAAAATGTGAAATACATTTTGCCGGATTTTATAGTAAGACAGATCGATGGAAATTTGAAGATTGAGTTTGCGGATCATATAGAAAATGTAGTAAAAATTCAAGAATTACATTTTGGATTAGAGGATATTCCGCAGGAAGCAAAGGCGTATGTACGAGTGAAAACAGGACAGGCGAAAGAAATCATCCGTATAATTCATAATAGAAATCTAACATTGCAGAAAATTATGAAAGAAATTGTTAGTTATCAAAGTGAATTTTTTATAAAAGGGCAGAAAGAATTAAAAACATTAACGATGCAGGAAATTGCGGATCGTCTGGATATTCATGAGTCTACAGTAAGCCGTGCGGTGAATGGAAAATATTTTCAGTGCGAGTGGGGTGTATTTCCGGTGAAATATTTATTTGCAAAAACAATTTCTGGGAATGTCTCTACAACAGAAATGATCAAAGAGCAGATACAGCAGTTAATTCATCAAGAAAATAAGAAAAAACCATTTAGCGATCAGAAACTTGCAGACCTTTTGTTAAAAGCAGGGTATAAAATCAGCAGGAGAACAGTGGCAAAGTATCGTATGCAGATGAATATAAAAGATGCGTCTGGAAGAAAAAATTAAATTTAGAAGGAGATTATTGAGATGAAAGTTATGAATGTAGCAGTGGTAGGTGCAGGAATTTATGGAATTAATCATATTAATGCATATACATGGAATCCAAATACAAATCTTGCAGCAGTGTGTGATTTGAACAAAGAAATTACAGATAGAATTGCAAAAGAATATCAAGTAAAGACATATAATGATGTCAATGAAATGCTGGATCATGAAGAAATTGATGCAGTTTCGATTGCAACTCCGGATGCGTTCCATATGGATCCGGCAATCGCAGCAATCCGCCATGGAAAACCGGTTTTGGTAGAAAAACCATTGGCAACGACATCAGAAGATGCGAAAAAGATTTTAGATGAGGCAAAGAAATATCATGTACGTGTGGCAGTAGATTATCATAAAAGATGGGATCCTGCAGCAATCAATTTAAAAAATCAGTTGGAAGCTCCGGGAACAGGAAAACCAATTCGTGGATATATGAGCATGGAAGATATTATTGATGTGCCGACAGAATGGTTTAATTGGGCAGACAAATCCAGCCCGGTACATTTCCTTGGGACTCACTGTTATGACCAGATTCGCTGGTATATGGGATGTGAAGTAGAAGAAGTTTATGCAGTTGGAACAAAAGAACTGTTAAAATCCAAAGGTGTGGATACTTATGATACAATTCAGGCATTCTTAAAGTTTGAAAATGGATGTTATTGGACAGTGGAAAACTCATGGATTCTTCCAAAGGGTTTTGCAAAGAATAATGATGGAAGAACTCAAATTCTCTGTGAAAATACGTTGTTGAGAGCAGATTCTCAAAATCGCGGGGTAGAAATTTATGACAATCAGAAGTGTCATACTCCAAACTCTTATTTTATTTTAGATAACTGTGGAAGACCAAGAGGTTTTGGAATCGAACCAATGAATGATTTTATCTACTGTTTAATGAATGATGAACCATTTATTGCTGATGGAAATGATGGTTTACAAGCTGAATTAATTGCAGAAGCCGTGCATAAGAGCTTGGAAACAAAACAGGCAGTGAAGGTTGAAAGGGCTTAAATATATAATTAAAATAAAGAAAAACAGCATCTGAAAAAGGTGCTGTTTTTGTGTAGTAAAGATGATAAAATAATAAAAGAGGATTAGTGATAGGTTGTAGGACAATAGAAAGTTAATTTGTGTATGTTATATGATAAAGATATTCGAGAACCGCTGTTTGATTATTTGGAGAAGCAGCATAAAAAAATAAGGATTATTGAGGAAAAACGGATGGGGCGTTCCAGAGCTGATGTTGTTATGATAACAGAAAATGCGTTTTATGGAATTGAAATTAAAAGTGATGCAGATACATATACTCGTTTGAAACGGCAGGTAAGAGACTATGATCAGTTCTTTGATTATAATTATATTGCCGTTGGTTCCCGTCATGGACTTTATGTAGAGAAACATGTACCGTCATGGTGGGGAATTATTACAGTGGAACAGACAAGGCAGGATGTTGATTTCTATATGCTTCGTAATCCTAAACCCAATCCAAAAGTAAATTTAAAAAGAAAGTTAAGCCTTTTGTGGAGACCAGAGCTTGCTCATATTCAAGAATTAAATGGACTTCCAAAATATAAGCAGAAAAGCAAGGCTTTTGTGGCAGAAAAAATCAGTGAAAAAGTTCCAGAGGAAATATTAAAAATACAAATGAGTGAGGAACTGTTTGAGAGGGATTATAATGAAATTTCAGAAACAATTCGTAAATATAAGAAAAAGCGCCGATAGAAAATTGACTGAATGTTTCCGGAGAAACCAAAGGGTAGAAAACAGAAATATTATACAAAAATATAAAAGGAGTATTTTAAATGACAAAAGAAGAGTTGGCATTGGAAGTAATTGAACGTTTGAAAAAGGAATATCCCGATGCAGGGTGTACTTTGGATTACGATCAAGCATGGAAGTTATTAGTCAGTGTACGCCTTGCTGCACAATGTACAGATGCAAGAGTAAATGTGGTGGTAGAGGATTTGTATGCAAAATATCCGGATGTGAATGCTTTAGCGGCAGCAGAGCCGGAAGATATTGAGACGATTGTAAGACCCTGTGGTTTGGGAAAAAGTAAAGCAAGAGATATCAGTAAATGTATGAGGGTTTTGAGAGATGAATACGATGGAAAGATACCAACGGATTTCAAATCTCTTTTGAAACTTCCAGGAGTCGGAAGAAAAAGTGCCAATTTAATTATGGGAGATGTCTTTGGAGAACCTGCAATTGTAACAGATACCCATTGTATTCGTCTGGTAAATCGAATTGGATTGGTAGATGGTATCAAGGAACCAAAGAAAGTAGAAATGGCGTTGTGGAAAATTATTCCGCCCAAAGAAGGAAGTGATTTCTGCCATAGATTGGTTTATCATGGGAGGGATATCTGTACAGCAAGAACAAAACCTCACTGTGAGAAATGCTGTCTGAAAGATATTTGCGCAAAAACGGGTGTAAAATAAAGAACGGTCACCTTTCGGCGACCGTTTTATGAAAAGAGAGGATTAAAAAATATATATGAAAAACTATGGTTTTAGTATATCCGCATATTCTCTTTTTATCAATAAATAGACCATAAACAATTCTAAATGATTTATAAACAGACCTTAAGGAATTCTTAGAAATGTAAAGAATAGGAGAAGTGTTGTGGAATATATGCCGTTTAATTGGAAAGATTTACAAAGATATCTGCCGGGTTTGAAAGAAGAAATGCAGGCTGGATTTATAAAATGTAATAAAATAATATACAAAAACCACCGTAAAGGTGATTTTTAACTTTTTTAAAAAAACTATTTACAAATTAGTAAAACGTATGTATAATACAATCAAACATACTAATGTACGGACGTTAGTATATACGTACAATAAGAAAGGGGGATAGAAGAAAGAAGCATTAAAAATCAGATGTTATGTAGGAGGAAAAATGTATACAAACTTAAAACGGGTTTTGAAAAAAGCCGATGCACTGAATATGGCAGTAGGAGCGTTTAATACACACAGTTTGGAAATGCTGCCAGCGATTATTTCAGCAGCAAAAGAGCAGGGAACCCCTGTGATTATTCAGACAAGTGTAGGAACAGCCCAATATGTAGGGCATAAAAATTTAGTGGCAGTGTGTAAAACTATGGCAGAAGAGGCAGGAATTGATGTAGTATTGCATTTAGACCACGCAAAAGATTATGAAGATATTAAAGAAGCCATAGACGCAGGATACAGTTCTGTTATGTTTGATGGTTCGTCTCTGCCGTTAAAAGAAAATATTTTAAAGACACAACAAATTATTGAGTATGCGAAAAATTTTAATGTATCAGTAGAAGCAGAATTAGGAATTGTTGGAGGTACGGAAGATGGCATTGCGGCTTCGGCGGATGAAGTTCGTTATACCGATCCGCAGGAAGCAGCTGAATTTGTAAAGCAAACAGGAATTGATGCATTAGCAGTGGCTATAGGAACAAATCATGGACAGTATAAGTCTAAAACTAATATCAGTTTTGAATGTTTAAAAGAAATTAAAAAAGCTGTAGATTTACCATTGGTTATTCATGGAGGAACTGGTGTAAAGGATGAAGATGTCCGCAAAGTTATTGATTTGGGAATCCGTAAATTCAATGTAGGAACAGAACTTTTGGTAACATGGACGAAAAAATCAAAAGAATTATTTGGAGAAACACCAGAAAATGCTTCTTTAAGAAATAATGTAGTGCCATGTATTCGAGCAGTAAATCAGGTAGTTCAAAAAAAGATTAAATTGTTTAAGAATCTTGATTAAGGCAGGTGTCAGAAATGAGAGCAGGTTATTACACAGGAAATCGTACTTATGAAGTCAAGGAAATTCCAGATAGAGAGCCGAAAAAGGATGAGGTAAAAATTGAAGTAGCATGGTGTGGAGTGTGTGGAACAGACATACATAAGTTTGAGGGAAAAAATGGTGCAAGTCTTGTAATCCCGCCGATTATTCTTGGACACGAATGTTCAGGAATTGTTACTGCAGTAGGCCCGGATGTAAAATATTTTAAACCGGGGGATCGGGTGGCGGCGGATCCAAGTTATGGCTGTGGTAAATGTATTTATTGCCAGCAGGGTCTGCCGAATTTTTGTCTGGAACGGCATGGAGTAGCAAAAGGCTTCGCAGATTATGTTTATCCGCCGGAACAGAATGTCTATAAAGTATCTAAACAGTTGGATTTAAAGGCGGCAGCATTTGCAGAACCGTTGTCCTGTGTGGTCCATGGCTTGGATCTAATACAAATAAAAAGTGGTTCCACAGTGGCACTTTATGGTATGGGTTCTATTGGAAGTCTTATGCTTCAAATGGTGAAAATGACGGGAGCAGCAACAATCATTGTAATTGAAAAAGAGAAAGAGAAGCAGGAGCTGGCACTGAAGTTAGGAGCAGATTATGCTGTAGATGACGCAGAAATTATAGAACTTGCCAAGGACTATAATATTGATTATGTAATAGAGTGTATAGGCTTGAAAGTAACAATGGAGCAGGCAATTCAGATTGCGGGGAAACAGGCAAAAGTTTTGCTGTTTGGATTGGGAGATCCCAAACAGCCAATCTTGATAAACCAGTTTGAAGCCTATACAAAAGAACTTAGTATTTATACTTCATATCTCAACCCGCACACGACAAAACGGGCAGTTGCATTACTGGAAAGCGGAAACATTGATACAGAAGCAATTATTAGTGCATGTCTTGAGCTGGAAGAGATGGGGGAAGAATTAGAAACGAAAAGAAAAACGAGAAGCGGGAAAGTGATGGTTCGTTTAAGCGGAAAGCACTAACCGGGAGAAGGAGGATAACATGGCAATTTCAGCAATTTTAGTTGCACTTCTGGCAACAATGGGGCAATGGTGGTTTTTCGGACCGATTACAAAATGTTTGGTATATCCATTAACAACGGGAATCCTTACGGGTCTTTTCATGGGAGATCCAATGACGGGTATGCTGGCAGGAGCGAATATCCAATTGATTTATCTTGGATGGATTTCTGCAGGAGGAACTATGCCAAGTAACACAATCGTTGCAGGTATTTTTGGTACAGCAATGACGATTCTTTCAGGAGCCAGTCCAACTATGGCAGTAACCTTTGCAATTCCATTCAGTATGTTTGGGTTGTTATTGAATCAGATTTATATGACGGTGAATTCTTTCTGGATTCACAGAGCAGATGCACTTCTGGAAAAAGGGAATATCAGGGGTGTAAGATTAATGAACTTTGTTCCATCCTTTGTTGTAGCATTTTTATTATATGGAGTTCCGGCATTTGCACTGGTCATGTCAGGAAAATCATGGGGAACTGCACTGATTAATGCAATTCCAAAAAGTTTAGTGTCAGCACTTCAGGTAGTTGGAGGAATCATGCCAGCCCTTGGAATAGCAATGCTTCTTAATTATTTAGGAAAAAGAAAACTTGTGCCATATTTTTTTGCAGGATTTTTCCTGACAATTTATCTAAAATTAGATATTATGGCAATTGCAATTTTTGCAGCAATCATTGCAATTGTTCTGTTCATGTCCGATAATAAAAGAGAATCAGGAATGAAAAAAGTCAAACGTTTGACTTTAAAGAAAAATGAAGAAAAAGTAGAATATAAAGAAGAGGCAGCAGTAAAAAATTATGACAAAAAGTTATCTAAAAAAGATTTAGTGAAAACATGGCTGGCAACAACCAGTACAGAGGCTTGCTATAATTACGAAAGATTACAGGCACTTGGAATTGCAAACTTGATGATTGGACCAATCCGGCGTCTCTATGAATCAACGGAAGAACGTGTGACAGAGTTAAAGAAATACATGGTATTTTATAATTCAGAGGTATTTACTATTGGACCGATTATTAACGGTATTACAGTTTCTATGGAAGAAGCAAGAGCTAATGGAGAAAATGTATCTGCAGATGATATTAACTCTGTGCGGACCGGTTTGATGGGGCCGGTTGCCGGTATTGGTGATACGGTAATGCAGGGAATCCTCTTCCCGATTTTGGCAGGTATTGGATGTACAATGGCATTGGATGGAAATTATCTTGGACCAGTATTTTTCACAATTGTATTTGAAATTCTGATTTTTACATGTGGATATTTTATGTTTATGAATGGTTATAAATATGGAAAATCTACATTGTTAAAAATTTTGAAAAATGGCGTCATTGACAAGGTTACAAATGCATTTAGTATTGTAGGTTTAATGGTTGTAGGATGTATGGCGGCAACGAGGGTTACAGTGAATACTCCGTTTAAGATTACGGTTGGCACTGGTGTTGTAAAATTTCAAGAGATTTTAAATTCTTTGCTGCCAGGTCTGATTCCGTTATTGATTACACTGATTGTATGGAAATTAGTTTCTAAAAAAGTGAATGTAACATGGATTGTTGTTGGAATTTTTATTGTAGGGATTGCCGCATCTTATTTAGGACTTTTAGGATTTGCAGGATAGCAGGGAGAAACATATGATACATATCATTTTAATCAGTCATGGATATTTTTGTGAGGGGTTGCTTGGAAGTTTGAAAATGGTAGCAGGGGAGCAGGATGGCATTTCAGCTGTTCCTCTTCTGCCAGGAGAAGCACCAGAGAGTTATCGGGAAAAATTAAAACAGGAAATTGATAAAAATTATTCTGAAGAGGGAGTTCTTATTTTAACTGATGTAACTGGAGGAACCCCATTTAATAGTACAGGATATTTGGCAAAAGATTATAAAATAGGATTGATATCTGGCATGAATATGCCGATGCTGATTACATTAATATTTGCTAGAATGGAAAGAAGTACACTAGATGAATTGATTCAGGCAGCAACAGCACCGAAGGCATTAGGAGTGAACGGAACTAATTTAAGTAAAGGAGGTAAAAGACGTGGAAAACTTAGTCTTAACAAGGATTGATGATCGTTTGATTCATGGGCAGGTAATGACCGCATGGATTCGACAGAAAAATGCTGTACAGGTTATTGTGGCAGATGATGAAACAGCAAATGATGATTTTATGATCAATGTATTGGAGATGGCGGTTCCAGATGAAATTGCTATTGGGATTTTCAATCGCACAGATACAGTAGAGTTTATGAAACAGGGACTGGAAGCACCAACCATTTTGTTAGTAAAGGGACCGGAAATTTTGAATTACTTGGTGGATCATGGAATTGACATTAATGAGATTGATGTAGGAGGAATGGGAGCAAAGGAGGGAAGAAGTGTTCTGTATAAAAATATTTCAACAAACCCACAAGAAAATCAATATTTTCAAGAACTGATGAAAAAAGGCGTCAATGTGTTTGTGCAGGTAATGCCTCAGGATAAACAGATAAATATTGCAGAATATATTAAATAGAACGGAGGAATAGAAGTGAACACAGAAAGATTAGATGACAAAGTAACCGTCATCACCGGAGGCGGAAGCGGCATGGGTGCTGCGATGGCAAAGGAGTTTGCGAAAAGGGGTGCCAAAGTTGCTATATATGATTTGAATGAAGAAAAATCAGAAAAAGTAGTTGGAGAAATTAAAGCGGAAGGCGGTGAAGCTTCGTTTTATAAAACGGATGTCACAAAGAAAAACCAAATTGAAGAAAATACATGTAAAGTTATAGAAAAATATGGTAGAATCAATTCATGGATTAATTCAGCAGGAGTTTCTAAAATGGTTCCATTTTTGGACAGCAGTGAGGAATTGTGGGATTTGACAATGAATGTAAATCTTAAGGCAGTTTTTTTATGCTGTCAGGCAGCGGTAAGAGAAATGCTGGATGAAGGAGGAACGATTATTAATATATCCTCTTTGTCTGGAAAGAAGCCAAGTGCATGGCAGACCATTTATTGCGCCAGCAAATTTGGCGTGCAGGGATTATCTCAGTCGATTGCGAAAGAGTTTGCGGACAAGGGAATCCGCGTGAATACGATTTGTCCGGGAATTGTTCCAACAGAGATGTGGGAAAAATTGAAATATGAATATTCAAAGAAAAGAAATTTGGATCCGGAGGAAGTGCTGCCATACTTTGAAGAAAATATACCAATGCATAAATTGGTAGATTTAAAAAATGTAACGGATGCGGCAGTCTTTTTATCGACAGACAGTTCAAGCTATCTGACCGGACAGTCCATTAATCTTGTTGGAGGAGAGTTGATGGAATAAGAATACAAACTTGAAAGGGTGTAAAGAATGAAACGTGAATTAGATTTCAGCGGCAGGGAACAGCTTTATTATCAAATTTATGACTTTATGTATCAAGATATTGTAGATGGGAAATATGCAATTGGAGATTTGCTTCCGGCAGAAAGTGAATTGGTGAGTGCTTATAAGGTCAGCAGAGCTACAGTTCGAAAAGCAATGGAAATGTTGGCAAATGAAGGGCTGATTGAGAAAAAGCGGGGACATGGAACATTCGTAAAGAGTTTAAAAGCGAAAAGTGATGACCAGAAAATTATTAGTTTTGTGAGGGAGCACAGTGAAGATGCAAGAGTTGCATGCAAAAAGGTGATTGATCAGAGTGTAATAAAAGCTGATAGTGAGATTGTCCAATGTCTTGGACTAGAAGAAAAAGCTTCTGTAATTCGTTTGGAACGTGTTCGTTATGCTGATGATAAACCGATGTACATAGAAATTAATTATTTGGATTATGATTGGGTACCAGAGGCGATGGAACGAGATTTCTCAAAGGAATCTTTAAGAGTTTATTATGTAAATCATTGTCACATAAAGCTTGCAAAAGCAGAAGAAAAGATATATTCTGTCTTGGCGGACGAGAGAATTGCCAGATTACTTCAAGTTGAAGAAAATACACCGATTTTTTATGTGAAAAGAATATCTTATGATGAAAATGATATTCCAAGAGAGTTTGTAAAAGCATATTACCGGGCAGATACTTATTATTTGTCGATAAAACTAGAGCTTTAGAAGGGAACTGCCGTGTTTGCGGCAGTTCTTTTTATATATGGAGAAAGAAAAAATGAAAAAGACAATGATATTACTTGCCGGATATCCGGCAACAGGAAAAACATTTTTATGCAGCCAGATTTTGAAAAAATATTCGGATTTTGCAGTCGTTTCTCAAGATGAAATAAAGGAAAATTTCTGGGAACAATATGGGTTTGATCATTTGGAAGAAAAAGTAAGATTAGAAATGCAGGCGTGGGAAAAATATTATCAAACCATAGAGAATCATTTATCAAAAGATATTTCTGTAATTTCTGATTATCCATTTAGCGAAAAGCAAAAAGGAAGATTGGAGCAATTGGCAAAAACATACCAATGTCAAGTGATAACATTCCGTCTCATTGGTGAGATTAAAATTCTGTATCAACGTTCTTTAAAAAGAGATTTAGATCAAAGCCGCCATTTGGCGCACTTGGTAAATTGTTATCATAAAGGGGACGTTTTGCAGGATAGAAGGAAGGCGGATGGATTGGTCACCTATGAAATATTTAAAGAGCGGTGTGAAACTAGAGGATATGATAAATTTCAACTGGGGTATTTAATTGAATTAGATGTGACGGATTATACGAAGATTAATTATGATGAAATTTTAATCAAATTGGGAGAATTGCTGGATGAAAATGTCTAAATTGCACATAGTAATTCTGAGGTGAAAGATTATGGCAAATTTATTAAAGAATGAAACAAGTCCGTATTTATTGCAGCATGCCCAAAATCCTGTTCATTGGTTTCCTTGGGGTGAAAAAGCATTTCAAAAAGCGAAAGAAGAAAATAAGCCGGTGTTTTTAAGCATCGGCTATTCTACTTGTCATTGGTGTCATGTGATGGCACATGAGAGTTTTGAAAGTAAAGAGATTGCAGATATTTTAAATGATAAATTTGTTGCAATAAAAGTGGACAAAGAGGAAAGACCAGATATTGACAGCATTTATATGGATGCCTGCCAAGCACTAACTGGAAGCGGCGGCTGGCCGTTAAGTGTTTTCTTAACGCCGGAGCAAAAGCCATTCTATGCAGGAACTTATTTTCCAAAAGAACCAAGACAGGGAATGCCGGGATTTGGACAATTGCTTTCTTTGATTGCAGAGCAATGGAAAAATAACAGAGTTCGGCTGCTGGAATCGGCAGATAGTGTTGCAGAGTATTTAAACAAAGAAGAAAAGGTGTCAGGGCAGAGAGATCCTTCTGTGTTTGAAAAAGCGTTTTATGCGTATCAGCAAAGTTTTGATGAGCAGTATGGCGGATTTGGATCGGCACCTAAGTTTCCATCGCCGCAAAATTATTTATTTTTGTTGGAATATTACCGCGTATATCAAGAAGAGTCTGCATTAAAAATGGTGAAAAAATCACTGCTTCAAATGTATAAAGGGGGACTTTTTGACCATATTGGATTTGGATTTTCCAGATATTCTACAGACCGATGGTTTTTGGTGCCGCATTTTGAAAAAATGTTATATGACAATGGATTGTTAATGCTTACTTATGGGAAAGCATATGCTGAAACAAAAGAACCTGTATTTTTGGAAATTGCCGAGAAAACCGCAGATTATATATTGAGGGAAATGACCAGTCTGGAAGGCGGATTCTATGCAGCACAGGATGCAGACAGCGAGGGAGTCGAAGGGAGGTATTATACATTTGATGCTTCAGAAATTGAAAAAGTGCTGGGAACGGAGGCAGCCAAGGAATTTCAAAGATGCTACGGGATTTCAAAAGAAGGGAATTTTGAGGGAAAGAATATTCCAAATCTTCTGCACCAAAAGCAAATAAAAACGATGGATCAGTATCTGCCCCAGATCTATGAGTATCGTAAAAAGAGATACTCTCTGCATTTAGATGATAAAATATTAACTGCATGGAATTCATTGACAATCGCTGCATTTGCATTTTTGTATCAAGTTTCCGAAAAAGAAAAATATTTAGAGGCAGCAAAGAAAGCACAGAGGTTTATTGAAAACCATTTATGGGATGGAGAACGGCTGCATGTCAGCTGGAGAGATGGGAAAGCATCAGGGACTGCGTTTTTAGATGATTATGCTTGGTATATTTATGGGCTTTTGGGGCTTTATGAAGCAGCATTAGAGAAAAGTTATCTAAATAAAGCGGTTAGATTTTTCAAAAAGGTAACAGAGGAATATTTTGATCAAGAAAACGGTGGGTATTATTTGATCGGAAAAGAAAATGAAGAACTGATTTTGAAGCCAAAAGATGTATATGACGGGGCAATGCCTTGTGGGAATTCCGTAATGGCATATAATCTGGTAAAATTGGCACAATTAGCAGAGGATGATATAGAAGAAGTGAAAGAAAAACAGTTAAAGTTTTTATCAAATTATGTAGAGAAATCTTATATGGGAACAGCATTTTCTCTGCTGGCACTGTTTATGGATGAGGAACCACGAGAAACGATTACCGTTGTATTTGGAGATGCGGAAGCAGAGGATATTAGAGATGAAATTCCCATTGGAGCCAATGTGAGGATGAAAGAGCAGCCAACGAAAGAATATCCATTGTTAAATAACCGAACAACGTATTATGTGTGTCAAGGCCATCGGTGCCTTCCGCCGGCAAACAAACTGGCACCATTAAAATTATAAAAACTGGATATTTTAAAAATGCCAAACTTTTATTAAATTATAACACAACAAAGAACGCAGCGTATTTGTAAAGTGAATTGTATTATATATAGAAAGAGAGGCAGAAAATTATGAATCAAAAAGAAAAAATTCAGTTTTTAGCAATTACGGGAATGTCAATCGCATTAACCTATGTATTTACAGCGTTTGTGAATGTCCGCCTTCCGATTGCAGCAAATGGAGGATTAATCCATCTTGGGAATGTACCTTTATTTTTGATGGCAATGCTGTTTGGGAGAAAGACAGGAATGCTGGCAGGGGGAATCGGTATGGGATTGTTTGACCTGCTGTCAGGATGGACTGCATGGGCACCATTTACTTTTGTAATTGTTGGAATTATGGGATATGTTGTTGGAACAGTCAATGAGAAACATACAGAATATGCTTGGAAAATAGTTTCTTTGGTTCTGGCGCTTATCATTAAGATTGTTGGATACTATATTGCGGAAGGCATTATCTATGGCAACTGGATTGCACCAGCAGCATCAATCCCCGGAAATGTGGTTCAGATTGCAGTAGCAGCAGTTGTTGTGCTGATTGTGGTCCGTCCAATGGAAATTGCAGTGAAAAGAGTAGGAGTGCAGACTGCATAAACCAGATGTTTTTATAATTTTAAAATGGGAGGAATCAATATGTATAAGATTATGACACCGGGACCGGTTCAAGTGCCGGAAAATGTAAGACTGGCGAGAAGCCGTTCTACGACCAATGCGGATTTGGATCCGGTTTTCTATGATGAATACAAAAAATTATGTGAAATGATTAGTGAACTGCTTCATACAAAAAATGAAACATTGATTTTAAGCGGTGAAGGAATCCTTGGGTTGGAGGCCGCTTGTGCGTCCATGACAGAACCGGGAGATAAAGTCTTGGTTTTGGACAATGGTATTTATGGAAAAGGATTTGCAGATTTTGTATCGATGTATGGGGGAGAGCCGGTGCTTTATACCACAGACTATTTAAATACGTTAGATGTTGATGCACTAGATGCATATTTAAAAGAAAATCATGATTTTAAGTATGCTACTGTGGTTCATTGCGATACGCCAAGCGGTATGCTAAATGATGTTCACAAAATTTGTCCGGTGTTGAAATCTTATGGAATTATGACGGTGGTGGATTCGGTATCCGGTATGTTTGGAAATGAATTGGATGTAGAGAAAGCACAGATTGATATTTTGTGCGGCGGTTCCCAAAAAGCAGTATCTGCACCTCCGGGACTGACCTTTGTAACAGTAAGTGATGCTGCGAAAAAAGCAATGAAAAATCGGAAAACGCCGATAGCTTCCTTCTATTGTAATTTGGCAGTATTTAAAGATTATTATGAAAAGCAATGGTTTCCATACACTATGCCGATTAGTGATATTTATGGACTATATGCGGCAATAGAAAATATTAAAAATGATAAAGATTTAATTGAACGTCATAGAAAAATTGCATTTGCAGCAAGAAAAGCAGTGCAGGAATCCGGATTGAAACTGCATTTGGAAAGTGGATTTTCTGATACAGTGACTGTATTTGATGTGCCGGACGGGATGAGTGCAAAAGATATTCTTGACCGGATGCTTGAGAAACATGGAATCATGCTGGCAGGTTCATTTGATGTACTGGCAGGACAGGTGATACGAATTGGACATATGGGAGCCAATGCAAATATACCAGATATGACAGCAGTGATGGCAGCATTAGAAGAGACACTAAAAGCTTTGGGATTTAGAATGAAGGCAGGGCTGCTGGAGAATTTCGTGAAATATATAAATGATTAAATGGATAAAAGACAAAAAGGGGAGATTTAAAATGGGGAATAAGAGATTTGAATTGAATAAAAATTTGGCACAGATGTTAAGAGGCGGAGTGATTATGGATGTTACTACGCCGGAACAGGCAAAGATTGCAGAGGAAGCTGGAGCTTGTGCGGTTATGGCATTAGAGAGAATACCGGCAGATATTCGTGCAGCAGGCGGAGTTTCCCGTATGAGTGATCCGAAAATGATTCAAGGGATTCAGGAAGCTGTTTCTATTCCTGTTATGGCAAAATGCAGGATTGGACATTTTGCAGAGGCACAGATTCTTCAAGCAATTGAAATTGATTACATAGATGAAAGTGAAGTTTTATCACCGGCAGATGATAAATATCATATTGATAAAACAGCCTTTGCTGTGCCTTTTGTTTGCGGAGCAAAAGATTTGGGAGAAGCTTTGCGGAGAATCAATGAAGGTGCAGCAATGATTCGTACCAAGGGAGAACCTGGAACAGGGGATGTTGTACAGGCAGTGCGGCATATGCGGATGATGCAGTCTGAAATCCGTAGAATTGCATCAATGGCAGAGGATGAATTGTTTGATGCAGCAAAGGACCTCCAAGTTCCGTACGATTTAGTGAAGTATGTGCATGAAAATAAAAAACTGCCAGTAGTGAATTTTGCAGCAGGCGGAGTAGCAACTCCGGCAGATGCAGCATTGATGATGCAGTTAGGAGCAGAAGGTGTCTTTGTTGGTTCCGGTATTTTTAAATCAGGGAATCCGAAAAAGCGTGCTGCTGCAATTGTGAAAGCAGTGACAAACTATACCGATGCGAAATTGCTCGCTGAATTATCAGAAGATCTTGGAGAGGCAATGGTAGGGATTAATGAGCAGGAAATAGAACTTTTAATGGCAGAAAGGGGTAAATAATCATGCAGATTGGCGTACTTGCTTTGCAGGGAGCATTTATCGAGCATGAGCAGATGATTCATTGTTTAGGGGCATCTTCTTTTGAAATACGGCAGAAAAAGGATTTAGATCATCCTATGGATGGACTAATTATTCCGGGAGGGGAAAGTACCGTAATGGGAAAACTTTTACATGAATTGAGGTTGTTTGAAACATTAAAAGAGAAAATTGAAAAAGGACTTCCTGTATTTGGAACCTGTGCAGGGCTTTTGCTTTTAGCAAAAAAGATCCAAAATGACAATCGGAGACATTTGGCGACAATGAATATTGAAGCAGTGAGGAACGCATATGGCAGACAATTAGGCAGCTTTTATACAGAAGCAGATTTTGGTGATAGAGGCAGGATTCCAATGACATTTATTCGTGCCCCGTATATTGAAATGGCTGGCAAGGATGTAAAAAGTCTTGCACAAGTAGATGGACATATTGTGGCAGCAAGACAAGAAAATCAACTGGTGACAGCATTTCATCCAGAACTTTTGAAAGACTTATCTGTTCATCGTTATTTTTTGGACATGATATAAAGGAAATACAAGATAATAAAAAACTCTTAGAAAGTCGAATTCTAAGAGTTTTTTTATTTTAATTCATAACTGCACCGTCTACAGATAGTACAACACCGGTTACATAGGATGCCATATCGCTTGCCAGATATAAAAATGCATTGGCAACATCTTCTGGTTCTCCGATTCTGCGGAGAGGGATTGTGTTGATTAATGGTTCGATGATTTCTTTTGGAACTGCCTGCATCATATCCGTGTTGGTAATTCCGGGAGCAACTGCATTAACACGGATGTGATCCGGGCCTAATTCTCTGGCAAGAGATTTTGTAAGACCGTTTACTGCAAATTTTGAAGCAGGATAACCAACACCAGAAGGCTGTCCATAAATACTTACCATAGAGCTGGTATTTAAAATCACTCCGCCGCCCTGTTCTTTCATAATCTTTGCGGCAGCTTGTGCACATACAAAAATAGAATTTACATTTAAATCCATAATCTTTTTAAAATTATCAGGATCATAATCGTAAAGAGATTCTCTTGCGGAAATTCCGGCATTGTTTACTAAAATATCTAGAGAACCAAAAGTTTCTTTTATAGTATCTACAGCCTCTTTCACAGATTTAGGGTTACTTAAATCTGGAGAAAGTGCAAGAATTTCAGCATCTGGATAATTTGATGTCAATTTCTCATAAGCTTTTTGAGCGGTTTCAGGTCTGGAACCGCAAACAGCAACAGAAGCACCGTTTTGAATAAATTTTTCTGCAATGGCATATCCAATGCCGCGTGTGCCGCCAGTAATCATGGCACATTTATTTTTTAAAAGCATAAAATATCCCTTCCTTTCTGAGATGATAGAAAGTGTAGTTGATAGGTTCTATTTATATTATATGTGAAATGAGCAATAAAATCTATAGAAATATAAAAAAATATAAAATATTTTTATAGGAAAACCAATGCATGAAATGTGGAATACAAAAGAAAAAATCTGTGAAACACAGAATTATATTTGAAGTCAAAAAATGCGATAGTAAAATTGCACAAAACAAAGAGATATAAACTGCATAAATGCGTAAAAACAACAATAAATTCTGTGAATAAGTAACGAAAATCTGTGAAACACATATAAAATGTTTGACTCACAGATTTTACAGAGGTATAATATAACCATCAAGAAAAGAAAGCGCTTTTGAAACTGATATTGGAGAAACGAAAAGGTATTTTAATCAAATGTATTGGAGGTAAAATATGAAAGCAGTTGTAAGATATGGCAAGGAATTTGGCGGTTATACAATGGCAGATGTTCCAGAACCAACTTGTGGACCAGAGGACATTATTTTAAAAATTGAAGCTGCTGCTATCTGTGGTGCAGATATGAAACACTGGAGAGTAGATAATGGTTCTGATGAATTTAATTCTATCCGCGGTCATGAATTTGCTGGTGAAATTGTTGAAGTTGGTGAAAAAGTAACTGACTGGAAAGTTGGACAAAGAGTTGTTTCTGATAACAGTGCTCATGTATGTGGTGTCTGCCCAGCATGTGAAATGGGGGATTACCTGTGCTGTGAAGAAAAAGTAAACCTTGGTTTGGATAACAACACATGGGGCGGCGGATTCTCTAAATATTGTAAAGTTCCGGGTGAAATTTTAAGAATTCATAAACATGCAATTTGGGAAATTCCAGAAGGTGTGAAATATGAAGAAGCTGCAGTTCTGGATCCAATTTGTAACGCTTATAAAGCAGTTGCTCAGCAAGCTCATTTATTACCTGGACAGGACGTTGTTGTATTTGGTACAGGTCCTCTTGGTTTATTCTCTGTACAGATTGCAAGAATCATGGGAGCAGTAAACATTGTTATGGTTGGTCTTGATGAAGACGTAGCAACTCGTTTCCCTGTTGCATTAGAAGTAGGAGCAACTCATGTTGTTAACGGTTCAAAAGAAGATGTCGTAAAACGCTGCACAGAAATTTGCGGAAGAGATAATTTAGGATTAGTTATTGAATGTTCTGGTGCTAACATTGCTTTGAAACAGGCAATTGAAATGACTAGACCAAATGCTGAAATTGTACGTGTAGGTATGGGATTCAAACCATTAGAATTCTCTATCAATGATATTACATCTTGGAACAAGAGCATTATTGGACATATGGCTTATGATTCTACATCTTGGAGAAATGCAATCCGCTTATTAGAATCCGGACAGATTAAAGTTCAGCCGTTGATTACACATAGATTAGGTCTTTCCGAATATGAAAAAGGCTTCGATGCTATGGCAGCAAAAGAAGCAATTAAGGTTATCTTCCATTATGATTTTGAAGATTAATCTTTTATAAGGAGAAATTATGGAAAGAAAGTTAATGATTGCCCCTTCCGTGGGGTGCTGTGATTTGTTTCACATTGAAGAACAGGTAAAGCTGATTGATGAAAAATCAGACTTCCTCCATATGGATATTAAAGATGGAGTGTATGTGCCGAGTTTTGGAATTGGACCGGATTATCTGGATTATTTGAAGGATAAGGTGACAAAACCAATGGATGCACATCTGATGATCAAGCATCCTCAGCAGTATCTGGAAGTATTTGCTAAAGCAGGAGCGGCATACATAACTCCTCATACAGACTGTATTGAAGGAGACGCCTTTGTTACGTTAAATAAAATTAAATCCCTGGGATGTAAAGCCGGAATCGCCCTCAATCCGTCCGTCCCGCTAGAAACAATTGAATACTACCTGCCGCTCCTTGATAAGGTTACAATCATGATTGTAGATGCAGGTATTTCAGGACAGAAAGTAATTACACAGACATATGACAAAATTCGTAAACTTGTAAAAATACGTGAAGAAAAAGGACTAGACTTTTTGATTGAAGCAGATGGTTCCATGAACAAAGATGTATATCGTCCTCTTTATGAGGCAGGAGCGGATATGGTTGTTCTTGGTCCTCCGGCATTGTGGAATAAAGCTGAGGATTTCCACAAAGCATGGGATATTATGGAAAAGGAACTTTCTGAAGCATTAAAATAAGAAGAAAAAACTATCAAATTAGGAAAAGAGGAAAAAATTATGACATCTAACACAAAGAATGCGAATATCGGTGCAAGACTTGACCGTCTTCCGAATTCAGGCTGGCATATTAAAATGTGGCTGGTTTCAGCTTTCGCACTGTTGGTTTGCTGGTCAAACGGTATCGGTGGAGCAGTACAGAATGTATTATTAAATGAACTGCATTGGTTAGAACCAGGTTCTAAACTTCTTGCTATGTGGGGAACAACTTATACAGCTGGGCAGTTGTTTGGAGCATTGGTTGGTGGACCAATCGGAGATAAAATTGGACGTAAAAAATCTATCTTATTATATGAAGTTATTCATATTATTGCTATGATCGGCGGAGCAGCAGCTCCAAATGTAACTGTTCTGTATGTGTTCAGATTAATTCAGGGATTTGGATTAGGAGCATTATTGGTTGTATTATTTGCAGCATTTACAGAATATGTACCAGGAAAGAATCGTGGTGTATGGTCTTCTAGAAACTCATTCATTGGAAACTTTGCTCATCCAATTTGTAACGGTATTGCATTATTGATCGTTTCTACAGGAGTCAGCATGAATATGAACTGGAGAATCCAGTACATCATTCCTTCTGTATTATCTATCATTGCAAGTATCATTATTTACAACAAATATCCAGAGTCTCCACGTTGGTTAGAAGCTCAGGGAAGAGTTGATGAAGCAGATGCAATTATGACAGAAATTGAAAAAGAAATCGAAGCATCTACAGGAAAACCATTACCTCCAATCGAAGAAACATCACCTGTAAAAGTAAAGAATTTACCATATTCTGCATTGTTTAAAGGAAACTTATTAAAGAGAACAATTTGTGGATCTTTAGTATTAATCGGTATGAATACCATTCAGTATACGTTGATGAACTGGATGCCTTCATTGTTGAGTTCTTTAGGATATGATACATCACAGTCTCAGTTTATGACGATGTTCGGATTATTCGGTGCTCCATTTGGAATCTTCTTAGCATCCTTGTATATGGATAAAGTACCTAGAAGAACTACAGGTGTGGCTTTGTTAGCTGCCATGGCAGTGATGGGAATTATCACATCGAAACAGACAACAATGACAGCATTGATTGCTTCAACATTCGTATTGAATACATTCATTTATATGTATGTATGTTATGCATCAGCAGTATATGTACCGGAGATGTGGCCGACATCAGCGAAGTTATCAGGATCTGGATTCTGTAACGCTATGGGACGTGTAAGTAATATCTTCTTCCCATTCTTAGTAACATATGTAGCAGCAAGCTCTATGGGATCAAATGGTGTGTTCGTTTTAATCTCAATCGTAGCAGCAATCATCGCTGTATCCATCATCGTATTCGGTGTGGAAACAAGAGGAGAATCTGTCGAAGACATCGGTAACGTAGAATAATAATTAGTTTTATTCAGTGTCTGATTTTATCAGGCACTGAAGATCTTCAAAAGGAGGCTTTGGAAATGAAGAATTCAGAAGCAATTTTAGTAACTCCGAAACAATTTGAAATTCAGGAATGTCCTGTTCCGGAACCAAAAGACAACGAAATTTTGATGAAGGTAGAATACGTTGGTATGTGCGGATCAGATATTCATGGTTTTGAATTTGGTCCATTTATTCCGCCAAAAGATCCAAATCAGAAAATTGGACTTGGACATGAAGTGGCTGGAGAAGTAGTTAAAGTTGGAGCAAAGGTTACAAAATTTAAAGTTGGAGACAAAGTTTTAATTGAGCCGGGTGTTCCGGATAATACATGTGATTACTGTCGTACCGGACGTTATAATATCTGCCCAGGTGTTGATTTCATGGCAACACAGCCAAATTATAAAGGTGCTTTGACACAGTATATGACACATCCGGAAGAATGGACATATCATGTTCCAGAAGGAATGACAACAATGGAAGCTGCTTTAGTAGAGCCGGCAGCAGTTGGAATGCATGCAGCAATTCTTGGTGAAGCAAGATTAGGAAAGAGCATTGTAATTCTTGGAGCCGGTACCATTGGACTTATGGTGCTGCAGGCTTGTAAGAGTCTTGGAGCTGCGGATATTACAGTTGTCGATGTTATGGACAAACGTCTGGATCTGGCGAAAGAATTAGGAGCTGCAAGAACAATTAACGGAAAAAATCAGGATACCGTTGCTGTTTTAAGAGCGGAAGACATGTATGGAGATCAAGGGGTAGACCTTGTGTTTGAGTGTGCAGGATCTGCATTTACAACAGGTCAGGCAGTGCAGATTGTAGCACGCGGCGGTAAGATTATGATGGTTGGAACACAGTCTAAACCGGTTCCGATTGATTTCTTAAAAATTAACCGTGAAGTTACCATTCAGACTTCATTTAGATATTGTAATAACTTCCCTCAGACCATTGAAGCGATTGCTACAGGAAAATTCAATGTAAAAGATATGGTAACTCATATTTATGATTACAAAGATGTACAGCAGGCATTTATGGATGCAATTGATCCTGTGAAGAAGCTTGATATGGTAAAAGGTGTTGTAAAAGTAGCAGAATAACGAGCGAATAAAAAGGAGAAATAAAATGATTGCAGATATTAGATTTTGGGAACAGAAAGCAAGTGAAGGACATTACGCAATTCCACATTTTAACGTATGGAATGCAGAAATGTTAATGGGAGTAATTGATGCTGCGGAAGAACTTCGCGCTCCGATTATCATCTCTTTTGGAACAGGATTTACAGGAAATACTTCTTTTGAAGATTTCTGTTATATGATGGAATCTATGGCAAAGAAAGCAACCGTTCCGGTTATTTTACACTGGGATCATGGCCGCAACTGGACAATTTTAAAGAACGCAGTAGATCATTGCATGAATTCTGTTATGCGTGATGCATCTGCATTACCTTATGAAGAAAATGTCGCAGAAATCAAGAGGTGTGTAGATTACTTCCACAGATACAATATTCCAGTAGAAGCAGAATTAGGACATGTTGGAAATGAAACCGTATATGAAGAAGCATTGGCTGAATATGCTTATACCGATCCTTCCCAGGCAAAAGACTTTGTAGAACGTACAGGATGCGATTCTCTTGCAGTAGCAGTTGGTAACGTACACGGCGTTTACACTGCAGAACCAAAAATTAGATTCGATATTATCGAAGAAGTAAATAGAGAAGTCAGTGTACCGCTTGTACTTCACGGAGCATCCGGTATCGGTGATGAAGATATCAAAAAAGCAATTCAGTGTGGTATTGCAAAGATCAATATCCATACAGAACTCTGCCAGGCAGCTATGGAAGCAATTAATGCCCACAAAGATGAACCTTTCCTTGCTTTGGAACGTGAAGTCCGTAAAGCAGTAAAAGAACGTGCAATGTACAAAATCAAATTGTTCGGTGACGACGGAAGGGCTGATGAATAGTGGAAAAAAAATTAGACGTTTTATGTCTGGGTGCAGCGGTTGTTGATATTCCGCTGCGTCCGGTATCAAGAGAAATCTTTGATATTGAGTCATATCCGGTCGATCAGATTGCAATGGCTGTCGGCGGAGATGCAATGAATGAATCAACCATTATCAGCCGTTTAGGATTTAAGACCGGGCTTATGGCAGCGATTGGTGATGATGCAGCAGGAGCATTTATTTTACGCTCTTGTGATAAAGATGATATTGATACAGAAGGTGTAACAATTGATCCTTCTTTGGATACATCCATTAATGTAGGTCTTGTAACAGCGGATGGAGAAAGAACATTTATTACCAACCGTAATGGAAGCCTTTGGAAAGAAAATATCGAACATGTGAATTTCGAGAAAATTAAGGAAGCAAAAATCTTATCATTAGCAAGTATTTTTAACTGTCCTTTATTAGATGGAAAAACACTGGAAGTTATTTTTAAATTTGCCAAAGAACAGGATATGACGATTACAGCAGATATGATTATGCCTCGTTTGGGAGAAACATTAGATGATATTGCAGGAGCATTAAGCTATGTAGATTATTTCTTCCCGAACTTTGACGAAGCCCGCTTAATGACAGGGGAAACAGATGAGGCAAAAGTCGCGGACAAACTTTTCAGCTATGGAATTAAAAATGTAGTTATGAAGATTGGAAAAAGAGGATGCTATATTCGCAATAAAGATGGTGCAATGATCGTTCCAGCATGTAAAGGTATTACAGCAGTTGATACCATTGGTGCCGGAGATAACTTTGCATCTGGATTTATCGCAGCATTGCTTCAAGGAAAAGACCTGAAAGGCTGTGGAGAATATGCAAACTGTACTGCAGCAATTGCCGTACAGCATCCGGGAGCAACTTCTGGTGTTCAGAACAGAAACATGGTTGAAGATATGTTGAAACAATATAAGAAAGATTATAAATAGTTCAAATAATTAGGACTGAAAGGACAATAAAAATGAAAACAATGAAATTAGGAAAAACAGGAATGGATATTTCCAGAATCGGTCTTGGAACTTGGTCCATTGGCGGCGGTTCTGCTTGGGGTGGAGATCATGAACTTCAGACAGTTGTAGATACAATTAGAGAGGCTCCAAAAGCTGGAGTTAACTTAATTGATACAGCTCCGGGATACAACTTTGGTAATTCAGAAAAAATTCTTGGAAAAGCTTTAGAAGGAATGAACCGTGAAGATGTTTGTATCATCACAAAATGTGGTGTAACATGGGATCAGGAAATGAAAGGTGATCTCTTTAACAAAGTGAACGGAATTCAGTTATACAAGAACTTAAACAGTGAATCTGTGAAAAAAGAAATTGAAGAATCATTAAAACGATTAGGGACTGACTATGTGGATGTTTATATGACACATTGGCAGGCAACACCTGGAACAGAATACTTTGTGCCAATCCAGAAAACAATGGATGTTTTAAATGACTTAAAAGCACAGGGAAAAATTAAAGCAATCGGTGCTGCAAACGTAGATATCAACCACATTGAAGAATACTTAAAATGGGGAGATTTAGATATCGTTCAGGTAAAATATTCTATCTTAGACCGTGGAATTGAAGATGAGATTATTCCATGTGCACGTGAAAATGGTGTTACGATCCAGTGCTATTCCCCGCTTGAAATGGGATTATTATCTGGAACATTCCCAAGAGATTACAAACCAGTTGGTGCACAGATTCCTAAGAAGTGGTTCCAGCCGGACAATATGCAGAATGCAATGGATATGATGGAATCATGGAAACCTCTTTGTGAAAAATATGACTGCACAATTGCAAATCTTGCACTTGGATGGATTCTTGCACAGGGAGACTTTTTGAACTTATTAAGTGGATCTACAACGGTTGATGAAATAAGAGAAAATGTAAAATCAGCAGAATTAGAGTTAGATCCAAAAGATGTAGCATTCATGCGTGAATCAGCAGAAGCTATCGATAAATAAAATAAGAATAGCTCCATATATTCTTTGAATTATCAGAAAACTGTGGGAATCAAAATGAAATATTTTGATTCCCACAGAAAAAGATGATAAAATAAAGATTATCATGGGGGTGATGAAATGGCAGCAAAAGATAGATTAATGCTGATTAGGCAGCAGGTTGAGACGGAAAAGAAGGTTACAGTAACAAATTTAAGCCGTACCTATCAGGTGACGGAAGAAACAATCCGAAGAGATTTGGAAAAATTAGAAGCAGAAGGGTTTTTGACGCGTACATTTGGAGGAGCGGTATATAATCATACGGCTCAAAGAGAAAATGTACACTTTTATAAAAGGGCAGCGATAAATATTGGAGAGAAAAAGAAAATCGCAGCAGCATTTTTTGATATTTTAAAGAATAAGTCAACCATTGCAACGGATTCCAGCACGACAGTGATGGAGGCAGTGAAGATGTTGAAAGATAAAGAACTGACGATTTTAAGTGCATCCACAGAGATTTTTAGAGAGCTTGGTGATACGGATATACGAATTATTTCTACAGGCGGGATGTTTAATAAGAGAACATTATCTCTCCAAGGACAGGCAGCAAAAGAGACTGTCCAGCGTTATCATGTGAATATCGTTTTAATCAGTTGTAAGGGCTTGGATATTGAAAAAGGCGTTACAGATACAAACGAGAGCGAAGCAGAGGTGAAAAAGTGTATGATACAGCAGGCAGAAGAAGTCGCATTGCTGGTAGATCATACAAAGTTTGGGAAAACAGCTTTTGCACACCTTTTGGATTTTGAAGATTTGGATTATTTGGTAACAGATCAAAAACCGGAGGATGAATGGATTCAGCTTTGCGAGAAAAAGAATATACAGTTGATATACTAAACTATTTCGCTGCATAAACATTCTGCTTTCAAAGGTAGACAGGAGGGCGCAGTCCCTGCCCACTGTCTGGATCGGAGGGAGCAAATGGGAAAGAAAAAAGAAGGCATGTCAATCATGAAAAAAATCATGATTGCAATGGCAGGTGGAATATTAGTCGGTGTTTTATGTTTGTGGTTAAGAGAATCAACGGCTGCAAGTGGAAATGATGGTCTTTGGACATGGTTAAACCGTCTGTTTTTCCAAGATATTACACAGGAAAAGGGGTTTAAATCCCTTGGACTGTTTTATATTATCCAGCAGTTATTTATGAGAGGATTACAGCTGGCAATCGTGCCATTGGTTTTATCATCTTTAAGTACAGCCTTGTGCAGCATGGCTGATCCGCAGAAGTTAGGAAGAATTGCAGGGAAAACCATCGGAACATTTGTAGGATTTTATTGCGTAGGAGCATTTCTTGCCGGCTGCTTCGCATACCTAATTAAATCATTGGGATTATTCTCTGTAAATCTTCCGGCTGCAGATACTGGAAATGTGGCAACACTGGATGCATATAATCCATTAACAACAATTGTCAATGCAGTGCCATCCAATGTTACAGAGGTTTTAGCCTCTAATAATAGTATTTTGGCAGTTGTTGTCGTTGCAGTAATCATTGGATTAGCCATGAATGCCTTGGGAGAAAAGGCAGCACCAATGAAAAAACTAATGGAATGTTTAAGCAGCATCGTTCAGGTTTATATGGACTTTTTGATTAATAAAGTCAGTCCGATTGCAATTTTCTGTATGCTTGCAAGAACTTTTGCAACTTATGGCGTGGAATATATCCGGCCGACATTGACATTTATGATTGCGACAATCATTATGAGTTTGGTATTAGTAGCAACACTTTATCCGGCAGGTATTTTCATTACAACCGGGTTAAATCCAATGAAATTTGCAAAGAAGATTTTTAAGGTTGGTATGTTTGCTGCCGCAACACAGTCCTCCGCAGCAACACTGCCTTTGAATCGTAAGACATGTATTGAAGAATTAGGATGCAGTGATGAAATCAGCAGTTTTGTACTGCCGACAGGAATGACCATCAATATGAACGGAACTACCGCAATGCATATGATGGCAATCACATTCATTGCGACGGCAGCAGGAATCGATATTACACCTGCAAAACTAATTACTGCGGCATTTTTATCCATTTGTGTAGCAATGGGAACTCCGGCAATTCCGGTAGCAGGAACTACATTAATTTTCGTTATCATGTCTGGTTTAGGATTAAATTCTGAACTTTGCATGGTAGGATATGCGTTGGTACTTGCCATCAGTTATCTGCCGGGAATGGCAGTTATCACCTTAAATGTTGTTGGTGATGCGGCTACAAATGTCATTGTAAATGCAAAAGAGAAGGAATTAGATTTAGATATATATAATCGTTAGATACTCCAATTAGTTACTCCATAAATTTTGAGAAAGACATTTCCTGTTTTAGGAAATGTCTTTCTCGCATTTCAATAAAATTATACTGGTGGGGAATGTAAATCTGTAGTATGATGCAAAGATAGGATGTGGTACGAACTGGTTTTGTTAGATTATATGAAATTTGTTTTGAGCAGTTATGGCTCTCCACATCAGATTTTAAAATGTTTACGAAGTTGAAAGAAGAAATTGAAAGTAACTGGATAGGATAATAACATGAAGAAAAAGAAAATATGTGCTGGCATTCTGGCACATGTAGATGCGGGAAAAACAACCCTTTCTGAAGGGATTTTATATATTAGCGGAAATATCCGCAAAATGGGACGTGTTGATAATGGAGATGCTTTTTTGGATACCTATGCCCTAGAGCGGGCCAGAGGTATTACGATTTTCTCAAAGCAGGCAGAGGTGTCCCTTGCAGATATGAAAATGACATTGCTGGACACACCAGGGCATGTGGATTTTTCAGCAGAAATGGAACGGACTTTACAGGTGCTTGATTATGCCGTTTTGGTGATCAGTGGTGCCGATGGAGTGCAGGGACATACAAAAACTTTATGGAATCTTTTGAAAAAATATCAGATACCAGTATTTTTATTTGTAAATAAAATGGATCAGAATGGAACAGACAAAGAGGCTCTTTTACAGGAGTTAAAAGAACGGCTAGATGATGGATGTATTGATTTTTCGGATATTGAGAATGAAAATTTCTTTGAAAATATTGCAATGACGGAGGAAGGTCTGTTAGATAAATTTTTGGAGGAAGGCAGTATTGAACAGAAAGATATCTGCAGAGTGATTGCAGAAAGAAAAGTATTTCCGTGTTATTTTGGGTCTGCTCTAAAACTGCAGGGAATTGAAGAATTTTTACATGGTATGGAAACATATACTTCCATGCCAGAGCATGTGGAGGATTTTGGTGCAAAAGTGTTTAAAATCTCCAGAGATGCACAGGGAAACCGGCTGACACATCTGAAAGTGACTGGCGGGAGTTTGAAGGTTAAAGATGTTATTTCAAAAAATGAGAAAGTGAATCAAATTCGTATTTATTCTGGAGAAAAATTTACAACAGTAAATGAAGCAAAGGCAGGAACGATTTGTGCAGTGACAGGATTGTCCGAGACAAAACCGGGAGAGGGACTTGGATGCGAACATACTGGATTTGAGCCGGTGCTGGAACCGGTACTTACATATCAAATGATTCTGCCACCAGAAGTCAGTGCAGGGACGATACTTCCAAAACTTCGTCAGTTAGAGGAGGAAGAACCGGAACTTCATATTGTTTGGAAAGAAGATTTAAAGGAAATTCAAGTACAGATGATGGGAGAAGTTCAGACAGAGATTTTAAAAAGTCTAATATTGGAACGATTTGGCGTAAATGTGGAATTTGGAACTGGAAATATTGTGTATAAAGAGACAATTAAAAATACAGTAGAGGGTGTTGGACACTTTGAGCCGCTGCGGCATTATGCAGAAGTACATTTGATTTTAGAGCCGGGAGAGCCGGGAAGCGGAATGGTGTTTGACACACAGTGCAGTGAGGATATGCTGGACCGTAACTGGCAGAGACTAGTGTTAACACATTTAATGGAAAAGGAACACCAGGGAGTATTGACAGGTGCAAGTCTTACGGATATGAAAATTACGCTGGCAGCAGGACGAGCGCATCAAAAGCATACAGAGGGCGGAGATTTTCGTCAGGCAACATACCGTGCTGTCAGGCAGGGATTAATGCAGGCAGAGTCTGTTCTGCTGGAGCCTTATTATGCATTTCGTCTGGAAGTTCCTCAGCAAATGGTAGGACGAGCTATGACGGATGTTGAAAAAATGCATGGAACATTCGATACACCGCAAAGTGAGGGAGAAATGTCCATTTTAGAAGGAAGTGCACCAGCAGCCTGTATGCAGGATTATCAGAAAGAAGTGATTGCGTACACCAAGGGAAATGGAAGATTGTTCTGCAGTCTGAAAGGTTATGAACCATGTCATAATACGGAAGAAGTTATACAGGCATCCGGTTATGATGCGGATCGTGATATTTATAATCCTTCAAGTTCTGTTTTTTGTTCTCACGGGGCAGGATATAATGTAAGCTGGGACCAAGTATCAGAGCATATGCACTTAGAAAGTGTTCTGGCAGTACAAAGCCAGGATGATGTGGAAGAAGACCCCTTGGCACAGCGGCGGGCATATATTGAAGAAGAATGGATTGATACTGATGAGATTGACCAAATTTTAGAACAGACTTTTTATGCCAATCAGCATAACAAGAGTAAATGGAAAAAGAAAAAAGTCCAAAGAAAAGCAGAAGATTATCATGCATCAGCAGTGAAATCCTCTGTAAAAAGAGATTCCTCTAAAAAATATCTGCTAGTCGATGGATATAACATCATTTATGCATGGGAAGACTTAAAACAGTTAGCAGATGCAAATATTGATGCAGCACGAGGAAAATTGATGGATTTATTATGTAATTATCAAGGAATCAAAAAATCAGAATTGATTGTTGTATTTGATGCGTACCGGGTAAAAGGACATGATACAGAAGTTTTAGATTATCATAATATTCATGTGGTTTATACGAAAGAAGCAGAAACAGCTGACCAATACATTGAGAAGTTCGCTCATGAACATGGCAGAAAATATGATGTAACAGTTGCAACTTCTGACGGGTTGGAACAAATTATTATCAGAGGGCAGGGCTGCCGCCTGCTGTCTGCCAGGGAGTTGAAAAAAGATATGGAAGAGGTTCAAAAGCAGCTGTGGGAAGACTACTTAGATAAACAGGAAAAACAGCGACGGTATCTGCTGGATGACTTATCCAAAGAAGAGAAAGCAAAATTGTATAAAAAATAGAGATATATGGAAATAAAATGAAGGAAGAATGTATAAAATAAAAGTGGTTTATACATTCTTTTTCTTTTGTTGAAAAGTAAGAAGAGAACCTTTTATGATGTATTGAATAAGAATATAAAAAAGATGCTTGACAATACAATAGAAAATCAATATACTATAATTCATATCGGATTAATAGGAATATATAAGGAGATGAAAATGGGGTTATGGATTGGAATTTTATCATACAATACAGTGGATTGTATAAGGAAGCAGCATTTCTTACCTTAAGAATCGCTTGTATGGGAATTTTTGGCTCTCTAATTCTAGGACTCATTTGCGGGATGATTCGTTATTATAAAGTCCCGGTGTTATCAAGGATAACGGGAATTTATATTGAATTGTCCAGGAATACGCCGCTTCTAATTCAGTTGTTTTTTCTGTATTTTGGACTTCCTAAAATCGGAATTATATTGGAATCTGAGACATGTGCTGTTGCCGGTTTGGTTTTTCTTGGAGGAAGTTATATGGCAGAAGCTTTCCGAAGCGGTATGGAGGCGGTGGATTCCGTCCAGACAGAGAGCGGCTTAAGCTTAGGATTAACGAAAAAACAGGTGTGGTTTTATATTTTGCTTCCGCAGGCAGCAGCGATAGCGATTCCCGGAATTGGTGCCAATGTAATCTTTTTGATTAAGGAAACATCAGTGTTTAGTATCGTTGCTTTAATGGATTTGATGCATGTTGCCAAAGATTTGATTGGGTTGTATTACAAAACAGACGAAGCATTGTTGATGCTGGTTACAGCTTATCTAGTTATTTTACTTCCGATTTCCATTATTTTTATGTTTCTGGAGAGGAGGCTTCGCTTTGCAGGATCTGGGGATTAGTGTTTTATTTCAAGGGGATAATTTTATAAGATTAATGGGTGGTTTGTGGATAACGATACGAATTTCATTGATTTCCGTGCTGTTTTCTATGATTTTTGGAGTCATATTGGGAATCATTATGATGTGGAAAAATCCGGTTACGAAAGTAATTACGAAAATATATTTGGAATTTATCCGAATTATGCCGCAGCTGGTCTTATTATTTCTAGTTTATTTTGGATCAGCAAAACATTTTGGCTGGGATTTCAGCGGAGAGATGGCTTCGATTATTGTTTTTGTTTTTTGGGGAACTGCAGAAATGGGAGATCTTGTAAGAGGTGCTTTAGGTTCTATATCGATTCATCAGATAGAAAGTGGAAAAGCTTTGGGATTGACTGGAGGACAGATTTATTGGTATGTTTTAATACCACAGGCAGTAAAGCGGTTGATACCGCAGGCGATGAATCTGGTAACTAGAATGATAAAAACCACATCGTTAATTGTGTTGATTGGAGTTGTGGAGGTGGTAAAAATCGGACAGCAGATGATTGAGGCAGCCCGATTGACACAGCCTAGTGCAGCACTTTGGATTTATGGAGTGATTTTTTTCCTGTATTTTATCATTTGCTATCCGGTATCTGTTTTAGCGGCTCACTTGGAGAAAAAATGGAAAGATTAGGAGGGGAGAGAGAATGGGAAACCCGGTTCTTGGAATAAAAAATCTGAAAAAGAAATTTGGAGATCATGAAGTATTAAAAGATATTTCATTTTCTGTTAAAAAGGGAGAAGTTGTTGTAGTTTTGGGGCCTTCCGGCTGCGGAAAGAGTACCTTGCTGCGATGTATCAATGCCCTGGAAAGTATTCAGGGCGGAGAGATATTTCTGGATAGAGAAAAGATTTCCGGTAATGTAAAGAATCTGCATAAGATTCGACAGAAAATAGGGATGGTTTTTCAAAGCTATGATTTATTTCCCCATATGAATGTTTTAAGAAATGTTACTTTGGCACCGGAAAAAGCACAACACCGTCCAAAGGAAGAGGTTGAAAAAGAGGCAGAAGAACTGCTTCATCGAGTAGGACTTGCAGATAAAAAAGATGCTTATCCAAGACAATTATCCGGCGGACAGAAACAGAGAGCAGCTATTGTAAGGGCATTGTGTATGCACCCGGAGGTGATGTTGTTTGATGAGGTCACAGCATCGCTGGATCCGGAAATGGTTCGTGAGGTGCTGGATGTTATGCTGGAAATGGCAAAGGAAGGCAGGACTATGGTGATTGTCACTCATGAAATGCAGTTTGCAAAAGCGGTGGCAGACAGGATTATTTTTATGGATCAGGGAAATATCATAGAAGAAGGAAGTCCGAAAGAGTTTTTTGAACATCCAAAAACAGAGAGGGCAAGACAATTTTTAAATGTATTTGAATTTGAGGCATAAATGAGGAGGAGAAAGAAATGAAGAAAAGATTATTCGTATTACTGGCAGTATTTGTATTAACAGCAGCGGCATTTGCGGGATGTGGAAAAAAAGATGATGCAAAGAATACATCAACAGAATCTGCAAGTAAAACAAAAGCTAGAACACTGGATGAAGTGAAAGACAGCGGTGAAATTGTCATTGGTGTATTTAGTGATAAAAAGCCGTTTGGCTATGTGGATGAAAAAGGAAAATATCAAGGTTATGATGTTTACTTTGGAAACCGTATTGCAAAGGATTTGGGTGTAAAGGTAAAATATGTGCCCGTAGAAGCAGCCAGCCGTGTGGAGTATTTAACAACAGGAAAAGTAGATATTATTCTTGCTAATTTTACGGTTACCGATGAAAGAGCAGAGCAGGTAGATTTTGCCCTGCCGTATATGAAAGTTGCACTGGGTGTTGTTTCGCCGGATAAGAAATTGATTACAAAGGAAAGTCAATTAAAAGGAAAAACACTGATTGTCAGCAAAGGAACTACAGCAGAAACTTATTTCACAGAACATGGAAAAGATGTGAAACTGTTGAAATTCGACCAATACAGTGAAGCTTTTAATGCGTTGCTGGATGGAAGAGGAGATGCATTGTCCACAGATAATACAGAAGTCCTTGCATGGGCATTGGAAAATAAAGGATTCAAAGTTGGAATAGATTCCCTTGGGAATGTGGATACCATTGCACCAGCCGTACAAAAAGGAAACAAAGAACTGTTAGAATGGATTAACAAGGAAATTAAGACGCTTGGAAAAGAGAATTTCTTCCACAAAGATTATGAAAAGACGTTAAAACCAGTTTATGGTGATGCAGCAGATCCTGAGAATTTAGTGGTAGAAGGCGGCGAAGTCAAATAAGTGTAAGATTTATTATTAAATTTCTTTAACATGAGCAGAGTTGTATTGACTCTGCTTAATTTGTATCAATATTATTGTATTTTAATTATAGTTATAAAAATAATTAATTTTATACAGAATATGTTTGGAATATATTTGAGATAAAAGTAAATATATGATATAATTTTGAAAATAAATTCTTCCGGATAGAAATTATTCTATCTAGAAAATATTTATTCTATTTCATAATAGAGGAAAGGGGGATTTACAATGAAACAATTAGGTAGGAAATTAATGTTTTTAGTTGTGACTTTATTAATCCTTGGAATGACTTATTTGTATAAAACAAGGAGTTTGACAACAGACAATGATGTTTTTTTAAAAAAAATTGAAAGAAATGATGTCATTGATGTTGATGAATATAAAGGAGTCACAATGAAGGACGATGCAAAGGGTAAGGTGACTCAACAAGATGTTGAGGAACTGATTGATGAGAATAAGAATGATTCTGATGGCAAATGGGGTAATATCATTATTTGGGAAGTACAAGAAAGTAAGGGGACAAAATAAAGGCTGCAAAAATAGCAAAGTAAAATTTGGAGAATAAAATGAAAACAGTTGTAATGTTTGGGGATTCTCTGACAGATTATTTCCCGATGGAAAAGTTAAAAGATATAGATGCCAAAATTATTAACAGCGGGCAGGCTGGAGATACCATTGCAGAAATGGGAGCAAGAGTTTCCTATGATGTGATTGCTCACCGACCGGATGTTGTATTAATGCAGGGCGGGGCGAATGATTTTTTAATGTCTTTATACCCGGGATATAAAGCACTTGCAGGGCGTCTTGTGAACCTTGGAAGAAGAATTCAGAAAAGCTTGCCGAAAACCAAGATTTATGTAGAATCTTTGTATCCGGCATATACAAAACCAATTGGGCTAATGCCGTCTTGGGCGGATGGAAAATCCAATCAGGAGATAGAGCGGATGAATGAGGAAATCCAAAGATTGTGTGATGGGACAGAAATGACTTATGTAAATATCTATCGGCATTTGATTGGTACAGACGGACAGCTGCCGAGAGATTATACTATAGATGGAATTCATTTGAGAGAGTGTGCTTACGAGATTGTCAGCCGATGTATTCATGAAATTTTATAGGATAGAAAGAAGTACGAAAAAGTAGTATTTTCGTACTTCTTTTGTGTTATCTTATAACTTCCGATAGCGGTTAAGGCATCCGAAGACTTCTTGTTTCCTTGGCATAGCAAGATTAGACTTTACATATTTGCTGTCTAGAATTGAGGCAAGCCCCTTCGTTTCTATCAAATCAAAAAGTGCGTCTACAACCTGCTTTATATTCCGGTTTCCATCCATGAAATGTAATTGAGCATACAGGAGGGCATAGCCTAACGCAGTGGTTTGTTCAGAGTCTGCCAATTGTTCTAAATATCTTAAATCAACGGTTTCTTTATTTAATGAAAATGCATTTTTTCCAAGCGTTTTCATTTTCACTCTTCGATTTCCTTTTAACTCCCTATTGCAGGGAAAAGACCGATGAAATTCAGGTTTTGCAAAAGTTTCATTTGGAAGAGAAGCTGCAGGGAAAGCCTTGGCTTCTTCTTTTACAAATGCCGTAATATCTTTTGGAATGTATTGATCCATTTGCAGAATATGATCTGCCACATGAAAATAAGAACCGGAACTCCCGGCAACAATAATGGAAGAAATACCATTTTTTTCATAAAGGCTGCGAACACGTTCAATAAATGGTGTAATCGGTTCATTTTGACGATGGACAACTCTCTGCATTAATTCATCTCGAATCATAAAGTTTGTGGCACTGGTATCTTCATCAATTAAAAACAGAGAAGTACCGGCTTCCACAGCTTCAATGACATTGGCAGCCTGAGAGGTACTTCCGCTGGCATCTTCCGTAGAAAAAGAGCGGGTGTCTTTTCCATTTGGCAGGTTGTTGATAAACATGGAAATATCTGTATTTTTAATGCTGCGTCCGTCTTCTGCACGGATTTTTACAGCAGAAGCATCCGTAATGACATATTCCCGTCCATCTCCGGAAATGTGATTGTAGACACCTAATTCTAATGCTTTTAACAGTGTAGATTTTCCATGATAACCGCCGCCGACAATTAATGTAATACCCTTTGAAATTCCCATTCCGGTAATAGGGCCGTGATGTGGAAGATTTAGTGTTATTTGAAAAGGTTCAGGCGAAGTAAATGGCACAGCACTTTTCAATGGCTTTTGAGAAATTCCACTTTGCCTTGGCAAAATAGCTCCATCAGCAACAAAAGAAGTCAATCCAAGAAGTGGGAGCTGTTTTCTGATAAAGTTTTGATCTTCTGCAAGGAAAATGACTTGTTCTAATAATTTTGCATCGATATTTTTGTAAAAAAGTGAGGATTCCACACAATCTGGCAGAAATTGAAATAAGATTTTTTCTAATTCTCTGGAATTGATAGAGCGTCCATTGGCAGGAAATCCTACATCAAAATGCATGGTAATATTGCCAGTGTCTGGGCAGATTTCACAGGCAGTCCGCTCCAACACTTCCTGACCACAGCGGCTAATGGAAATTAACCCGCTTTTCCCGGAACCTTTGGCTTTAAAACTGAATTTTTCCAAAGATTTTCCAAATAAACGAGTTAAATGATCCTGCAGGGCAATTCGTTTATAGGAAGTATTATAATAGATTTTTGGAAAACCAGCTGTTTTTCCCTTGATTTGAATATTTAACCGGGAAGGAGAAGCAAAAGGATCTCCTTGTACATGGTCAATTCCTAAAATGTAATTTTGAAAATTATAGTCTCCCTGTGTACTTTTGTAAGCAGGGTAACCTTTATGGTCAATATTTTTTAATAACGATTTTAAACTAGAAGATGGTTTCATCGTATAAACATCCTTTCGTGTAAATAAATATGATATTAAGTATCGGATGTTTTTACCTTTCTGTCAACCTATAAAATGAACATGTAATTTATTTTATAAAATGTTATACGAAAACAAAGAAAGGCAAGAGGAAACTATGAAAAAAGTTTGGAAAATTTTGTTTATACCAGGGTTAAGCGTATTAGCAGCAATGAGTGGCGGATTTGCGAATCATGAAGTTAAGGCAGCATCTAAACCGTGGAAACAGTTATTAAAAAAATATGAGAAAAATGATAAAGTTAAGAATCTAATTTTTGTAAAACATCAAAAGGGTTCAAAAGCGAAAGTTTATCTATACAAAAAAAATGAAAAAAATAAGTGGAAAAAAGTTTTATCTTGTCAAGGATATGTAGGGAAAAATGGAATTCATAAAAAGAAAGAAGGAGATAAACGAACTCCCACAGGAACATTTACGATTACGAAAGCTTTTGGAATTAAGAAGAATCCGGGAGCGAAAATTTCTTATTTGAAAGTAAATAAAAATCATTATTGGTGTGGAGATAAATACTATAATCAATTAATTAACATAAAAAAGAAACCTCATAGATGCCGTGGAGAACATTTCATAAATTATAAAGGATATTATGATTATGGATTATTTTTGGATTTTAATAAGAAGTGTAAAAAAGGAAAAGGTTCCGCAATTTTTATGCATTGTGTAAAGAAGAATCCATATACAGAAGGATGTATTGCGGTATCGAAGAAAAATATGAAAAGGATTATAAGAACCATTGAAAAAAATACGAAAATTTGTATTTATTAAGGAAAAAATAGAGAAGCCTAAGTGGCTTCTCTATATGATAATCAGCACAACTGAGTTTCGCAAGGTTCATCAGATGCCATATGAATTAATCCTAGAATACCGCATTCTACCATGCTTTTTACGGCACTATCGGTATAAAAAGCCATGTGCAGGGAAATAACATCACATTCTTTATAGATGGTATCTAAAGAAACATATTCAGCCAAATCCAGATAAATTTTGAATTACGGCAGCACCGATTTTTCCAGTACCCATGATACCAACCGTTAAATCTTTTAATTCTTTTCCAATCAATCCATTTAAAGAGTAATCGTTAACCTGAGTTCTCCAAAGAGCTTGTTTGTAGTTACGCAGACAAAGCAATATCATCATAACGGTATAATCAGCGACACCGTTTGGTGCATAAGCTGCATTACATACATGAATCCCTATTTCTTTGGCATAATCAACATCAATATGGTTGTAACCAATCGTTCTTGTAGAAAAATATAAAATTTCCTGCTGTTTCAGTAAATCTAATTCAGTTTTTCCGTAATGATATAAACCTAATGTGCTGACACAGGAGCCTTGTTCCAAGGTTGGAATCATATCTTTTGTTAGTCCATTTGAATTTAATACTATTTCTATATTTAACTGTTGTTCCAACTGGTGGAAATATTCGATTTCATCATCTCTCACTTCAAAAGCATAGATTTTCATTTGCAAACTCCTTTCTGTAAATTTTCATGTTCTATTTGTAGTGTATGAAAAACAGAATAAAATATCAAGAGAAGGTTTTTAGGTTATTTAATAATAACGCCTAGTCTTTTCGATAATTCTGCAGCTTGGTATATATCAACAATAATGCCCTTCAGTTCCTGATGATGATCGGATAATACCAAACCGGAAATATTACTGGTGGTAAAGTTCATACCAGATAGAGAAGTATGAAAAAAGCTGGTATTGACGAGTTGTACATTGTTCCAAAGGATTTCTTTTAAAAGGCATTGGGCAAAGTTGCTGCTGTGAAGATTCGTATCTTCGAAACAAGCCTTTTTTAAAGTAGAAGCATCAAAGTTTGCATAATCTAAATTACAATCAATGATTTGCAGATGCTCAATATTTGATTGTGTAAATTTTGTTCCGACTCCTTTGCAGGATTGAAATTTCACACGCCGCATATAAGTGCTGTCAAAACTACAACCCGAAAAGTCACAGGAACCGAAGGTGGTATCTGTGACTTCTGTACGTTCAAAGGAACAATTTAGAAAACGGCAATTTTGAAATTTTATTTGCGAAAAAGCAAGTGTTGAGAAATCTTCATTTTCAATCAGTACATTTTTAAAAAATTTGTTGGAAATTCGTTCTTCCATTTCCTTTTTGTCTAAGAGATAAGAAAGAACATCTGTTATTTCATCTAGTGATTCATTGAGTGTTGGTTCTAATATTTTCATTGAACAATCCTTTCGGTAAAAGAAACTTTATACATAAATGATTTCAATTCCGGCAAATTTTAAATCTCCAGTTAGTAATAATCTGCTTCCGCCGTCAACATGGATTTTGGGATTTTTTTCAGTGATTCCTGCAAGTATAGTATCTACTTGGCTGGTAACCGTCCATGTTTTTGGAACAAATAACTCAATACCGCAGAAACTTCCATGGATATTCAACTCAGCGTATTCTTCGTGGATACAGGCATTGTCAAAAAATAATTTTGTACCGCCGAAAGAAGTGTTGACGTATCCTTTTGTAAAATTTTCAGAATTGATGTATTTAATACATGCACCAAAACTATTTTTACATTCTATCGTATCTCCATTGGCTTCATCAATGACTTCAGAAAAGCTTTCACTTTCATTAAAATCCATGTGGGAAAAATGATGAAATGGATGGGAATGCCTTTTTGGATGGAAAATCATGGACAATCCAATACTGCCAAGCAGTGCGGCAACTAAAACTGTCCAAGGGGTTAAAGCAGTGATTCCTAAATACTCGTCATATAAGATACATAAAAATGCGATGGAAAATAAAATTCCTGAAAAACTAAGGTTAAAAATACTTTGGATGAAAGTGATAACAAACACTGCAGTGAGCAAAAGCGTCCAAAGTCCAACTTTAAGATTTCCAAGTAAGCCAAGCTGTGATAAAACAAGGATTACGGCAATTCCAATTAAAATAATTCCCCACATGGTACTAGTGTGTTTCTTTTTCATTGATATTCCTCTTTTCTTCTAATCTTGATTTTAATACTTTAAAGTAATGTCTGGAAACATAAGTTTGTTTATGTGTATCCTGAAATTCAATCATGCTGGAAGCGGTTAAATTTCGATGAATAGATAAAATTTGATGGATATTTACGATGGCTGACTTTGAAATCCTCATAAAATATCCAGGGAGAAATTCTTCTAATTCATAAAGTTTATAAGTGACTTCATACATATCATCTTTGGTATGTGCGTAAATCAGTGAATTTGAAGTTTCAAAAAATAAAATATTTGAAACCGGAAGATAAATTTCATTTTTCTTTTGGCATGCCAAAATAGAAAAAGATTTTGTAATAAGATCTTCTATGGAATTTCGTAAGGTTCGGATTTGCTGATTCTCAGTGCGGCAATGAAGGATAATTTCATCTTCCGCTAGAGTATTATCCGTTTGAATTCGTATCTTCATATATCTATCTCCTATGTGCCAACTATAACAGCCATTGGATTTTTTGTAAATGAAAATTCGGTGACAGGTAAGGATGTGGAGGGTAAGTGGTTGGGAATATTGACATTAGAGAAAAATATGGGGTACATTATAAGAGTAAAATACATGAAAAGGAAAAAGGAGATTATAAAAATGAAAATCGCAGTTACATATGATCATGGACAGATATTTCAGCATTTCGGACATACGGAGCAGTTTAAAGTATATGAAACAAAAGACAGCAAAATTATATCCTCTAAAGTGATGGATACCAATGGAAACGGTCATGGAGCTTTGGCAGGATTTTTGGAGAATGAGAAAGTTGATGTATTAATTTGCGGCGGAATTGGAATGGGTGCAGTGCAGGCATTGGAAGAATGTGGAATCCAATTAGTCGGGGGTGCATCTGGTGATGCAGATGCACAGGTAGAAGCATTTCTTCAAGGCGACTTGGTAAATGATCCATCTGCAAAATGTAATCATCATCATGAAGAAGGGCATGACTGTGGAAACCATCACGATCATGAATGCGGACATCAATGTCATTAAATCATGCAGGAGCAATAAGGTTACAGATTTTGATCCATAACCATATTGTTCCTCTTAATGTGAGTACTATATATTCAATGTTTCCAACCCTTCAAACTGCATCTGATAATATCTTGCATAAATTCCATGGTTTTTTATTAGCTCGTTATGTGAACCTCGCTCCTGTATGGTATGATTATCAATTACAAGAATTTCATCTGCATTTTTTATTGTAGAAAGACGGTGAGCAATAGTAATCGTTGTACGATTTTTGGAAAGTGCTTCTAAACTCTTTTGAATACGGCGTTCACTTTCGTTATCTAAAGCACTGGTTGCTTCATCTAAAATTAGAATCGGCGGGTTTTTTAGGAAGACTCTGGCAATAGAGATTCTTTGTTTTTGTCCGCCGGATAACCGCGTTCCGCGTTCACCGACAAAGGTATCATATCCATCCGGAAGATCCATAATGAAATCATGAATATTTGCTTTCTTAGCAGCGTCCACAATTTTTTTAAAAGAAGCGTCCGGTTTTCCGTAAGCAATATTTTCTTTCACAGTTCCGCCAAATAAATAGACATCCTGCTGAACAAGTCCAATGGAATTTCTAAGACTTTCCAAGGTGATGTCTCGAATATCTTGGCCGCCAATGGTGATTTTTCCATCGGTAATATTATAAAATCTTGGCAGTAAAGAGCAAATGGTAGTCTTACCGCCTCCAGACGGGCCAACCAATGCAATGGATTTGCCTGCTTTTATGTCAAAACTAATGTGATTTAAAACAATTTCGTTATTTTCATAATAAAAGCTGACATCTTGGTAGGAGATATCTCCCTGCGGATTCGTAATCGGTACGGCGGATTTGGAATCTACAATTTCAGGCCGTGTTTCTACAATATCTAAAAATCTGCGGAAACCAGATAAACCTTTCTGCATCATTTCCGTTAATTCTACAAGAATCTGAATTGGACTAATAAAAATCCCTATATATAAAGCATACATTGCTAAATCTTCCGGGGACATTTCACCTAGGGCAATAAAGCATCCTCCGGCAATTAAAGTGATTAGGTACATAAGTCCCTGAAAGAAAGTATTTCCACCTTGGAAAGTACCCATGGCACGGTAATTGTCTTTTTTTGAAATAAGAAATTCTTCATTTCCCTTATGAAATTTCTGTCGTTCTATATCCTCATTGGCAAAAGACTGGACAATACGGATACCTGCAAGGGAATCCTGTAAAGTAGCGTTGATGTTTCCAATTTTTTTTCGGTTATCTAAAAAGGTTGCCTGCATTCGTTTGTTTTGTTTTGCACTGAAAAATAGCATAAAGAGTACAACAAAAATAAGAATGAAAGCCAATTTCCATTGAATGATAAATAGGAAAATGAAGGAACCCACAATTTTTACAACAGAAATAAATAAATTTTCCGGACCATGATGGGCAAATTCAGAAATATCAAATAAGTCGGATACCAGGCGGCTCATCATTTGTCCGGTATTATTTTTGTCGTAATAAGAAAAAGAAAGATTTTCATAATGTTCAAAAAGTTCTTTTCTCATATCCCGTTCCATTTTTGCACCCATAATATGCCCTTGGCAGCTGACATAGTATTTGCATAGGGCTTGAATGATATAGAACAGAAGCAGGATGATTCCTATGATAGGAAGTTTTTGTAAGATTACTGAGGAATCCTCAAGAAATAAAGTCCGAGTTAATACTCGGAGTATTTGAGGAAAAGCTAGATCTACCAAACTGATAAATGCAGCACAAAGCAGGTCAAAAAAGAAAACTGCTTTGTAAGGTCCATAATATTTGATAAATTTTTGAAATGTATGCATAATTCTCTGCCTCCCAAATTTTTGACTAGAAAATATCATAATTCGGTATTTTTTATTTGTCAACTTTAGAAACATAATGGAAATAGAAAGATAAAATATTAACTAAGAATAATTTGTTTCCGGAAATGAGAAATGTTTTTTACAAGCTGGTAAAAAACATTTCTCATTTTTGAACTTTTTTGTATGAATTTGTAAAAAACATTTCCGTACATTGGAAAAGTATTTGTATTGAGACGGAAATTTGAAAGGATTATACTAAAAACATAAAATTCATGCATGAGTTTCAAAGGGAAATACGAATAAAGGAGAGAAATATTGTGGCAAATAGAATAAATGATATAAAAAAAGAAGTTGTTTATTATGCAAAGCTTATGGATGAGAAAGGTATGGTAAATACCTTAGAAGGGAATCTTTCAATTTTGGACCGTGAAACTGGCGAATTGTATATTACACCATCAGGAACCAGAAAAAGATTTTTAGATGAAGATATGATAGCTGTTGTGAAAGATGGAGAACAGATTGCCGGCAGTGTGAAAAGATCGAGTGAATATTTATTACATGAGGCAGCATTAAATGCGAGACCAGACTGTAATGCAGTAGCTCATATTCATGCTCCATATCTAACCGCCTATGCATATTGTGGAAAAGATATATCTATGAAATGTTCTACAACGTTTGCATTGGTATTTGGCGAAAAAATTCCATGTCTTCCTTATGGAGAAGCAGGGACCGTTCATATTGCAGATGGAATTGAAGAAGCAATAAAAAATCATGATTTGGTTTTATTGGGAAATCATGGAGTTGTAGCTGTGGGAAAGACAATGGAGGATGCTGTAAAAATCATAGAAGCAGCGGAAGAAGTGTTGAGGATTTATCACATTACACAGGGAATTGGTGAAGTGAAAAATATTCCGGAGGATAAATGGCTGTCTTTGATTGAAAATCATCCGGGAAGCAGAAAGAATCGTTATAAATAGTGGGAAGGAGTATCATAATGAAAGCAGCATTAATGTATGGACCAAATGACATCAGAGTAGAGGAAGTTGCAAAGCCGGAATGTCCGGAGGGAGGATTTATTTTAAAAGTCCTTGCAATCGGGTTATGCGGGTCTGATATTAGAAATTTAACAACCGATTCGAGAAAAGGGAAGTATCCTCATATTTATGGACATGAAATCGTTGGAGTAGTAGATGAGGTATCCGAGACTTGTACAGAATATAAAATTGGAGAAAGATTGTATATTTACCCGGTAGATCACTGTATGAAATGTGAAGCATGCCGCACCGGTCATAGCGAAATGTGTGAAAACGGTGGTGATTATACAAACCGCCAAGGAGGTTTCGCAGATTATGTTCCGGTAACGAAAACACAGGTAGAACGAGATTCTATTTTCCGTATTCCGGAAGGTGTCAGTTTAGAACGGGCATCACTTGGAGAACCACTGTCATCTGTATATGCGTGTCAGGAAAATATTGGAGTTGGATTTGGAGATACAGTTGTTATCATTGGAGCAGGACCGATTGGATGTTTCCATTCAAAACTTGCCAAATTACGCGGAGCAAAAACAGTCATTATGATTGAAATCAATGACAAGCGTTTGGAAATGACAAAACAGTTTGGAGTGGATTATACAATTAACAGTATGAAAACAGATCCAATTGAGGCAGTAAAGAAGTTAACCAATGGAAAAGGAGCGGACAAAGTTATTTCTGCCAATCCATCAACTGCTGCGCAGTCTCAAGCAGTTTTTATGGCAAAGAAAAATGGAATCGTTGTATTCTTTGGCGGTGTAGCAAAAGGGGCATTAACAGAGCTTGATACCAATCATATCCATTATAATGGATTATGGATTTATGGACATTATGGTGCGAATAGTATGCAGGTTCAGAAATCCTTTGAACTGGCAATTTCAGATGAATTTGAAGCAGACAAATTTATCACACACATTCTTCCGTTAAGTAAGATTAACGAGGGAATTCAGTTAACAAAAACAGGAGAAGCCATTAAAGTTGTGCTGCTCCCAAATGAAGACGAATAAACAGGAGGAAATATTATGCCAAGAGAATTAACAATTTTAGTAGCATGTGGAAGCGGTGTGGCTACATCAACAGTAGCACAGGAGGCGGTAAAGGACATTTGTAAGAAGAATGGAATTCCTGCCAAAATAGTAAAAAGCACCATGTCAGAAATTCAGTCAAAGCAGGAAGATGTAGATTTGATTATGGTGACGACGAACTATCGGAAACCGGTGAAAAAACCGTTAATTAAAGTATTTGGATTAATTTCAGGCATTGGAATGGATAAGATTGAAGAAGATATTGTAAAAACCTGTAAAGAGCTTTTGAACTTATAGAAACTGATGGAAGAAAGGAGAGTTTTATGGATCTTTTATTAGCCGTAACCCAGAAGATTATCAATATGGGTGCTGTGGCATTACTGCCGTTTGTAATTATGATTTTAGGATTGATTTTCCGTATGAAAATTGGTCCGGCGTTAAAAGCAGGATTATTTGTAGGAATTGGTTTTTCTGGATTAAATTTGGTGGTAGGTTTATTAACAACAACGATTCAGCCGATTTCGGATTACTATTCTAAGATGGGAAAAGGTTTTACTACGCTGGATCTTGGATTTGCAGCATCAGGAGCAGCATCATGGACGGTGCCGTTTGCTCCAATTGCAGTACCATTGATTGTAGCTGCAAACTTTATCTTGATTTTCATTTTTAAAAGAAAAGTTTTAAATGTAGATATTTGGAATTATATTCACTTTTTAATTCCTGGGGCTTTGGTTTATGGATTATTTGGCAGTGTTGCACTAGGAATTATCGTAACGGTTGCATGTTCTATTATTTCTGTTTTGGTTGCTGAGATTATTGCACCAAAATGGCAGGAATTTTTTGGATTGGAAGGAACAACCTGCAGTACGTTTTCGTTTATTACCTTTATGTATCCGCTGTCATGGCTGGTAAATAAAATTTTTGATGCAATTCCAGGTCTGAAAGATGTCGATGTCGATATGGACTGGCTGGAAAGTAAATTGGGAGTATTTGGAGAATCTTGTTTTGTCGGCTTAATTGTTGGTGTTTTCTTAGGTGTTATTACAAAACAGCCAATTGAAATCATTCTTCAGACAGGAATGGGAATTTCCGCGGTATTGATTTTAATTCCGAGAATGGTTAGTATTATGATGGAAGGAATTACACCAATTGGAAATGCAGCAAGTGCATTTATGAGAAAGCATATGGGAGAAGATGCTGAACTTTGGATCGGAATGGATGTTGCATTAGGACTTGGAGATCCGGCTTGTGTAACATGTACTGCAATTTGTATTCCAATTACCATTGCATTTGCATTTATTATTCCGAATATGACATATTTTCCAATTGGAGTTTTGACAATTGTATGTTATACAACTGTATTTTGTGTTATGGCAAGTAATGGAAACTTAATTCGAAGTCTTGTTTGTTCAATTTTGTCAATGTTTATTATTGTTTTCTGTGCAAATTATTTTGTTCCGGAAGCAACAGCATTCTTTAATGTCACAGGACTGGATTTAGGCGGCAAGATGGCAACAGACGGTTTCTTTGGTTTTAATCTTGCAGATATCATTATTTGTATCATACATAGATTGATAGGATAGACTAAATGAGGTGGAAGATATGAGTTCAAAAAATGTATATTTGGCAGCAGAGGGAGCTGCAAAAGATTGGAAAGAAGCAATTCAACTGTGCGGGAAATGTATGATGGAGCATGGAAGCGTCAATCAGGATTTTGTAAATGCCTGTATTGAGAGGGAAAAAGAATACCCAACAGGGCTTCCATCTGAAATACCAGTAGCAATTCCTCACAGTAAAGCCGAAGGAATTAAAGAAAATACGATCTGTTTTTTAAGATTGAAAGAACCGGTTCGTTTCCTGAGAATGGACGACAGTGAGGAATATTGTGATACTAGATTAGTTTTTAATCTTGCAATCAGAGAAGCAGATGATCATTTAGAATTTTTACAAAAGCTAATGCGTTTTGTATTGGATGCAGGAGTTTTGGAACAATGCAATAAACTTCCGCTGGCAGAGATACCGGCATTTATTGAAAAAGAGCTTGGATAAATGGTGCCCCATAAGTAAAGGACAAGGAATGAGCATTGCAGCATGATTGTGCGGCAATGTTTGTTCTGCGTTAAGATATGGGAATAGAAAATGGAGGAATTGATGCGAAAACGAAGTACGGAAATCATACAAAAAATTATAAAAAATAGTGACAGAATTTTGACGATTAAAGAACTCGCATCGAAGTACGGCATATCACAGAAAACATTACGGAATGATATCAAAGAAATTAATCAATTTCTTCAGATCATTCCCATGACGGAAATATCTATTACAGAAAAAGGAGAAATAATAAAACCGCTGGATTTTGATGATGCACTGGTGGAGAAATATTTGTATGATATGGATGCTTATATGTATAAATTCTCTACACAGGAGAGGCAGGTTTATATTATGATGATTCTTACAACCAGTCATCGTCATTTGACAATGCAGATGTTTGCGGAAGAATTATACGTCAGCCGGATTACGATTGTAAATGATATTGATAGTATTAAAGAAAAGTTTCAGGAATTTGGAGCAGAATTAATGATGGATCCGGGAAAAGGAATGTTTTTGCATTGTACAGAGCAGAATCGAATCGCAATATTAACTTCATTATACCGTGAAATTGCCATTAATATTAGGAATGATGGATTCTTTCAGCGGATGATTTTAAACAGAATGGATATACAATATAGTTTTTCGAATATATTTTCTTATATGCAGGAATATATGCAGGTTTCAAATCTGGTTTTTGTAGAAGATGTTTTTTATGACATTGTCTTATATTTATTTGTGGTATTTAATTTTGGAAAAAAGGATGGAAAGCTGGTAAATAGCAAATCGTCTCTTAGTGGAATAGATCACATGATTTTATATGCGGGTTACATGTTGAATTTAAATGTAACTCAAAAAATGCTGGAGGATTTTCGGCAATATATTAAGGATCATGAGCTGTATTCTTTTGTGAAAACAGTGGATGAAATAGAATTATATAAAGTTATTATGCGCTTTGTGGAAGCGATTGATGAAGAAGTAAAAATAGGGCTGGGCAATGATAGTAAACTGTTGGATTCTCTTCTGATGCATATTAAAAATATGAAAGATTGGGGAAATTATGAGGTAGAGCTTCCAATGGAATATGATAGTTCGATTAATTATGAATGGCTGGTAAATCTTGTAGAGAAGAATGCTTATATTTTAGAGCGGTTTTTGGGGTATGAATTAAGTGAGAATATGAAAAAGTCAATTGTGATTCATATTTGTGTGGCAATGATACGAAATCGGCGTTATATGCAGAGACTTTCGGTAGTTATTGTATGTCCGGGCAGTATGGCGACAGGAAAGTATTTAGAGGCTCAAATAAGAAGCTATTTTGATTTTAAAATAGCAGGGGTGTTATCTGCAAATGAAGTGATTTCCTTATTGGAAAAAAGAAATGAAAAAGTTGATTTTATTATTTCCACTGTCTCTATTAAGACAGAAAAATACCAAGTAATTAAAGTCCATCCATTTTTAAAAATGGATGATATGAATATGATTCAAAAAATGACATTTCAGAAACGAAAAGTGGAGCTTAGTCCGGAAAATCAAAAAAAAAGCATGTTAAAAAATATGATACAAGATTTAATTGATGATGGAAGATTAAAAGAATTGTTGTGTCAGAAAGTAACAGAGGCATTTGATGAGTATCGACAGGAAAGAGTTAGTTGTAGAAAAAGTGAGTTATCTGAATTGTTGAAAAAGGAATATATTCAAATACAGGAAAAAGAAATTTTATGGAAGGAAGCTATGCATCAGGCAGCAGAACCATTGGAAAGTGCAGGATATATTGAACCGGAATATATAGAAAAAGCAATAGAGCATGTGGAGGAATATGGAGACTATATTGTTGTTAGTAAAGGAGTTGCATTGGCACATGCCAATAAAGACTGCGGGGTCAATCAGGATTGTCTGAGTCTGCTTGTATCAAAAGCAGGAATTCAATTTACAGAGACAGAAGAAAAAGTTTATTTACTGTTTTGTTTTGCGTCCATAGGTAAAAAAGAATATTTAGAACTAATAAAGGCGATTGTTCAAATTGGAAAAGAAAAGGGGAAAGTAGAAAAAATAGTACATTTGAAAAGTATAGATGAAATATATAAAGAATTACTTTGAAAACAGCATTGTTTAAAAGCAGATTACAGTTTTGTAGTCTGCTTTTTTTGTGTTGATAGAAATCATTTTTTTGGGAAAATTGCACAAGAAATTAAAAATAAAATCATGCAAAATGCCAGTTTTGTAAAAAAGCATTGAAATTTAGTGAATCCTGCCGTATTATAAAAGTGAACAAAATAACAATATATGTTCATATGAACAGAAAGGAGGAAGCGTTATGAAAACATACCGAATTTTAGTTGCTTGCGGAAGTGGAATTGCAACAAGTACAGTTATTGCAAACCGGGTGAAAGATTTATGTACGGATCATGGTTATTCTGTGAAAGTAGAGCAGCGGAAAATTACAGAAGTTGAAGGGCTGGCACCGGATTATGATTTGATAGTATCCAGCACTAGGGTGCCGAATACTGTGAAAACACCAGCGGTATTTGCAATTAATTATTTGACAGGAATGAATGCGGATGCAACGGATGCACAAGTGTTAGAAATCATGCAGGAATTAGACGCACAATAATTTACAGGGGGAAAGAGAATTATGGAATATATAAAGATGGCAGAGGGGCTTGAATATTCTAGAGTTGTTTTGGGATTTTGGAGACTGCTTGACTGGAATTTGACAACAGATGAATTAATTCATTATTTGGAAGAATGTCTGGATGTTGGAATTACAACGATGGATCATGCAGACATTTATGGAAATTATACAGTAGAAGAAAAGTTTGGGGAGGCATTAAAGAAAAGACCGGATTTAAGAAATAAAATGCAGATTATTTCAAAATGCGGGATTGTCTATAAGTCTGAGACAGCAAGAGTAAAATACTATGATTACAGCAAAGAACATATTAAAGGACAAGTTGAAAAATCGTTGAAATATATGGGAATTGACTGTTTAGATACATTGCTTTTGCACCGTCCAAGTCCATTTATGAATCCAGAAGAAATCAGCAGAGCATTTGAGGAATTAAAGAAGGAAGGAAAAGTAAGAACTTTCGGAGTATCTAATTTCCTGCCGGATGAATACCGCCTGTTAAAGTCTTATTTGACAGTTCCGTTGATTACAAATCAGGTTGAATTATCACCTTTAAGAATGGATAATCTGGAAAATGGCGTGATTAATCTTTGTATGGAAGAAAGAATTCATCCAATGCTGTGGTCACCATTGGCAGGAGGAAGAATTTTTACCGGAGAAGGAGAAGAAGAAAAGAGATTAAGAGAAGTCCTTGAAGTGATTCGAGAAGAAGTGGGAGCGGAAGATATTGATGAAATTGCATTTGCATGGCTGTTTTCACATCCTGCGGGATTAATTCCGATTACAGGTTCCGGTGAGATTGGATTGGCAGAGAGACCAGTAAAAGCATTGAAATATCGATTAACTCCGGAACAGTGGTTTATGATTTGGACTGCTGTAAAAGGACATAAAGTGCCGTAAAAGGTACAGAAGGGAGAATAAGAATGTTTATAATAAACTTTATCTTAGATTGCGGTGCATCAGTCATGCTGCCAATTATCATTTTTATACTTGGTGTAATTATGAAGGCAGGGGTTGCGAAATCTTTCAAAGCAGGAATTACCATTGGTATTGGATTTACAGGAATTGGATTGGTAACAGGACTGTTATCTGATCAGCTGGGACCTGTTGCACAGCAAATGACAGAAAGACTAGGGCTGAATATGGATATTATTGATATAGGATGGCCTGCAATGTCTTCTATTACATGGGCATGGAGTGCAGCAGGCTTAATGATTCCGATTTGTTTGGTCGTAAACATTGTTTTACTGTCATTAAAATTGACAAAAACAATGAATGTAGACATTTGGAATTATTGGCAGTTTGCATTCGTGGGAGCTGCAGTTTCGGTTGTAACAGAAAGCGTGCCGATCGGACTTGCAGCAGGAGCACTGATTTCTGCACTGGCACTGATTCTTGCAGATTATACAGCACCGTATATTGAAAAGTTTTTTAATATGCCGGGTATTTCATTTCCTCATTTAACAGCATTGGGGTGTCTGCCGATTGTTTATCCACTGATGTGGATCTTAGATCGGATTCCTGGAATCAACAAAATTGATATTAATGCCGATTCTCTTCGGAAAAAGTTTGGTATTTTCGGAGAACCAATGATGATGGGATTAATCATCGGTATTATTTTAGCAGTTTTAGCTGGTTCCACACCTCAGGTTGTTTTACAGACAGGTATTGGACTGGCAGCAGTTATGTATTTAATGCCGAAAATGGTGTCTTGTCTGATGGAAGGATTGATGCCGATATCACAGGCAGCTCAGAAGATGATGAGCAAGCGTTTTGAAGGAAGAGAAATTTACATAGGATTGGATGCTGCAGTAGCACTTGGGGAACCGGCAGTTATCGCAGTAGGTCTTGTGCTTGTACCAATAACCATTTTATTGGCAATTGTAATTCCGGGTAATAGAATTTTACCATTTGCTGACTTAGCTGTAATTCCATATATTGTATGTCTATTTACAGCAATGTCAAAAGGAAATATTTTCCGCGCATTGATTATTGGAACCGTTGTTATGGGGTGCGTATTGTTAATGGCTTCTACACTTGGACCGATTGAAACACCGCTGGCAATTTCAGCAGGCGTAGCAATTCCAAAAGGAGCAACTTTGATTGGAAATCTTGACCGTGCAAACTTGCTGACATGGCTGTTTATTAAGATTTTCAGTTTCTTTGGATAAAGTAAATAAAAACTAAAAGTATAAATTAAAAACTAAAAAGGAGATTTAGAAACATGACAAAACAGGAATTTTTATCTATGAATGACCACTCACTTTTAAAACCTCAGCTTACAAAAGAGGAAATTATGGAAGGATTACAGTATGCAAAAGAAAATCATTGTGCATCTGTCTGCATTAATCCATGTAATCTGGATATGGCAAAAGAAGTTTTAGAAGGATCTGATGTAGATATTTGTACAGTAATCGGATTTCCATCCGGGGCACATACAACATTTACAAAGGTTGCAGAAGCAATAGATGCTTATGCAAGAGGTGCTGTGGAACTGGATATGGTAATTGATATCGGAGCTTTAAAAAACGGTGAATATGAAGATGTTTACAATGATATCAAAGCTGTTGTAGATGCTACTCCGGCAGTTGTAAAAGTAATTCTTGAGAATGCATATTTAACAAAAGAACAGATTGTAAAGGGTTGTGAACTTTCAGAAAAAGCGGGAGCAGATTTTGTAAAAACTTCTACAGGGTTTGCACCAACAGGGGCAACGGTAGAAGATATTAAATTAATGAGAGAAACAGTATCTGAAAAAGTTCATGTGAAAGCAGCAGGAGGAATCAGTACCCGTGCTGATGTAGAAGCATTGGTTGCAGCAGGAGCAGACCGTGTTGGAGTCAGCAGAACAAAAGCCATTGCAGCAGAATTTTAAGGAGCGTGATTTTATGATGAAAGTTTCCTTGCTGCTGGCTGGAGGAATGAAACAGGAAAAAGCAGAGAAAGCAATGAACGCATTAAGAGAAGGTTTGATGCAAAAAGAAATCGAGGCAGAGATTGCTTTTGCGAATCTCTTTGAAACTTCTGATCTGTCAAAATATGAAGCACAATGCCAATTGGCGGTTCATGCTGGAACTGGAGCTCTTAATATTAATTTACCAGTAGTTCAGGGATTAGGTCTGTTATATCCTTGGATGGGAACAGACGAACTTTATGAAGAAATCGAAAAGCTGGTGAAAGAGAAGTAAAGGAGGGACGCAGCATGGAAAATGTTTTTCGGAAAGATTTAATTTGGCTGGATGAAGCGTTTGAAACACAGACGTTATTTTTTGAAACTATGGGAAAACGTTTGTATGAAAAAGGTTTGGTAAAAGAAAATTTTGGACAAGCCTTAATTGCAAGGGAAGAAAATTTTCCTACAGGTTTAAAGACAGAAGCTTATGAAATTGCTATTCCGCATACAGATGTCGAGTATGTTGAAGAAGCCTGTATTTCATTTGTTAGGTTTTGTTCGCCGATTCGATTCTCACATATGGGAGAACCGGGAATTAAGGTTGATGCGAAATTTGCTTTTGTCTTAGGAATTAAAGACCCAAAACGGCAGGTAGAGGTTTTAAGCACTTTAGTAAAATTAATTTCCGATGAAAAAATGATGGCTCAGTTGGAAATAATGGATTCTGTCGAAGAAATCAGCGATACATTAAATAAGTTTTTTGAAGAAAACATGTAAGTCCATCATGAAAACTATATTGATAAAAAATAGGTTTAAAAAGGGATTTGCGCTGGCAGTCCCTTTTTGAATGTTTAGAGATGATATAAAGGAGCAGAGATATGAAACTACAGCCGTGTTGCGTAGAATGTCTGAGAGAAAAAGAGATAGACAGAGCACAAGAGATTCAAAATCCTGAACGAAAAAAAGAGTATTTGAAAAAAGTAGAAGAAATACTTCAAAGTGAAAAGAGTATGTCACCGCCGGAATATTTAGATGCTTTTTATCAGTTGTTTGATGGAAATTATGGAACGATTCCTTCCTATAAAAAATTAAAAGAAAAATTTAATCAGCTAATGTTAGAAAAAGAAACATGGATTTATGATAGAATCAAAAATTCAGAAGATTCCTTAAAAACAGCAATTCAAGCAGCACAGATAGGGAATTATATTGACTGTATTGCCATGAAAGAAATTAAAGAGGACATTTTAGAAGAACTTTTATCTGATTTTGAATGCAGCCGGCTGGATGAAACAGTATATAGAGATTTTCAAATGGATATGAAAAATGCGTCTCAATTATTGTATTTTACAGATAATTGTGGTGAAATAGTAATGGATAAATTGTTGATTCGGATTTTGAAAGAGTATCATTCCAATATGGCGGTTACAGTGGTTGTTAGAGGGGAAGAAGTTGGAAATGATGCCACATTGGAAGATGCAGTACAGGTAAGGTTAAATCAAGAAGCAGAAGTAATAGGGAATGGTACATCGGTTGCGGGAAGCTGTATTTATTTGATGCCGGAAGATATTCAGAAAAAATTTGAAGATGCAGATGTAATTATTTCAAAAGGACAGGCAAATTATGAAACATTATCCGGATGTGGGAAAAATGTTTATTATTTGTTTTTGTGTAAATGTACATTATTTATGAAAGAGTTTTGTGCTGAATATTTGGAACCAATATTTTGCAGAGAAACCTTGGAAGAGAAAGGAGGGGTTTGTTCATGAAAATTGATATGAAAGAATTTACCGGTCCATGTAAATGCGGGAAAAACCATTCATTAGCAGTGGAGGAAGTATATTTAGAAGAGGAGGCTTTGCAGAAAATTCCTGAAATTCTAAAAAAGGAACGTTATGCAGCGTATCATAATTTTGTTATGATATGTGATGAAAATACATATCAAGCCGCCGGGAAAGAAGTGGAACAAAAAATAGAAGGAATCCAAAAGATTCAGTTAGATTCCAGACACCTTCATGCGGATGAAACAGGGGTTGCGAAAGTTAAGGAGTTTTTACATCCGATAGAAAATGCAGATTGTTTGATTGCCGTAGGTTCTGGAACCATTCATGATTTAACAAGATATCACGCATATGAAAGAGGAATTCCTTTTATTTCTATACCAACTGCAGCCAGTGTAGACGGCTATGTTTCGACAGTAGCTGCCATGTCATGGTATGGATTCAAAAAAAGTATGATTGCAGTTTCACCAATTCTTGTAATTGCGGACAGCCGTGTAATCGCTCATGCACCGATGCGGCTGACAGCTTCCGGCGTAGGAGATTTGCTAGGGAAATACACTGCGCTGGCAGATTGGAAAATTACGAATATATTAAACGGGGAGTATATTTGTGATCGAATCTGTAATATGGAATACGAAGCTCTTAGTAATCTAAGAAATTCTTTGGATGGATTAAGAAATGGTGATATAAAAGCGTATGAAGAATTAATGTATGGCCTGCTGTTATCAGGTTTAGCGATGCAGATGACAGGACATTCCCGGCCGGCATCTGGAGCAGAGCATCACTTAGCACATTTTTGGGAAATGGCGGTTATGAATGATGAGCTGGATGCATACCACGGAGAAAAAGTCGGTGTGGGACTGATTTTAGTAAGTGAAATTTATCATGATGCGGAAAAATATTTGAAAAGTGGGAATTTTACATTAAAAGAGCGGGTGGAGATTGAGACAAATTTGATTGAAAAAGTTTTTGAAAATAAGGAGTTATGCGAAAATATTAAGAAGACGAATACTCCAAACCTGCTAGATACAATAGATCCTGTGATTTTGAAAGAAAAGACGCAGGAAATCAGGCAGATCATAAAAGAGATTCCAACATCTGAAGAACTTAAAGAAATGCTCCGAAAGGTTCAGGGAGTATCCTCGCTAAAAGATATTGGATTGGATGCGTCAATGAAGGAAAAATCCGCCAAATCTGCACCATATATTAGAGATAGGCTTACCTATTTAAGAATGTTGAAATTCTACAATTTCTATGATAAGGTTATCAAGTAATGGAAAAGATTACAAGATTATGATAAATATGGGATGGGAGGTGGATGCGATGGATATGAAAAGAAGAAGCATGGTTCTAATTAGTAAGCTGTATTATGAAGATAATATGACACAGCAGCAGATTGCCAAGCAGATGGATATATCCAGAATGAAAGTTTCAAGACTTTTGCAAAAAGCAAAAGATGAAGGAATTGTCCGCATTATTATTGATTATGCTGGATCATATCCTGAATTAGAAGATACAATTCAGAAAAAATATGGCTTAAAAGATGTGATTGTTGTGGATACAACTGTGGGAGTTTCTGGGAAAGAGCAGGTAGCGTCTGCAGCTGCTTATTATCTGGAGAAACATTTGAAAAAGAATGCTTCTATTGCAGTGGGATGGGGAACCACGATGAGACTGATTCCGAATTATATTCATCAGATGGAAAATATGGATTTACTTTTTTCTCCGATTATCGGCGGTCATGGTCAAAGTGAATTGAATATGCATGCAACGACCATTGCATCCAATTTTGCCAAAAAAAGCGGTGGGAAATCGTTATCTTTGATTGCCCCGGCTTTGGTAAAGAATGGAGAAGAAAAAAGAATTTTGATTCAAGATGAACAAATTAAGAATGTGATAAGACAGACTGCCAAGGCACAGTATGCAGTGTTCAGCTTGGGAAATCCTCTTGTTCCAGAAAGCAGTATTAGTAAATCCGGATATATTTCTGAGGAAGATTTAAATCAGCTGGAAAGAGAAGAGGCTGTATGCGATGTGGTATCAACCGTATTTTTAAATGGCAGCAGTAAGGAATGCTGCAGTAATATTGCGGAACGCTGTATAGGAATTACAGGACAGCAGTTGAAAAATATTCCAAATAAAATCTGTATTGTGGAAAGTGAAGAAAAGAAGGAATCTGTAAAGGCAGCACTAGAAGGTGGATATATTGATGTATTAATTGCAGACCAGATTATTGCGGAGTATTTAAATGACTGCTAGCGAGTAAATGAAGCATAAAATGAAAGTTAGAAAGAATCTCAAAATGGGGGTTCTTTCTTTTTAATTTGTTTTGGGACTTCATGTTGTGGTTTCATAGGTTTTGTCTTATAATAAAGCCAATTATTTGTTTAGAAAAGGAAACAGGATCGATGGATTTGCAGAAAATAAAATGTCTTCGGGCAGTTGTATTTGATATGGACGGACTGATGTTTGATAGTGAACGTTATGTACAGAAATCATGGGATATTGCAGGAGAGATTCTTGGTTATGGACCGTTGGGGCATAATATTGTAAATACTCTCGGAACAAATCGTAAAAACCGTGAAATATATTTTAAAAAGCATTATGGACAGGATTTTCCTTTTGAGAAGTTTTTAGATACTTATCGGAATGCTTATTGGGAAATGTCCAAAGGGAACGGGGTTCCGGCAAAAGAGGGACTTCATGAATTGTTGGAAGTATTGAAAAAATATCACATAAAAATGGGAGTTGCCACATCTTCCAGTGGAGAACACGCTTTTGGAAATTTAAAAAGAGAGGGAATCGAAGATTATTTTCAAGCAGTTATTACCGGAAATATGGTGGAACATGGGAAACCGGAACCGGATATTTATATAGAAGCGTGCAGGCAGCTTCACATAAGACCAGAACAAGCTATTGCACTGGAAGATGCAGTCAATGGGATTAAAGCCGCTCATCAAGCGGGAATGATGCCTGTAATGATACCGGATATTGTAAGGAATACCAGCATGATAGATGGAATTTTATTTGCAGTATATGATTCTCTGCTTGATTTGGCAGAGGAATTAGATGAAATTTTAGGGAAGGAATAAACATTGAAAAAGAAAAGAAGAAGTGCAGGCTGTGAGTATTGCAGCAATTATGTATATGATGAAGATTATGAATACTATATATGTGAAGTAAATTTAGATGAAGATGAGATGGCGAGATTTATGAGCAGCAGTGATTGGGACTGCCCGTATTTTCAGATGGATGATGAGTATGCAATCGTTAGAAAACAGATGTAGGGAGGAAGCAGATTATGAATAAATTTGAAAAATCATCAAAATTAGATTATGTGTGTTATGATATCCGCGGTCCGGTTATGGACGAAGCTAATCGAATGATCCGTGAAGGGAAAGACATTTTAAAATTAAATATTGGGAATCCTGCTCCATTTCGTTTTATGGCACCAGATGAAATTGTTCAGGATATGATGATGAATTTAAGAGATACGGAAGGATATTCTGATTCTAAAGGGCTGTTTTCTGCGAGAAAGGCGATTATGCAGTATTGCCAGTATAAAAACATCCCAAATGTGGGGGTCGATGACATTTATACTGGAAATGGAGTAAGTGAATTAATTACCATGTCCATGCAGGGATTGTTAAATCCGGGAGATGAAGTTTTAGTGCCTGCACCGGATTATCCATTATGGACTGCTTCAGTAACACTGTCTGGAGGAACGGCAGTACATTATATTTGTGATGAACAGGCAGAGTGGTATCCTGATATTGAGGATATTCGCAAAAAGGTAACAGCAAATACAAAGGGGATTGTCATCATTAATCCGAATAATCCGACAGGGGCTTTGTATCCAAAGGAAGTTTTGCAGGATATTGCAGAAATTGCCAGAGAATATGGATTGATCATTTTTGCTGATGAAATTTATGACCGTTTGGTTATGGATGATTTGGAACATGTTTCCATTGCATCGTTGGCGCCGGATTTAATGGTTGTTACCTTTAACGGATTATCAAAATCTCATCGTGTGGCAGGATACCGTTGTGGATGGATGAGTTTAAGCGGCGAGAAATCATATGCACAAGGATATATTGAAGGGTTGAATCTGTTATCTTCTATGAGACTTTGTGCCAATGTGCCGGCACAGTCTATCATCCAGACGGCGTTGGGCGGGCCGAAAACTACAGATGAAGCATTACTGCCGGGCGGCCGTGTTTATGAACAGCGGAATTACATTTATGAAGCATTGAATGATATACCGGGAATTACAGCAGTAAAGCCAAAAGCTGCATTTTACATATTCCCGAAAATTGATACAAAGAAGTTTAACATTAAAGATGATGAAAAATTTGTGTTGGATTTCTTGAAAGAGAAACATATCCTGTTAACTCATGGCGGCGGATTCCATTGGGAGGAACCCGATCATTTCCGAATTGTATATCTGCCGAATGTAGACCAGTTGAAAAAAGCATGTAAAGGGTTAGATGAATTCTTAGCAGGTTATCAGCAAATGTGATATAATGTATTTAGAGAAAAACATAGAAAACCCAAAGTGCAATTTACCTTATATGGCAGAAAAGAGGTGTGGCTTATGAAAACAAATACAATTATTTGTATTTCCAGAGAGTATGGAAGCGGCGGAAGAGAGCTTGCAGGACTTTTATCTAAGGAACTTGGAATTCCTGTGTATGACAAAGAAATTATTTCGAGAGTTGCAAAAGAAAGTGATATGTCGGAAGAATTTGTGAAGAATCATGAAGGCAGTCCTGTGTACAGTCATATTCTTTGTGTGCCGATGGGGCATCCGGTCAAGGGAGCTGAGTATGATGGGATTATGACTCCGGAGAAATTATTTCATATACAATCTAAGGTGATCAAAGAAATTGCTGAGGAAGGTTCCTGCATTTTTGTAGGAAGATGTGCAGACATTATTCTGCAGGGATATGAGGATTGTTATACATTTTTTATCCACCGTCCAAGGGATAAACGTGTGGAAAGAATTGTAGAGACAGAGCATGTTTCAGAGAAAAAGGCAATGAAGATGATAAAAAAGACGGATTGGGAACGGTCTTCTTATCATGACTATTATACGGGAATTAAATGGGGGCATCCAAGTAATTATGACATGATTCTAAATATGGCACGGATGGACATGGAGAAAGCAGTCAAAATGATTGCAGATTATGTGAAAGAATAAACAATCATATGCAAATTGTACAAGTCATTGAAAGATGGCTTGTATTTTTTTGCATGTTCTATAGAAAATGTGATTTTTAAGCTGCCATACTTGAATTACTAAATTAATAGGAGTAATATAAAACCGTTTAAAAATTTGATTTGGTCATTTTTTTTGAGGAGAAAGAGAGGAAATAAAGAAAAAGAATGGAACAAGATGGACAAATAAAAGAAAAAATGTTTTCAAACAAAGATTTAGTGCAATTGGTCATTCCTTTAATTATAGAACAGCTGTTAACGATTACAGTAGGTCTTGCAGATTCCATTATGATTGCGAGTGTAGGTGAAGCGGCTGTATCAGGAGTATCACTAGTGGACAGTGTCATGGTTTTGCTGATTAATATGTTTTCGGCATTGGCAACTGGAGGTGCTGTTGTGGCTGGGCAATATATTGGACAAAAAAAACATATTATGGCCTGCAAAACAGCTGATCAGTTGATTTTATTTGTTACTGCATTATCAACTGTGATTATGGGTGTGATTTATCTATGTCGTAACTTAATTCTTCATGGTGTTTTTGGACAGATTGAAGCAGATGTTATGTACAATGCCAGAGTCTATCTTTTGATAGTAACAGCTTCGATTCCATTTCTGGCAGTATACAATGGATGTGCTGCATTATTCCGTACGATGGGGAATTCTAAGATTGCCATGAATATGTCTTTGTTAATGAATGGAATTAATATTGCGGGAAATGCAGTTTTAATTTACGGTATGGGACGAGGTGTAGAAGGTGCAGCAATTCCAACATTGGTGTCTAGAATGGCTGCAGCAGTTATCATGCTGGTATTAATTAAGAACCGCAATCAGTCTGTGCATTTAAGCCGTAATTTTCATTTTAGATTTAAGGGATATTTGGTGCAGAAGATTTTACATATTGGGATACCTAATGGAATTGAAAATAGTATGTTCCAGTTGGGAAAAATTTTGGTATTAAGCGTAGTGGCAGGATTTGGAACTTCTGCAATTACTTCAAATGCTGTTTGTAATATCATTGCATCTTTTGAGATCATACCGGGAATCGCCGTTGGATTTGCGATGTTGACGGTAGTATCCAGATGTGTAGGTGCAGGTGATTATGAAAGTGCCAGATACTATACAAAAAAACTGCTGAAAGTAGCCTATGCATCTTTAATTGCATTGAATATAATGGTAGTTCTTGCCCTGCCGCTGATCATTAAGGCATATCATTTATCTCCGGAGACAGCAGATATAACAAGAAAAATTATGATTTACCACACCATTTGCTGTGTGACAATCTGGCCGGCATCATTTACGATACCGAATACGTTACGTGCGGCCAATGATGTACAGTATTGTATGATTGTTGCAATTATTTCTATGTGGGTTTTCCGTATTTTCTTTAGTTTCGTGTTGGGAAAATGGATGGGACTTGGAGTATTTGGTGTATGGGTTGCTATGACTTTAGACTGGGTTGTGCGGGGAATATTATTTATCGCACGATATGTCAAAGGAAAATGGGAACTTCAAGCAATTTAGTGATTTAAATCTTGACAGTGAAGCAAAAGAAGTGTATGTTAAATATATATCAATAAAGGAGTTTTTGGGATGTCAGCAGTGAAGATGACAAGCAATGCATATTATTTTTATTTTCAGGGTTTTTATTTTTATCCTGACTGTTTGTGTTGTAATGAATCATCTCCTATAACATGTTAAACTCCAAAAGGAACTTAGAAGTTTAGAGGATATGTATTCTTACAACGAATATGTATCCTCTTTTTTAATGTTTGGCAGTTTTACACTTTAAACTGTAAAACTTTAAAGTAGAAAATAATATATATGCAGGAGGGAAAATACATGATTATTATTTTAAAAAAACAAGCGGCAGAGCCACAGGTAGAAGCACTGAAACAAGAAATGATGGAACAGGGAATGGAGATTCATGAATCGGAAGGAAAAAATACAAGAATCCTTGGCTTGGTTGGGGATACTTCTGTTGTGGATCTTCGGCATATTATGGCCAATGATATTGTAGAAAATGTACAAAGAATTCAAGAACCATACAAAAAGGCAAATCGTAAGTTTCATCCAGAGGATTCTGTGATTGAGATTGGAAATGTAAAAATTGGAGGCGGACATTTTCAGGTAATCGGCGGACCTTGTTCCATTGAGTCAAAAGAACAGATGATAGAAATAGCGAAAGAAGTGAAGACTGCCGGGGCAGGACTTCTTCGCGGAGGTGCATTTAAACCAAGAACATCTCCATATTCCTTTCAAGGGCTTCATGGAGATGGTTTGAAGCTTTTGCTGGAAGCCAAAAAAGCAACAGGACTTCCGGTTGTAACAGAAATTATGGATGCCAGTCATCTTCCGTTATTTGAAGATGTAGATTTAATTCAGGTAGGAACCAGAAATATGCAGAATTTTGAGCTGCTCAAAGAATTAGGGAAAATTGATAAACCAATTTTGTTAAAAAGAGGAATGGCAAGTACCATAGAAGAATGGCTCATGAGTGCCGAATATATTATGGCAGGCGGCAATGAAAAAGTAATTCTTTGTGAAAGAGGAATCCGCACCTATGAAACTGCCATGAGAAATACACTGGATTTATCAGCAATTCCAATGATTAAGAAAAAATCGCATCTTCCAGTCATTGTAGATCCCTCTCATGCAACGGGTATTCGGGATATGGTGGAACCAATGTCACTTTCTGCAGTAGCAGCAGGAGCAGATGGATTAATGATTGAAGTTCACAATAATCCTGCCAAAGCATTGTGCGACGGACCGCAGTCATTAACGCCGGAAAGTTTTATGAGGTTAATGGATAAAATTACAAAAATGAGAGAATTTTTTCAAACACTTTAAATGTATTTATGATATACTATCCGCATAGGCATTTTGCCCAGGAACACAAGAAGGAGACAAAACCATGAAAGTAATCGCTGGACTTGGAAATCCGGGAAAGAAATATGAAAATACAAGACATAATATAGGATTTGCAGCAATTGATTATATTGCGGAAAAAGAAGGCATAAGTATAACTACGGGGAAACATAAAGCATTGGTCGGTACAGGCTATATGGAAGGTGAGAAAGTTTTATTGGTAAAACCACAGACATTTATGAATCTCAGTGGAGAAAGTCTCCGTCCGATTATGGATTTTTATAAACTGGAGCCGGAAGATTTTTTGATTATTTTTGATGACATTCATTTAGATGTGGGAAGACTGCGGATACGGCGAAAAGGCAGTGCTGGAGGGCATAATGGAATCAAAAGTATTGTCAGTCATCTGGGAAGTATGGATTTTCCAAGAATTAAAATAGGAGTTGGTGAAAAGCCGAAGGGATATGATTTAGCAGATTATGTTTTAGGGCATTTTACCAAAGGAGAACAGGAAATTTTAGCAGAGCGTTTTGATGATGTTTATGATGCGGCGAAATTGATTGCTGCCGGAGATATTACAGAAGCTATGAATCGACATAATAAGAAAAAATAAGTAAGGGTATAGAAAGTGTTAGAACAAATTTTTAAAGAAGACGCAGTGTACCAGCAGATAAAAGCAGGCCTTGAGGAATATCAAGGTCCTGTTTTGGTGTCAGGATGTACAGATACAGCGAAATGGCATCTTGCCAGTCTGCTTGGGAACCAAAAGAAAAAAGAATTTAAAATTATTGTAGTGCCGGATGAAAATAGGGCAAGGCAATGGATGGAAGGATATCAGTTTTTTGGAGAAAAAGTTTATTATCTTCCTGCCAAAGATCCGCTGTTTTACAGTGCAGATGTCCATGGAAATGTCATTGCAAAGGAACGTATGAAGTGTCTGGAGCGGATTATGAAAGGACAGGGCGGTGTTTTTGTCATGTCAATTGATGCAGTAATGGATCGTGTAGTGCCTTTGTCCGAGATAAAAAAATACAAAACAGTTTTTCAAACAGGAGATACGCTGGATGAAACAGAGATTTCCAGAAAATTTACAGCTCTTGGATATGAAAAGACTGCTTTTGTGGAAGCTGCCGGAGAGTTTGCTGTCCGCGGAGGAATTATTGATATTTATCCGTACACTGGGGATTGTCCATATCGTATAGAATTATGGGGAGATGAGATTGATTCGATCCGGAGTTTTGATGCTCAAAGCCAGCGTTCTATAGAAACAGTGGAAAAGCTTATTTTGTATCCTGCAACGGAAATTATTTTGGAAGATGATCGAATCAGGGATGGATTGCAGAAAATTGAAAAAGATTATAAATCTTTAGCAGGAGAATTCCATAAGAAATTTGAAACAGAGAAAGAAGTCCGGCTGAAAAAAGAAATTTCCCGCGTCCGGGAAGAATTAAGCGAATTGCATATGTTAATTGGCGTGGAAGGTTATCTGCCGTATTTTTATGAAAAACTGGTAAGTGTTTTAAGTTATTTTCCAAAAGACAGTTTTATTTATTTGGATGAACCGAAGCATACCAAAGAACGGGGAGAAGCTTTTTATTTGGAATTTATTGAAAGTATGAAAAGCCGTTTGGAGGGTGGATATTTATTGCCGGGACAAATGGGTACAGTAGCAGAATATGCACAGGCAGTACAGCAGATGGAAAAGCATAAAATGCTTTGCTTCAGCACTTTATCTGCACAAGTAGAGGAATTACAGATTACAAAAACATTTTTTATGGAAACGCGTTCCATTCAATCTTATAATAATAGTTTTGAACAATTAGTAAAAGACTTGTCTGCATATCAGAAAAAAGGTTATAAAGTTATCGTAGCATCCCCATCGGTTACCAGAGCCAAACGTTTGGCAGAAGATATGAGGGAAAATGATTTGGTAATTACTTATATTAAAGATCTATCCTGCGGGGTGCAGTCAGGACAGATTATAATTACCGCTGGAAAACTAAAAACCGGTGTAGAATATCCAAATACCAAATGGGTGTTGATTTCAGAAAGTGATATTTTCAAAGGGAGAAAGGAAAAAAGGCGGAAGAAGACAGTTTCCAAGGCGAAAGGAGAAAAAATCAAAAGTTTTGCTGATATAAATATTGGAGACTATGTGGTTCATGAAAAACATGGAGTCGGCATTTACCGTGGAATTGAGAAAATTACAGTTGGCGGAATAGAAAAAGATTATATTAGTATTGAATATCAGGGCGGCGACAACTTGTTTATTTTGGCATCAGCATTAGATCAGATTGCTAAGTATGCCAGTGCCAATGCAAGAAAACCAAAACTTCATAAATTGGGTGGAAATGAATGGAAAAAGACAAAAAGCCGTGTTAAAGGGCAGGTAAAAGATATTGCCAAAGAATTGGTAGAATTGTACGCAATCCGTCAGGCAAAAGAAGGATTTGTATATGATAAAGATACGGTCTGGCAGAAGGAGTTTGAGGAGTTGTTTCCATATAATGAAACACAGGATCAGCTAAATGCCATTGAGGATACGAAGCGTGATATGGAAAGTAAAAAAATCATGGATCGTTTGATTTGCGGAGATGTAGGATACGGAAAGACGGAGGTTGCCATTCGGGCAGCATTTAAGGCTGTAGATAATGGAAAGCAGGTAGCTTATTTGGTGCCGACGACCATTCTTGCACAGCAGCATTTTCATACATTTGCGGAACGTTTTCGTCAATACCCGATTTCTGTACGGATGATGTCAAGATTTTGTACAGCAAAGGAACAAAAAGAAACGATGGAAGGTTTGAAAAACGGTATGGTGGATATTGTGATTGGAACCCATCGGCTGCTTTCTAAAGATATGGAATATAAAAATCTTGGCTTGCTGATTATTGATGAAGAACAGCGTTTTGGTGTTACCCATAAGGAAAAAATCAAAACTATGAAAAAAGATGTAGATGTTTTGTCCTTATCTGCGACACCAATTCCAAGGACGCTTCATATGAGTTTGATTGGAATTCGTGATATGAGTCTTTTGGAAGAACCGCCTCATGACCGGAGAGCAATCCAAACATATGTCATGGAATATAATGAAGAATTGGTAAAAGAAGCAGTTTACCGGGAAATGACAAGAGGCGGACAGGTGTATTATGTGTACAACCGTGTGAATAATATTGCAGAGATTACGGCACAATTACAGAAACTTCTTCCAAATGCAAGGGTTGCTTTTGCCCATGGACAGATGAAGGAGCGGGAGCTGGAACAAATTATGATGCAGTTTATGAATCGTGAGATTGATGTTTTAGTTTCTACAACGATTATTGAAACCGGTTTGGATATTCCGAATGTTAATACAATGATTATTCATGATGCCAATCAACTAGGTTTATCTCAGCTTTATCAGCTGCGCGGACGTGTTGGACGTTCCAATCGAAATGCATTTGCATTTTTGATGTATAAGCAGAATACGCTGTTAAAAGAGACTGCAGAGAAGCGGCTGCAGGCAATCCGTGAATTTACGGATTTAGGTTCTGGATACAAGATTGCCATGAGGGATTTGGAAATCCGTGGAGCAGGAAATCTTTTAGGGCAGGCACAGTCCGGTCATATGGAAGCCGTGGGATATGATTTGTATTGTAAAATGTTAAATGATGCAGTTTTAAGGCTGAAAGGTGAAATCAAAGAGGAAGATGATTTTGATACAACGTTAGATTTAAATATCAATGCATTTATTCCAGCAGCATATGTTCGAAATGAATATCAAAAATTGGAAATATATAAACGAATTTCTTCGATTGAAACAAAAGATGAAATGGAAGATATGACAGATGAATTGATTGACCGTTTTGGCGAGCTGCCAAGAGCAGTGCACAATCTTTTGTATGCAGCATTGTTAAAAGCATTGGCACATACTGCATGTATAACAGATGTAAAGCAAAAAGATGAAAAGGTCTTTTTTGAAATGAAGCCAGATGCAAAGGTGGATGTTGACCGGATTCCGGAGGTGATGAAAGAGTATGAAGGAACTCTTTCTCTGCGGGCTGGAAAAGTTCCGATTTTTGTTTTAGATCTTGAACGTACAAGAAAAATAAAATGGCTGGAAAAGATTGAACATTGTGTGAACTCTTTGAATGAATTGATAATGAAATAGCTTTGTAGTATAATATGCGGAAAGAAAAATATTTATAGGTTATAAAAAGGAGACAGAATAAAATGAAAAAGTTAATGAAAAAACTGCTGTGTCTGACAGCGGTTCTTGCTTTATCACTATCACTGCTTACCGGATGCGATAAAAACAAAAAGACATTGTTTGAATATGCAGGAGAAAAAGTCACATTTCAGGAAGCTCATGTATACGCAAGAATTATGCAGTATCAGGCAGAAGCACAGTATGCTTCTTATTTGGGAGACAAGATGTGGTCTGTGCAGGTAGGAACAGACAGCGATGGAAAGAAGATTACCATGCAGCAGTCTATAAAAGATAGTGTAATTGAGCAGTTAAAACAGATTAAAGTTTTAGTGGCACATGCAGATGATTACAAAGTAAAATTAACAAAAGATGAAAAAAGCCAGTTAAAAGAAAATGTAGAAGCTTTTGTAAAGGATGAAACTGGAAAGAAGGTCATGAAAAAGACAGAAGCGGATGAAGATATGATTAAACAGCTTTACGAAGAAAGTACCATTGCAAGCAAAGTGATGCAGGCAATTATTGAGAAAGCTGATGTATCTGTAACAGATGAAGATGCAAAAACAGTCAAGGTTTATAAACTGGTATTTACTACAAAGAAAACAGACAGCAAGACCGGAAAAGAAAAAGATATGACTGCTGCAGAGAAGAAAGATCAGCTGACGAAAGCAAAATCAGCACTGAAAGCAATCAAGGGCGGCCAGAGTGTCAGCTCTGTAGCGAAAAAATACGGTGTGAATACAGATAATGAAGAATCTTATACAAAAGGAAAATCAGCTTTAGGAGATAAATTTGAAACTGCAGCTTCTAAATTAAAGAAGAATCAAGTAAGCGGTGTGGTAGAAACAGAAGACGCTTATGTGATCATTAAAATGCTGAATCCAAATGATAAGACAGCAGCAGCTACAAATAAAACAACTCTGCTTCAAGAAAAGCAGCAGGAAGCTTATGAAAAGGTTTATAAAAAATGGACAAAGAAAGCAGATAAAGAGTGGGATGATAAGAAATCTGTAGATCAGGATTTATGGGGAGAAGTAAAATTCTCTTATAAAGCAACAACAGCATCCACAGAGGCAGCAACAACGACTGCAACAGAAAGCAAAAAGTAAAAATTCATTCATATTGCAGAATGGAAAAATAAAACAGCATGACTGGGAATCGATAAGGTTTCCGTTTATGCTGTTTTTTGATTTAGTAAAAAAATATATGGACATTTTAAAATGAAAGAGTATAATGTATACAGCATGAAAATAAGAAGACTGGAAGAAAGGGAGACAAAAGATGAATGCATATGGATTTAAAGTTTCAGACATGAAAGGGGCTTTGCAGGTAATGGAACTTGCAAAAGAATTAACAGAACTTTATGGAGCATTTAAAAATTATTTAAATGACAGAAATTTAACAGAAACGGAAGAAAATTTTGAGGAGTGGATTCGAGGGTACTTTCAAATGGGAACCCATCATGGATTAGGAGCATTTATTACAGCGCTGATTAATGAAAAAGAAGGGTTGGAATTGTGCTGTGATGATGATTATGAGATTATTTATTTTCCTGCCATTATACCATGGGAAAGCAATGAGCGGATGAGGACCATAACCAAAGAAGAAATGGATGAAATTTTTCATAAATGGATTGGAAAATTGACAGATGAGAAGGTGGAAATTCGGTATTTTGAATTTAGTTAATGTTGAACAAAGAAAGTGCTTCAGAGGATATTCCGAAGCACTTATTCTTTAAAAAAATTTTAAAAGAGAACTCTTATGCCTGTGCTTTTGCCCATGCATCCAATTTATCACTTTCTGTCTGAGCAGCTTCCATGCTGTCCGCTTTTACACCATAATAGAATTTGATCTTAGGTTCTGTTCCGGATGGACGTACGCATAACCAAGAGCCGCCTTCTAATTCGTAATACAGAACATCAGATTTTGGAAGGCCGATTGGAGAAATGTCTCCAGTCGCAACGTCAAGGATAGTATCATTTCCGTAATCACGGACTTTTTCAACTTTGAATCCGGCAATTTCTTTTGGAGGATTTTCGCGGAAATCAGCCAGCATCTTTTTCATTGTATCCATTCCTTCTAATCCTGGGAAGTCCATAGCAGTGATGCGGTCAAGATAGTATCCATATTTTTCATACATATCAATCATAACATCCCATAATGTTTTACCCTGAGTTGCATAGTAAGCAGCAGCTTCACAAAGAGCAACTGTTGCAGATACAGCATCTTTATCTCTGGCATAAGTTCCAATCAGGCATCCGTAGCTTTCTTCTAAGCCAAAGAGGTATGTTCCTTTTCCAGTAGTTTCAAATCCAAGGATTTCTTTACCGATCCACTTAAATCCAGTTAATACCTTAATTAATTTTACACTGTAACCATCAGCAACAGCATCAACCAGATTTGTTGTAACGATAGATTTTACAACAGCACCATCTTCCGGAAGCGAACCGTTGATTGCTTTTTTCTGGCTTAAAACATATTCACATAACAGGGAACCAGACATGTTACCTGTCAATGGAATATAGTCTCCTGATTTTGTATCTTTTACATATACACCGAGACGGTCGGCATCTGGATCTGTAGCTAAAACTAAATCAGCGTCTTTTTCTTTCGCAAGAGCAAGACCAAGTTCAAAAGCCTCTTTTGCTTCAGGATTTGGATAGCTTACTGTAGGGAAATCACCATCTGGTAATTCCTGTTCCGGTACAACGTATACATTTTTAAATCCTAAATCGTCAAGGACACGGCGGACTGGCAGGTTTCCAGTTCCGTGAAGAGGAGTGTAAACAATTTTTAATTTAGATGCCATTTCATCAATTGCTTTCTGGTTGAATACCTGTTTTTCAACTTCTGCAATGTAAGCATCATCAACTTCTTTGCCGATAACTTCATATAATCCAGCGGATACAGCATCATCTTTTGCCATCGTCTTGCAGGTAGAAATATCTGTAATAGCATTAACTTTTGCAGTAACTCCTGATGCATGAGGATCTGTAAACTGTGCACCGTCTTCCCAATATACTTTGTATCCATTATATGCCGGTGGGTTATGGCTGGCTGTGATGTTGATTCCTGCGATACAATCCAAATGTCTTACGGCAAAGGATAATTCAGGAGTTGGGCGGAGAGATTCAAAAATAAATGCTTTGATTCCATTGGCTGCGAGACATCTTGCCGCTTCATCTGCAAATTCCGGAGACATATGTCTGGAATCAAATGCAATAGCGACACGTTTTTTATCTGTATTCTGCTCTAAAATATAATCAGCCAATCCCTGTGTAGCTTTTCTGACAACATAAATATTCATACGGTTAATACCAGCACCGATAATTCCGCGAAGTCCGGCAGTTCCAAATGCCAGGTCAGCATAAAAGCGTTCTTTAATTTCATTGTCATCATTTTCAATAGCTTTTAACTCTTGCTTTGTAGCTTCATCAAAATAAGGGTTGGAAAGCCATTCCTGATAAGTTTCTTTGTAATTCATAAATTAACTCCTCCTTTAAGTTATTTAAAATGCCTTTGTTTAATTATACCTTAAAATGAGCTAAAATACATTATAAATTTGTACATATTTTTCGAGAAAAAGTGCTCGAAGCTCTTTTGATGAGACAAATTCTTCCAATTTGTCAATGTATCGAGGGGAAACCCAATGTTTTTTGTGTCCCATGTACTGATTGGAAATTTTCCAGAATTTTTCCGGGAACAAAAGAAGACCGTAAAGGCATTTTTGGTCTTTGGAAGTTAAAGGGAATTCCTGGTGATAGTTTTGTATAACTGTTTCACAAAAAGCAAAATTATAATTATTTTTTTCCAGTGTTTTTCTTAAAAAGTAATATAGATCCAGTATTGGATAGCCATAGAAAAAATGCTCAAAATGAATGGTAGCAGGAAAGCCCCCGGTTATTAAAATATTATGATGGTTATAAGCACCATGGCACCATCCTATATGGGAAGGATCAGCCATTTCCAGATAATGCAGTGCTGTTTCCATCTGTTTCCAGAAATCCTTTGTTTGTTCTAAAAATAAGTATTCAAAGGTTCCTTTATTTTTTTTGTTTCTGATATACCGGGAAATACTTTTCATTTCTGAATATTTCTGCTGGTAATGTTTGTGGATGGAAGTATATTTTCGTAAATTTTTCGATGGGAATGAAATATCCTTGGATGTTCGATGAAATATTCCTAGATTCGCAGCAGCCGTTTGAACATCGTTCATAGAATGAATGTCACATTCTGTACCAGAAAATGTTTTTCTTAAAGCGTAGGTTTCATAGTATTTATCATAGGAAAGGAAACAACCGTTTTTATTTAAAATGTATTGGTCAACATTAGAAAAATGTGCAGATTTCAATAATTCTGTCCATTGGGATACTGCACACAGGCGGTCTTCAGATAAAGAAGTTTGTGCCAAAGCGTAGATGCCGTGATTGGTATGGCATAAAATTCCGCCTCTGCCCCGCTTCAAATAATCAGCACAAATATCATATTGGTCTAACAGTATTTGATATTTTTCGTTCAACATATACCCTCCTCAAAGTTCTACCTCTAATGATATGTGTAAAAATGCTGGAATATGATACCGTCTTGCCATTCTAAAGGAAATAGGCTATACTGAAAAAAAGGTTGAAAGGAGTATAAATTATGAGAAAGAGATTTTTATTGATAGCAAGTATATTATTAATTGGTACAGTTTCTTTGGCAGCATGTGGAAAGAAAAGCCCAAGCAGCCCAGAATCAGATACTACAACCACAGAAGCTGCCACAGAAGAAGGGACAGAAGCAACAGAGGAAGATGAGACAACTGTAGCAACATCAGAAACCACAGAAGCTGCCACGGAAGCAGTAGATAAGGATGATGTAGCAACAAAAGAAGACGAACAGAAAAAACCAAAGAGTGGAACTGGAACTTTCAATGGATGGGTAGATTCCAGCTCCATAGAAGTTGAAATGTCCAATGGGGAATTTATGACTTTCTTTGTGGAAGATGAAGCAGTAAAAGAAGCTTTGAATAAGAAGGGAGAAGGAAGCAAAATCTCCTTCACATATGGAGCGTTAGAAGGACAGGCTAATATGCAGATTTTATCTGTAAAATAAAGACTGCTTAAGTTTGATAATTAAAAAATTCAGGAAGCTGATGTGAAAGTAGATAAATGTCTATAGAGTGTCAGCTTCTTTTTTTGTTTCGTAATTTAAGGAAAAAGTAAGATTTTTTCAGTTTTTTCGTCATAAATCGTCTATTTCTTTTGGTTATAATGTAAATGACGAGAGGGAGAGGGGGCAGCAAATGAGGGAAAAAATACTGATTGCTGTAATGCTGCTATTGCTATTTTTGATTCAGCCGCAAGCGGCATTTGCAGGAGATATAGAAGATTTAATCATACAAAACAGTAATCAAGATATATTAATGGTGGGAAAAGTAAGTCATGTTTCGCGGGATTATCTTGTACTAAAGGTAACCGATTACATAAATGTAGAATTAAATGAAGCCTCCATTGAAAAAAGAGAAGAAGATCATCGATATGTGGTTCCAAAGAATGAAACGATTACTTACAACTGGTCTTATCATCAAAAAGAACAGGTAGAAGAAGGAGACTGTGTTGTAGCTTCCTTAAAGAAAACCAACGGAAAATGGGAGATAGCCCATGGATTATTTGAGACAGACAGTGATGATTACCGGACACTATCTTTTGAACCATTCCAATGGAATCTTACATTTTCAAAAACAAAGCTGAAATATTTCATAAATTCAGATGGACAAATGAAAGAATTCTCAAAGAACGAAAATGCAACTGAGTTTTATTACAAAAAAAGAAAGATTTATGATACGAGGTGGAACTTGAAGAAATATTTAACAATCGAAGAAATCACAAATTCAGAAAAACTAAAAGCAATGGATCAAAAAGTCCATGTAAAAGAGCAAACATCAAAAAGCATAAAATCATCCGATGTAAAAAGAAAAGTACTTTTTGTAATAGATATCCTGCTTATCATTGGATTGATAGCAGCACTAAAAAAACGCGGCCGTAAAAAGCAAAAAATATAAAAATAAATAAAACATATTTACACAAACAGGGGATTCATATAGTTTAGGCACAAAAGCCAAACAAACTTAAGGGAAAACAATATAGCCGAAACACATCTCGGTAAAAAGGCATAAGAGCCAAAAGAGGGTAAGAGAAAAGACATAAGGACCAAACACATCTGGACGAAGGAAGTGTGTCGGAACTTATGTCTTTTCCGTATTTTAGTAGTCTTTTACATCAATTTTGAAGTATTTTTGCGGGTGGCCGCATACAGGACATTTTTGTGGAGCGTTTTTTCCATAGTGCACATGTCCACAATTGGTACAAATCCATGCAACTTCCACATCTCTTTTGTATACAATGTCCTCTTCAAGATTTTCAGTAAGCTGCTGGTAGCGTTCGTCATGATGCTTTTCAATTTCAGCTACCATGGAGAATAAATTTGCAATTTCATCAAAGCCTTCTTCTTTTGCTTCCTTTGCAAAGGTTGGATACATATCTGTCCATTCAAAGTTTTCGCCAGCAGCAGCATCTTTTAAATTATCAATGGTAGATGGAACACTTCCACCATGGAGTAACTTGAACCAGATTTTTGCGTGTTCTTTTTCGTTTAATGCAGTTTCAGAAAAAATATTTCCAAATTGAACATAACCGTCTTTTTTGGCTTGGCTTGCATAAAAATCATATTTATTGCGGGCTTGAGATTCTCCGGCAAACGCTGCCATTAAATTTGCTTCTGTTTTTGTTCCTTTTAAATCAGCCATAATGACCTCCTTTACTAATAATAGTAATTGTTACTGATTTCAGTATATCAAATAAGATTTTGTCTGTCAATGATATTCTGCCCATAGAATATTATGAACAAAAATAAGGAAAACATACATAAGCAGGCGGATATGATATAATAAATGACAGATAAATTGAAAGGGGGCGTCCCATATGAGAATGTATGATTTGATTTTGAAGAAACGAAACGGAAAACATTTAAAAGAAGAAGAGATTCAATGGATGATTCATGAGTATACGGAAGGCAGGATACCAGATTATCAAATGTCTGCCATGATGATGGCGGTTTATTTTCAGGGATTGAATCGAGAAGAAACGTATCATTTAACGGCAGCAATGGCACAAAGCGGTGATTTGCTGGATTTATCAGAAATCAGCGGTATAAAGGTGGATAAACACAGCACAGGCGGAGTTGGTGATAAAACTTCACTGGCTTTGGGACCGATTGCGGCTTCCCTAGGTGTTTCTGTGGCAAAAATGTCTGGAAGAGGATTGGGACATACAGGAGGAACTATTGATAAATTGGAAAGTATTCCGGGATTTTCAACAGAACTTTCAGAATCTCACTTTATTCAGCAGGTAAAAGATATTGGAATGGCCATTGTGGGACAGACCAAAGATTTAGCACCAGCAGATAAACGGCTGTATGCATTGCGTGACGTGACGGCAACGGTGGATGAAATGTCATTGATTGCAAGCAGCATTATGAGTAAAAAGCTGGCAGCAGGGGCGGATGCCATTGTATTGGATGTAAAAACTGGAAATGGGGCATTTATGAAAAAGCCGGCGGATGCTGAAAAATTGGCAGAGATTATGGTGGATATTGGAACTGAAGCAGGCAGAAAAATGACAGCAGTGATTTCCAATATGGATGAACCCCTTGGATATGCCATAGGAAATGCTTTGGAAGTCAAAGAAGCCATTGAGACTTTACAGGGAAATGGTCCCAAAGATTTCACGAAATTGGTTTATACCTTAGGTTCCTATATGCTGATTGCAGCACAGAAAGCAGGTAATATGGATGAAGCAATGCAGAAAATAGAGAATTCGGTAAAAAGCGGGAAAGCAATGGACAAATTCATAGAGTTTGTGAAAGCACAGGGTGGAGACATTCAAGCAGTAAAAGATGTATCTATACTTCCAAAAGCGGATATTATAGAAGAAATACCTGCAAAAGAGGATGGGTTTGTCGGCAGAATTGAGACAGAGGAAATGGGAATCTGTTCTTTGATACTGGGCGGTGGACGTGAAACGAAAGACAGCAGCATTGATCCTTCGGCAGGATTAATATTGCGTAAAAAAGTTGGGGATACTGTAAAGAAAGGCGATATTTTGGCAGAGATACATGGAAATGATTTGAGTAAAGTCTTGCAGGCAAAAGAACATTTTTATCAGAATTATATTATTACAAAAGAAAAGATAGAAAAAAAGTCAATGATTCAAAAAGTCTTATTTTAAGAAAAGCTGCATAGAGTATAAAAAAACATAGGAAATAGTATGAAACGATGGAGTTATATTTTCATGTTCAGTATGCTGCTATTTATGGCGGGATGCGTAAAAAAAGATGTACAGGGGAAACGGGAAGAGGTTTCCTATGCAGTCTGCAGGCAGAGTGTGATTCCGAAAGAACTAAAAGAATTGATTGATCAGGAAAAGAAAGAAGTTTTTCATTTTACGTATTCGACACGTGATTATACGTATTATGTCATTGGATACGGAGAGCAGCCGGGGAAAGGTTATCAGATTAAAGTGAAAGAATTTACTATGGATGAAGATCATGTGTATATCGATACAAGTTTGATTGGAGTAACAAAAGAGCAACAAAAAAACGGAAAATCCTGTCCGTATTTGGTTTTGAAAAGTCAATATTATGAAAAAGATACGGTTTTTCGTTAAAATCATAAAAAGTTTAGAATAGTTTTATTGATTTATAAAATTAGAAATCATATAATGGTGCTTATGAATCAAAGGAGGAGCTAATTTGAATAATCAACAGAATAAAAGAAACAAAAATGATAATGAAAATAAAAAAAAGACAGCGAAAATGCTGGTGATATTTCTTATTATTTCAATTCTAGGAACATTCTTTTTTAATCAAATTCTTTCTAAGTGGAAGAATGGAACGGAAACAACCATTTCTTATGATAAATTTATTACAATGCTGGATAAAAATCAGGTAAAGAGTGTTGTGATTACAGACAGCCAGTTAAAGATTGTTCCAAAGAAAACAGGAAATCCTTTTTATAAAACAACATATAAAGTGGAAAGGATTGATGGAGATTACCAGCTGGTAGACCGTCTTGCAAAAAGCAGCGGCGTAAAGTTTGAGAAAGAACCGCAGGATCCGATGGAAACATTTTGGACCGTGGTGCTGAATTTAGTGCCGACAATATTGATTTTCGGATTTCTTGTGATGATGATGCGTGGGAAAAACGGCATGATGGGAGTCGGCAAATCCAATGCAAAGGTTTATGTGGAGAAAAAGACAGGAGTTACTTTTGCAGATGTGGCCGGACAGGGAGAGGCCAAGGAGACATTGACAGAGATGGTAGATTTCCTTCATCACCCGGATAAATATACGAAGATTGGAGCGAAACTGCCTAAGGGAGCTTTACTTGTTGGTCCTCCGGGAACAGGAAAAACGCTGCTTGCGAAGGCTGTTGCAGGAGAGGCAAATGTACCATTTTTCTCATTGTCAGGTTCAGATTTTGTAGAAATGTTTGTTGGTGTTGGGGCATCCAGAGTCCGTGATTTGTTTAAACAGGCACAGTCTATGGCACCTTGTATTATTTTTATTGATGAGATTGATGCCATTGGTAAAAGCCGTGATAACGGAATCCATGGCGGCGGCAATGATGAGCGTGAGCAGACATTGAATGCTTTACTGGCGGAGATGGATGGATTTGATACATCAAAGGGTATTATTATTTTGGCAGCAACCAACCGTCCTGAGGTTTTAGATAAAGCCTTGCTTCGTCCGGGACGATTTGACCGTCGTGTGATTGTAGAACGGCCAGACTTAAAGGGTAGAATTGAAACGTTAAAAGTCCATGCAAAAGATGTTAAAATGGATGAAACGGTTGATTTTGAAGAGATTGCATTGGCAACTTCGGGAGCTGTTGGATCAGATTTGGCAAATATGATTAATGAAGCTGCACTGGGAGCAGTAAAAGCCGGAAGAAAAGCAGTGTCTCAGAAAGATTTGTTTGAAGCAGTGGAAGTAGTAATTGCAGGAAAAGAAAAGAAAGACCGAATTCTTGGGGACGAGGAAAAACAGATTGTGGCTTATCATGAAGTCGGCCACGCACTGGTTATGGCACTTCAAAAAGAGTCTGAGCCCGTACAGAAAATTACCATTGTACCACGTACAATGGGAGCGTTGGGATATACGATGCAGCGTCCGGAAGAAGAGAAATACTTGAACAAAAAGGATGAGATGCTGGCAGATTTGGTTTCATTCTTTGGAGGACGTGCCGCAGAAGAAGTGAAATTTAACACAATTACAACGGGAGCATCCAATGACATTGAACGTGCAACATCGATTGCCAGAGCAATGGTGACTCAGTATGGTATGTCGGAGGAATTTGGCATGGTTGGACTGGAATCTATTACCAACCGTTATCTGGATGGCCGTGCAGTTATGAATTGTGCAGAATCTACAGCAGCAAAAGTGGATGAAGTGGTTATGCGGATGTTAAAAGATGCTTACGCAAAGGCAGTTGCCTATATCCGTGATAATATGGATATTTTAGATGAAGCAGCTCAATTTCTGATTCAAAGAGAAACCATTACTGGAAAAGAATTTATGGAAATTTTCGACAAATATAAAAATCCAAAACCAGAGGAAAAAGAAGATGCTGAAACTTCCGAAAAAGGAGAATCACAGCAGGAAGAAGAAACTGTGATTGAGGCGCCGGATTTTCAGACAGGATTTGCCCAATGGGAAGAGGATGACAAAACAGAATAAAGGATAGAAAGCATAAAATGTGCTGGAGATAATAAGATATTATTTCCAGCACATTTTACGATTTGGGATATAGATGTAGACAGAAAAAAATGAACATGCTAAAATTTATAACATACTAAATTAATAGGAGATATGTCTATGAAAATATCAGAAATATTAAAAGAAAAAGCGACGATTTCCTTTGAAGTGTTTCCGCCAAAGAATAAGGAGGGAGATATTTCCTCTATATACGATACCATAGAGGAATTGTCAAAACTCTCTCCGGATTTTATTAGTGTTACATATGGGGCAGGCGGTTCAACCAAAGGGAGAACAGTCGAAATTGCTTCGGCCATTAAGAAAAATTATGGAATTGAGTCTGTAGCACATTTAAGCTGTATTACATCGACAAAAGAAGATGTTTTGGCAGAATGTCAAAAATTAAAGGAAGCAGACATTGATAATATTTTGGCACTGCGGGGAGATTATCCTGCAGACGCAGTGGATTTTCATACAGAAAATTTAGATTTTCATTACGCCAGTGAGTTAAATGAATTTATTCATAAAAATTTTCCAGAGCAGTTTTGCCTTTCTGGAGCATGTTACCCGGAAACACACATGGAAGCATCATGTTTTCAAGATGATTTGGCAGCATTAAAGAAAAAAGTAGATGCAGGAGCCCAATATCTGATTACACAAATTTTCTTTGACAATCATTATTATTACCGATTAGTGAAAGAAGCAAGAAAGATTGGAATACAAGTACCGATTTTAGCAGGAATCATGCCAGTGACCAATGCAAAATCCCTGCTTCGTACAGCAAAAATGTGTGGATGTTCTATTCCGTACCAGTTGTCAACCATGTTGGAGACATATTATAATTATCCGGAAGCGATGAAAGAAATTGGAATTAATTATGCGGCACATCAAATGATTGATTTAATTACAAATGGCGTGGATGGAATTCACATTTATACGATGAATAAACCGGAAATTGCCAACCGTATTTTTTCCAGTATTCCAACAGTATTGAAAGAATTAAACCATGATTAAAGAAACAATGTTAAAATATCTTGGATATGGAAATCAAGAGATTTCAGAAGAAATGGATCATATGATTGACAGTTGTATTCAGGAGGTCAAAGAAGTATCACAGCCGGGTGTGGTATGCCGAAAATTTGCTCTAGCTGAAAATCCTTTACGGATTGAAGAAACAGGGGATGAAATTATTGGAGAGCAGATGAAGGAATTATTAGAAAATTGTGAGGAATGTCTGTTAATTGGCTGTACCTTAGGAATTGCTTTAGAAAGAAAACTAAAATATTATTCAAGAATTGATATGACACGTGCAACAGTTATGGATGCAGCGGCCAGTGCATATTTAGAGGCATTTTGTAATGAATATGAGGAAAAACTGGGATATCCAAACCGTACTTACAGAGCTTGTCCGGGATATGGGGATTTTCCGCTGGAATTTAACCGAAAAATTGCAAAAATTCTTGATATTCATAAAAGGCTTGCGATTACCATGACATCAGATTACTTGCTGATTCCGCAGAAATCAATGCTTGGTTTGATTGGAATTGGTACAAAGAAACGAAAAAAACAGTGTGGGGATTGTGTAATGAAGGAAGACTGCTGTTTTAGAAAGAGAGGACAAAGATGTTACGAGACCGAATCGGAAAAGAATTGCTGATATTTGATGGAGCTATGGGAACCCAGCTTCAGCAGGCGGGACTTGCAGCCGGGGCCATTCCGGAAGAATTGAATATTGACCGTCCCGATCTTTTGCAATCCATACATCGAAGGTATTTAGATGCCGGGGCTGATTTTATTACAACCAATACATTTGGCTGCAACCGCTTAAAAATGAGTGAAGCAAAGTATGAAGCAAAAGACATGTTAAAGGCAGCAGTTACCAATGCGAAAGAAGCAAGAAGACAGGCCGGCAGAGAAGAGGATGCATATATTGTTCTGGATATTGGGCCAATTGGACAACTGCTGGAGCCGATGGGAACGCTGACCTTTGATGAGGCTTATGATATTATTTTAGAACAGGTAGAAACGGTGAAAGACGAAGTTGACGCTGTTCTATTTGAGACAATGAGTGACTTGTATGAAGTCAAGGCAGGAGTTTTGGCAGTAAAAGAGCATACAGAGCTTCCAGTCTTTGTAACCATGACTTTTGAACAAAATAAAAGAACATTATCCGGAAATGATCCGGTCACCTTTGTAAATGTGGCAGAAGGTCTTGGGGTGGATGTGCTTGGCGTCAATTGTTCCCTTGGACCAGAGGAATTGAAACCGATCATTGATGAAATTTTGGATACAGCAGTAATTCCAGTCATGCTTCAGCCGAATGCAGGACTTCCATGTCTGGAACATGGGGAAACCCATTATCATGTAACACCGGAAGAATATGTAGAAGCAATGAAAGATTATATGGCAAGGGGAGCTGCCATTGCAGGTGGATGCTGTGGAACGACACCGGAATTTATTCGCCAGCTTTCTTTGGCTGCACCGAAATATGTTTCAGAGAGAAATGTTGTAAAAAAAACAAGGGTTTCCAGTCAGACAAAAACTGTCACGTTTGGAGACAGAGTGATTGTCTGTGGGGAACGGTTGAATCCTACCGGAAAGAAAAAAATGAAAAAAGCACTGTTAGAAGAACGCTATGATGAATTGATTGTGGAAGCGGTAAAACAGGATGAAGCAGGTGCAGACGTTTTAGATGTCAATGTAGGACTTCCGGGAATTGATGAACCAGAAACGATGAAACAGGTCATTAGGCTTTTGCAGGAAGTGATTACACTGCCGCTGCAGATTGACAGTTCCAGTCCGGAAGCCATTGAAAAGGCATGTCGTTATTATAATGGAAAGCCGCTGATCAACTCTGTTAATGGAAAAGATAAAGTTATGGATGCTGTTTTTCCAATTGTGAAGAAATATGGCGGGGTTGTCATTGGATTGACTTTAGATGAAGGAATTCCGCTAAAAGCAGAAGAACGTTTTGAAATAGCCAAAAAAATCATAAAAAAGGCAGAAACCTATGGAATTGGAAAAGAAGATATTATTATAGACTGTTTGACGCTGACGGCATCTGCACAGCAAAAAGAAGTAAAAGAAACTCTTCGTGCGATTGAAATGGTAAAAGAACTTGGCGTTCATACCGTTTTGGGAGTTTCCAATGTATCGTTTGGACTGCCGAACCGGCCCCTTTTGAACCGGACATTTTTGGTTCTTGCCATGCAGTCAGGATTGGATCTGCCGATTATTAATCCATTGGACCGGGAGTTAATGGCAGCTATTGATGCATTTCATGTGTTGTTTTATAAAGATGTTGACAGCCAGAGATATATTGAAAAACAATCACAGGTGGAAATAAAAGCGGTGGTACCGTCTGCAGAATTCAGCTTGAAAGATATTATTATCCATGGATTAAGAGATGAAGTGGAAAATTCTGTCCGAGAAGAATTGAAAAAGGCAGAACCTTTGGATTTAATTAACAACGTGATTATTCCGGCATTAAATATCGTTGGAAGAGATTATGAAACCGGAAAAATCTTTTTACCTCAGTTGATTCAATCTGCGGAAACAACGAAAAAAGCTTTTGAAGTAGTCAAAGAATCATTTTCATCTACAGGAGGAGAGGAAAAAGGTCCGGTTATCATGGCAACCGTGGAAGGGGATATTCATGATATAGGGAAAAATATTGTAAAAGTCGTTTTGGAAAGCTACGGATATGGTGTCATAGATCTTGGAAAAGATGTAAAGATAGAACAGGTTGTTGAGGCATATCATAAGTATCAGCCGAAAGCGATTGGATTAAGTGCATTGATGACTACAACGGTAGTTTCCATGGAAAAAACAATTGCAAGATTGAGAGAGGATGGTTGTACCTGTCCAATTTGGGTAGGGGGAGCTGTCTTGACAGAAGATATTGCAAAGGATATTGGAGCGGATTATTATACGGAAGATGCTATGGCATCTGTGACGCTCTTAGAGAAAATTATTTCCTAAAGGATTTGGTAAAATGACGAAAGTTTGGCGGTTTCTCTGTATAAATTTGACAAAGGACGGACATAATGATAGAATAGTACAGAAACCATGCAGGATTTTGGGCGGTTCTGCAAATGGAACGAGGTGAAAAGCATGACACAATTAGACTTGCAGAGAGTTCGTCAGTCAATCAAAAATCAAGTTGGAAACAAAATTAAGATCAGTGCTAACAGAGGACGTCATAAATTCGAGACTGCACAGGGGGTTATTACTGAAACGTATCCAAATATTTTTTTAGTAGAGCTTGAGGATAAATCTGGAAAGACTCAGAGTAAAACCGTGAGTTTCAGCTATCAAGACGTCATTACAAAAGATGTCCGTATGATGCTGTTGGAAAATTAATTGAATGATGAAGGCATAGATTCCTTCCTGTTTGAATATATTTGTATATACAGACAGGGAGGAATTTTTATGGATTTTAATAAAAAGGATTTTTACGGAATTGTGGCAAAAGAAAGAAAACAAGTACAGATTACCATAGATCAAGACTGTAATGTACCGGATACAAAGCCGGATATTGAAAAAATTATACAGACCAAAGGAACCATTTTAATGCAGGAGACGGAAATGATGGTAGACAGGGTCCGTATGAAAGGGGAATTTCATTTTCAAGGACTTTATGGAGCAAATGATCCAAGAACTTTTTTGGAATCTTTGGATTATTCACTGCCATTTGAAGAATATATACATATTGAAGGGGTTGTCCCGGCAGATTATGTGAAGGTGAAATATACCATTGATGATATTAATACCGTGCTGATTAATTCCAGAAAGCTCAGTATTCGTGTAATCTTAACTTTTACGCTCCAGATTAATGAGGAAATGAAGGAAGAGGCAATCGTAGATATTTTTGATGAAGGAGTATCAACGTTAAAAAAAGAAATTCAAGTGACAGATTTGATTGTAAATAAAAAGGATATTGCAAGGTTGAAAGAAGAACTTGTTCTTCCGGCAAATAAAGCAAATATTTATCAAATGCTTTGGAGTCAGGTGGATATGGAAAATCTTCAAGGAAAGCTTGCAGATCATACTATTGAGATTCAAGGTATTATGCATGTTTTTCTGCTGTATCTTGGAGAAGATGAGCAGGTTCCCGTACAGTATGCCAGATGGGAAGTGCCGGTTCACACAGAAATAGAATGTTATGAGTGTGCACCGGGTATGGTCGGAAGAATCGGCATGATGCCCGGAAATCAGCAGTTGGAAATACGCCCGGATGTGGATGGAGAAGAACGGGTAGTGTCTGTAGATGTAACGCTGGATTGTGATATTAAAATATATGAAGATCAGACATTGTCATATGTGGATGATGGTTATCATATGAATGCAAAATTGGTGCCGGAATACCGGATGTTTGATTTTGAAACATTGATTGGAAAAAATCAAGCAATTATGAAAGCAGCAAAAAGATTTCCAATTCAACAAGAGCCTGGGAAACTTCTGCAAGTACTGTCTGTGAAAGGAAGCTGCAGTGTGGATGATGTAGAAGTGACCAAACAGGGACTGAATGTAGAAGGAGTATGGATGGCAGATGTTTTGTATCTTTCTACGGAAGACCAGACGCCGGTTATGAGTGATACTTATATGGAACCGTTTACATTTTTTGTAGAAGCAAGAGGGCTTACCGGAGAGGATGACTATCAGTTGGATGTGCGGCTGGATCAAATGACTGGAGTTCCCACGGAAGGGGATGAAATTGAAATCAAAACATCTATTGTATTTGATTTTATTTCTTTTCATAAAACAGAGCAGAGAGTTATGGTTGATGTGAAGGAAGAACCTTTGGATTACGATATGATTCAAAAAATACCGGGAATTGTGGGTTATATTGTAAAGGATGGGGATAGTTTATGGTCCATTGCAAAAGCATTTTTTACAACAGTGGAAAGCATTCAAGAACAAAATGAAGGAATTGAAGAAGTAAAACCAGGTGATACGCTGTTAATTGTAAAAGAGATGGGGTGCAATTAAGGATTGCATTTTTTTTAGAACAATATTATAATGTGTTGTATACAAGTATATTAGAAAAGTAAATACTTTCAATAGGATAAAGGAGCAGATATGGACCATATTGTTCTAAAATCATATGGAAAAATTAATCTTGGGCTGGATGTTTTGAGGAGACGCCCGGATGGGTATCATGAAGTTAAGATGATTATGCAGATGGTGGGACTTTATGATACTTTAACAATGGAAAAGACACAAGAGAATCAAGTTTCCATGAACTGTAATCTTTCTTTTCTTCCGACAGATGAGAAAAATCTGGTATACCGTGCGGCGGCCTTAATGAAAGAGAAATATCAGATTCAAACAGGAGTGAAGATTGTTTTAAAGAAAAGAATTCCTGTGGCTGCCGGAATGGCAGGAGGCAGTTCTGATTGTGCGGCAGCACTAAAAGGAATGAATCAATTGTTTGATTTAGGTCTTTCTAAAGAGGAGCTTTGTGACATCGGAGTAACATTGGGAGCAGATGTTCCATACTGCATATGGGGAGGAACAGCTTTAGCAGAAGGAATTGGAGAGAAACTTACAAGGATTGATCCGATGCCGGGATGTTATATTTTAATTGCAAAGCCGGGAATTAGTGTATCAACGGCATTTGTTTATAAAAACTTGAAATTGGATCAGCTGGAAAGACATCCGGATATTGATGGTATGATAGAGTGTTTGAAGCAGAAAGATTTAAAAGGCATCTGCAGCCGTCTGGAGAATGTGCTGGAAACAGTAACGATACCGGAATATCCAATTATCCAAAAAGTAAAAGAGCATCTTATGAAGCATGAAGCAATGGGGGCTTTAATGAGTGGAAGCGGGCCGACGATTTTTGGAATTTTTTCTAATCAGAAAACGGCGAAGCAGGCACTGGAGTCACTGCGAAGCATGAAAGATGTAAAGCAGGCTTATGTAGTTGAGCCAATACAATAGGAGAAGCAGGAGGAAGTAAAAAACGATGAGTGATAAATTAAAGGTAAACATGAATGAATATCTGCCGCTGCGTGACGTTGTATTTAATACTTTGCGTCAGGCAATTATAACAGGAGAGTTTGCTCCCGGAGAGCGTTTAATGGAGATTGCATTGGCAAATCGTTTGGGTGTCAGCCGTACACCAGTCAGAGAAGCAATTCGTAAGCTGGAACTGGAAGGTTTGGTTGTTATGATTCCGAGAAAAGGTGCAGAAGTTGCCAGTATTACAGAAAAGGATTTGCGGGATGTTTTGGAAGTCCGCACATCGTTGGAGGAATTGGCGGCAGAGCTGGCAGCGGAGCGGATGAATGAAGAGGCGGAAGAGACAATTGAAAAAGCGTTGAAAGAATTTGAAAAAGCTATTGAATTAGGAGATAATGCGGCGATTGCAGACAGTGACATGGAATTTCATGATACGATTTTTGATGCAACGGGAAATGCAAGACTGATTCAGATTTTAAATAATTTAAGAGAACAAATGTACCGCTATCGTTTAGAGTATATTAAAGATACAGAGTATCATGCAGCACTGTTGAGGGAACACAGAGAATTGGCAAAAGCAATGTTTTCTGGGAAAAAGGAAGAAGCAAGAAAGATTATGCGGGATCACTTGTATAATCAGGAAATGGCAGTTATCCGTAACATAAAAGAAGAAAATTAGAAAGAAAGACGAATGGGACCACAGAGATGTGGTCCTGTTTTTATGTATAAAAAATCCTTCTTTTTCCATACTAATCGAAAAAAGGAAAGGTCGGTTGCTATGGATCAGTTTCATGGACGGGATCATAAGTTAAAAGGGAAAATATCCAATGATTTAAGAAAAAATATCAGATATGTGGAAACAGTGATGGAGGATTGCAATGACTTAATTAAGAAGGAATTTTCCATTGGGAAAAAGAGAAATATAAAGATTTATGTGGTTTACATGGATGGATTGGTAAATACAGAAATGATACAGGAATCTGTGATCAAACCATTACTTATAGAACCACTGGTTTCTACAAAAGAAGCGATGGACCAATGGATGATTGAAAGTGCAGATCGGAAGCGGATTGCAGCTATGGAAGAAGCATTAACGGGAATTTTATCGGGAAATACAGTGGTATTTATCGATGGAGAGGAGCAGGCTGTTCTTATTTCCAGTAAAATGCCGCCAACAAGAGGTGTGCAGAATGCCGATCAGGAGGTTGCCATGGTCGGACCGAAGGATAGTTTTAATGAAAGTCTTCGCACAAATACAGCGCTGGTAAGAAGGAGAATCCGTGATACACGTTTAAAAGTGGTACAAAAGCAGATAGGAACCAGAAGTAAAACAGATTATGCCCTAATGTATATTGATGATCTTGTACAGAAGGATGTATTGGAACAGGTGAAAGCACAAATGGAGTTGATCTGTGTGGATGGAGTGCTGGACAGCGGAATGCTTCAGCAGTTTCTAGAAAAAAATACGAAAACGCCATTTCCCACTTATCAACTGACACAGCGTCCGGATAAAACAGCCAGTGGATTATTAGAAGGAAGAATTGCAGTCATTGTGGATAATTCACCAATGGCATTGCTGCTTCCAGTGACAATGAATGTATTTTTTCAAGCCAGCGACGATTATTATAATCGATGGGAAACAGCAACATTTGCAAGATTTCTACGATATATTTCGGCATTTTTAGCAGTAGGTCTGCCGGGCTTTTATGTGGCTTTAGCAAGTTATCACCCAGAAGTTTTGCCGACGCCTTTTTTGCTGGCATTGATTTCAGCCAGAGAAGGAGTACCGTTTCCGGTTGTCGTGGAAGTGCTGTTAATGGAACTTTCTTTTGAGCTTTTGAGAGAAGCAGGAATCCGTCTGCCGGGACAGTTGGGAGGAACCATTGGGGTTGTAGGAGGTCTGATTGTAGGACAGGCGGCAGTAGATGCCCATATTGTCAGTACCATTGTTGTAATTGTTGTAGCTTTGACTGCGATTGCTTCTTTTTCAATTCCCAATGAAATCTTTACAGGAGCTTTCCGACTGCTAAAATTTTTTCTCATTGCCATGTGTGCTTTCTGGGGATTGTATGGATTTTTCTTAGGATGTTTGGCTGTTTTTGTTCACTTATTCCGGTTGGAAAGTTACGGAGTTCCTTATATGTATCCAACGACTGCGAAACGGGGAGATAAAACCACGGCATTTCAAGACTATGTGATCCGCACACCATTACAAAACATGAAATTTCGTCCGCAGTTTACGAAATACGGTGCGAGAAGAAGACAGAAGGAGGCAGACAATGAAAAATAAGTATCAAATGATTACAAAACGGCAGGGGAACCGGATTTTTATATTGGAATCATTTTCTGCGGCGGCTTTGTTTCTGCCGCAACTTGTACTAAAAGAAAATAAAGGAAGTGCGGTTCTTTCTGTCATTGCAGCTTGTATTTTCATAGGAATATATTTTTGGATTGCAGCAAAGACTGCCAAAGGAATTTCTATGGAAAATGTGCTAAAGGAGCATCCATGGGCGGCCGTTTTTTATTATATACGTTTTTTTATCAATGGAGCATTTTATTATATTTATATCATTTCTATGGTCAGTAGATATCTGCTGCCGGGAAGGAAGGGTTTTTTTGTGGGACTCCCGCTGTTGTTTCTGGCATGGTCTGTAAACAAGACAGGACTCCGGGAAAGGGGAAGGGTGATGGAAGGTATTTTCTGGTTTGTGCTAATTCCAGTGATTTTTGTTTTATTGCTGAGTGCATCGGATTTAGCATTTCGAGAGTTGGCTGTGACAGAATTTGGTTGGAAAGATTTTGGAAAGGGAACGCTTTTACTGGCTGCATTGTTTCACCCCGTTGAGTTTGTATGGTTTTACCGGGGAGATATGGAGCATGGAAATATGAAATTCACTTCATTTTTAGGCTTGGCAATTTTATTATTGGGAGTTTATTGTGCAACTGCAGGTTCTCTTGGACGCACATTGACAGTGTATGATGAAAATCCTGTGATGTCCATGGCACAGGGAGTTGCTATGCCGGGCGGATTAATGGCACGGCTGGATATTTTTTTGATTGCATTTTGGATTGTGGGAGTGTTTTGCGTGTTCAGCGGGTATCTTTTTTATGGGAATGAAAGTCTAAAACATGCTTTTGGAAAAGGAAGAAAGGCTGGAGTTTTACTGTCTTATGGAGGCCTTCTTCTTCTGACAAATTGGCTGCTTCCTTTGTATGATTTTTTTTGGAATAATTTTTCATATTTCCTATATGGAAATCTTTTGATTGGTTTGGTGCTGCCATTGACTTTATTTTTGATGATGCAAAGGAGGGTGCAAAGTGAGAACAATGCATAAATGGATTTTGATTTTTATGGCTGTTGTCATTTGTATTGGCTGTTGTGGATGCAGCAATCAAAAGGATATTGAGGACAGCTGTTATATTCTTGCATTAGGATTTGAAAAAACCGGAGACAAATATTTGGTCCGCTATTCATATGCGGATTTTGATCATGAGAAAAGTAATTCCGGAACAAAAGTACCGTCAAAATCAGTAACATTTTTGGCGGATTCTTTTGGGGATGCAAATAAAAAGTGGGAAGACCATCAAATGAATCAATTGAATTTTGGACATTTAAAGGTGGTTATATTTGGAAATGGGAAAAAAGATCCAAAGATTATTAAGGAGCTTTTGGCGCATCCGCAGATTGCAAAGTCTGTATTTGTGCTGGATACAAAAAAGAGTGTTGCCAAGATGTTTGAAAAAGAGAAAGATCTGCCGATTTCTTTTGGAGAGTATATGGCAAAAGCAATTGAAAATTCTGAAAAAATAGCAGTGCCGAAAAATTATACATTAGGCAGGATTATGTATTGACTTTCCGAAAGAAGGATGGTAACATTGAAATAATTCACAAAATATTGTGGGACAGGAAATGAATAGACACTATATATAGTATATAGAGCGTGGATAAAGATAGATATAGAAGGAGGGAGGAAAAGGAGTTATGATTCGGGTAGTAAAGAAAGACGGAGCCAGAGAAGATTTTAATGTGCAGAAAGTTGTTACAGCAGTGAATAAATCGGCATACCGTGCGTTGGTAAAATTTACGCAGGAAGAATTGGATTTTATCTGTGATTTTGTAACAAAGAAAGTAGAAGATATGCACAAAGATGAAGTGCATATTTCGGAAATGCATAATGTAGTAGAAGGTGCATTGGAACAGACCAATCCTTTGGTAGCAAAAAGTTATCGGGATTACCGCAATTACAAGCAGGACTTTGTACAGATGCTGGATGAAGTTTATAAAAAAAGCCAGTCTATTATGTACATTGGGGATAAAGAAAACAGCAATACGGACAGTGCATTGGTATCTACCAAGAGAAGTTTGATTTTTAATGAGTTGAACAAAGAATTATATAAAAAGTTCTTTTTAACGACAGAAGAGATACAAGCATGCCGGGATGGATATATTTATATTCACGATATGTCTGCTAGAAGAGATACGATGAATTGCTGCCTGTTTGATGTGGAAGAGGTGTTGAAGGGTGGATTTGAGATGGGAAATCTTTGGTATAATGAGCCAAAGACTTTAGATGTTGCATTTGATGTTATTGGAGATATTGTACTAAGTGCAGCAAGCCAGCAGTACGGCGGATTCACAGTGCCGAATATTGAATTGATTTTGGAACCGTATGCAGAGAAATCTTATCAGAAGGCACTAGAACGTTATACAGAGCTTGGATTGCCGCAGGAAAGGGCAGAGAAGGAAGCATTAAAAGACGTAGAACGTGAATTTGAACAGGGATTTCAAGGACTGGAGTATAAATTTAATAGTGTGTCTTCCAGCCGCGGGGATTATCCATTTATTACGATGACAGCAGGAACGGGAACCGGGCGGTTTGCAAAAATGGCATCGATTTCTATGCTGGATGTGCGTAGAAAAGGGCAGGGAAAAGAAGGACATAAAAAGCCTGTACTATTTCCGAAAATTGTATTTTTATATGACGAAAATCTTCATGGACCGGGAAAAGAGTTAGAAGATGTTTTTGAAGCTGGAATTCGTTGCTCCAGTAAGACGATGTATCCGGATTGGCTGAGCTTGACAGGAAAAGGATATATTTCTGATATGTATAAAAAATATGGGAAAATTATCAGCCCAATGGGATGCCGTGCATTTCTTTCTCCATGGTATGAAAGAGGCGGTATAGAGCCGGCAGATGCGGATGATGTGCCGGTTTTTGTGGGACGTTTTAATATTGGAGCTGTCAGTCTGCATCTCCCGATGATTTATGCTAAGGCAAAACAGGAAAACAGAGATTTTCATGAAGTGCTGGATTATTATTTGAATCTGATCCGCCGGCTCCATATCCGTACCTACGAATATTTGGGAGAGATGAAAGCATCTACCAATCCGCTGGCATACTGTGAAGGTGGATTTTTAGGAGGGCATTTGGGAATCCATGACAAAATTAAACCATTGTTAAAATCAGCCACAGCATCTTTTGGAATTACGGCATTAAATGAGCTGCAGCAGCTTCATAATCATAAATCTTTGGCAGAAGATGGTCAGTTCGCTCTTGAAACATTAGAATACATCAATGAACAGGTTGCTGAGTTTAAGAAGGAGGACGGGCGGCTGTATGCCATTTATGGAACCCCTGCGGAAAATTTATGCGGACTTCAGGTGAAACAGTTCCGTGAGAAATATGGTGTCATAGAAAATGTTTCTGACAGAGAATATGTCAGTAATTCATTTCATTGTCATGTCACAGAGGATATTACACCAATTGAAAAACAGGATTTGGAAGGAAGATTTTGGGAGCTGAGCAATGGCGGTAAAATTCAGTATGTGAAATATCCTATTGATTATAATAAAGAAGCAATGAAAACTTTGGTCCGCCGTGCCATGGATTTGGGATATTATGAAGGGGTGAATTTATCTTTGGCATATTGTGACGACTGTGGTCATGAGGAGTTGGAGATGGATGTTTGTCCGAAATGCGGAAGCAGAAATTTGACAAAGATTGATCGAATGAATGGTTATCTTTCTTATTCCCGAGTGAAAGGAGATACCAGGTTAAACGATGCTAAAATGGCAGAAATTGCAGAAAGGAAATCCATGTAATGCGTTATCATAATATTACGAAAGACGATATGCTCAATGGGGACGGTCTCCGTGTAGTTTTATGGGTGTCCGGCTGCACACATAAATGTAAAAACTGTCATAATCCGGTAACATGGGATATACATGGCGGGCTGGAATTTGATAAAGAAGCAAAAGGGGAACTGTTTGAGGCTTTGGGACAGCCGTATATTAGCGGAATTACATTTAGCGGCGGTGATCCGCTGCATCCGGCAAATTGTGTAGATGTGGCAGCTTTGATTCACGAAATCAGGGAAAAATTTCCACAGAAAACCATTTGGCTGTATACGGGATTTTGCTGGGATGAAGTCAATACGCTGGAAGCAGTACGGAATGCAGATGTACTGGTAGACGGCCCATACATAGAAAAATTAAATGATCCGAAAATTCATTGGAGAGGGAGCAGCAATCAGAGAGTGATTGATGTAAAAGAATCTTTAGAGAAAAATCGAGTGGTTCTCCATTGTGATTGAGTATCCAAAATTATTTTAGAGTTATTTAGAAATTGTTTAGAAAATTTTATTTTTGATACATTGTATTAGAGAGGAATTTTGATATACTTAAAACATAGTTTTTCATATATTTTTAATCCTCTCTTTTCATTTGATAGATAGAATCCCGCCAGTGTTTGGCGGGATTTTTCTGTTGTATGAACATAAAAATAAACCACCTGCTATGCAGGTGTGTTCCGAGACAGCTTTAGCTTCAAGAAAACCTCCTGTGTTATAATTTATGAAGGTTCGCCAACCGAAATAAATTAT